>NZ_JBHZCS010000063.1:0-41132 GCF_042755705.1 Nocardia sp. NPDC059154
GTCATGAGTTCCCGGACATCGTCCCAGCCGCGCACCCAGGTCCCCGTCCCCGAGATCGGTGAGAACGGCACGGGCACACCGGCTTCCCGCAGTACGGCATGGCAGCGGCGTTTGTCGAAGAGCACGGCCAGCGCGTCCGGGTCGTCGAGCAGCCGTGCGCCGCAGGCTCGCACCCGCGCACCGGCCGTCCGCGCGGCCGCGATGAATCGTTCGTACCAGACGGCCGTGCCCTCGACCCGCGTCGCATCCTCGACATCCCGCAGCCGCCGCTCGACCTCGGGATCCTCACCCGGCGAGTCCAGCCGCACCAGCTCGCCCGACCCGAATTCCGCACGCCCGCACAGCACATCCAGCCACGGCACCACCCGCGCCTCGGCCATCCCGGCGCGCCGCACCGACTCCTGGAACATGGTCACGCGCCGGTTGCCCGGATTGCCCACCACGGCAAGGCGCGTCGCCCCCGCACCGGTCATTCCGCCACGGCCGTGTAGCGGCGATCGGCCGGATTCTCTTCGTCGTTCTCGACCTCGGCCTCCGACAGATCCACCGTGACACCCGGCAGCGCCGCGGTCAGCCGCGCCCGCAGGGAGGCACTGATGAAGTGGTGGTGCAGATCGAGGGTGCGCAGATGGGTGAGCGGCTGTCCGTGCAGGAGTGCCGTCGCGCCCTCGTCGCCGAGTGTGCCCAGCGACAGGTCCAGGGTCTGCAGGCGCGCCACCACGGGCGCCCCGGCCACCGCGGCGGTGACCTCGTCCTGAATCTCGCTGTTGCGCAGGCCCAGTGAGGTCAGCTTCGGCAACCGGTCCCCGGACAGCAGCGGGGCGAGATCGGCGACGGTGGCGTCACCGCCGTAATTGGATACGCCCAGCCACAATTCGAGGTGCTCGAGCGCGGGCAGCGAACTCGCGCCGATCCCGCGCACCACATCCCCGCCCAGACCGCCGGTCTCCACGACCAGCGTGCGGAGCGCCGCGTGCTGGGTCGGCGGGAACGCCAGGTGCTCGCCGCCGCGGATCCGAAGTTCCTCCAGCGCCGGGAAATTGGCCAGCAGCGGCGTGACATCCGACTGCTGGATCCAGGAGATCTCCGCCTCCTCGTAGGTGATCTCGCCGAGGAAGACCGCGCGCAGCGCCGGGAACCGCTCCCGCACCCGGATGAGCTCGTGGATCACCAGATCGGAGTTGTGGTCGTAGACCTCACCCCACTGCCCGATCACCAGCGCCGGCACCCGGGTGGTGTCCACCGCCGTGAGGAAACGCGCGAAGGCCGCCGGCCACTCCTCCGGGGAGTCGCCGTACGGATCGGCGGCGATTCGCCATGCGGCCGCGTCCGCCGCGGGCAGCGCGACTTCCGCCGCGTCCCCGGGGAACTCGACAATGGGAAGGCCGTGGAATTCCTGCAGATGGGTGGAAATGGTCATATGACGGGCTCCGTACGCCAGGGCTGTGATCTGTCCGTGCCCGCCAGTTCTACCAAGACCGCCCGACAGGTCACCGGCGCGGGGCGCGGCCGAGCGCCCTCGGCGCGCCGACCATTCGGCGACAGCGGTATAGCGATGGCGTACGGCATCGGGTGGTGGCCGCGAATTGTCGTACCCCACC
Organism: Nocardia sp. NPDC059154; assembly: GCF_042755705.1. Classification (NCBI taxonomy): domain Bacteria; kingdom Bacillati; phylum Actinomycetota; class Actinomycetes; order Mycobacteriales; family Nocardiaceae; genus Nocardia; species Nocardia sp. NPDC059154. Next base: position 1,602 of record NZ_JBHZCS010000063.1, read on the forward strand.
GCTAGTTTCGAGTGGGCCGGACGCACGGGGCGCCGGCACCCACCGGGGAGGACCTCATGTTCCGTCAGGGAGATGTGCTGATCATGCCGATCGCCGAGTCGGAGGTGCCGGCGCACGCGACCGAGACGCCGCCTGAACCGCGGGATGCGCGCGGGCGCATGGTGCTCGCGCTGGGGGAGGTGACCGGGCATGCGCACGCGGTGGCGGCACCTGGGCAGCTACTGCGCTCCGGCGCCCACCTACTGATGCACCTGCCCGAGGGTGGGCGTGTGGTGCACGAGGAACACGCGCCGATTCCCTTGCCCAAGGGCTGGTTCCGCGTCATCCGCCAGCGGGAGTACTTCCCCGGCGCAGTCCGCATCGTCGCCGACTGAACTCACGCGGTCGCCGTCTGAATTGATGCCGTCGCCGTCCGCACTCACGCCGTAGACGACCGAACTTGCGGGGTCACCGACCGAATTGGTCATCGTGGTGCCGATCCGCCTGATAGCCAAGGAATCTCACATGCAGCTTCTCGATGAGTGGCGCGCGGTCGCAGCCGCCACCGGACCCGCCGATCGTGCCGCCGCCGAGGAGGCCGCCCGGCGTGCCTATGCCAGCGCCGGTCTGCCCACCCCGACCCGATATGTCTGGGTGGCTTCACCTTTGGCGGCCGTCGCCGCCATCCGCGCACTGGACGACCCGGGCCGCAGCGTCCGCGACGAGGTGCGCACCCGGCCCTGGGCGGCTGAACGCGGCCGTGTGCACGACCAGCTCGGCCCCGCCGGCTGGTCGGAACTGTGGAACGCGACCGGCGCTCGCCTGTGGGACGCCACCCGCACCCTCACCGACCGCATCCGCCTCGGCGTCGTGGACGCCGCCGTCGCCGTCGATCCCGCCGACCGGAAGGCCCGTGCCAAGGCCGAGCGCGACATCCAGGCCATCTTCCTCGATGCCGTCCTCGGCCAGCACGACGCCGCCTGGCTGTCCGCCTTCCCCGACAGCGAACGCCTCGCCGGCCTGGCGGGTGTCGCCCGCGCTGCGGGCTGGTGGTGGCCCTTCGAGCACGTCATCGTCTTCTGCGAGCGCCCCGACCGCCTGGAACGCGACGAGGCGGGCCGCCTGCACGCCCAGGACGGCCCCGCCCTGGTCTACCCCGACGGTTTCGCCCTGCACACCTGGCGCGGAATGCCGGTCCCCGCTTCCCTTTTCGACGACCTGACCACCCTCACCGCCGCCCGCATCCGTACCGAGGAGAATGCCGAACTCCGCCGCGTCATGCTCGAATTCTTCGGCTACGACCGCTATCTCGCCGAATCCGGCGCCCAGCCGGTCCACCGGGACGAGACCGGCATCCTCTGGCGCATCCAACTCCCCGACGACGAGGACGTCGTCATGGTCGAGGTGGTCAACTCCACCCCCGAACCCGACGGCACCCATCGCACCTACTGGCTCCGCGTCCCACCGGCCACCCGCACCGCCAAGGAGGGTGTCGCCTGGACCTTCGCCCTCGACGCGGACGCCTACACCCCCGTCCGCCAGACCTAGTCCGAGATCGCTGCGACCGATGACCGCTTGCTGGACCTAGTCCTGGCCGCGCAACCCGGCTCGATCCTGCCGGTGATCCGCGAGATCGCCACCGAGCTGGCGGATGTGCTGGCCCGCGCGGCGATCGCGGAAAGGGCTGTGCCCTGGCCGAAACCGGGCCGGGCGGCCGAGGTCAGTCGGCGGGCGACGGTGAGCTGATTCGGGTGTGGTCGAGGTCGGCGATGAGGTCCAGGGCCTGGGCGAGGTTGGACAGCTTGGTGTCGAGGGTGTCGCCCGCGGGGTAGAGGCGGACGGTGTCGACGCCCACGTCGCTCCACGTCCGGAGCCGGCGTCGCACCATGTCCGGGGTGCCGATCAAGGTGGTGGCGAGGATCATGTCGTCGGTGACCAGCGCGGTTGCTCCCGCGCGGTCGCCGTCCTGCCAGCGCTGCCGGATCTCCCCGGTGACGTCGGACCAGCCCTGGCGGGCGTAGGCGGCGTTGTAGAAGTTGGTTTTCTCGCTGCCCATGCCGCCGATGCTGAAGGCCAGCTCCAGTTTTCGGCCGGCGACGTGGCGGGTGACGGCTTCCTCGTCGTCGAAGAATGCGACCTCCGCGCCCTGGCAGACATCGATGTCGGCGCGGGTGCGGCCGGCGGCGGCGAGGCCGGCGTCGAGGTGGTCGAAGTAGGCGTGAGAGCCCTCGGGGACGAAACTGGTGCCCAGCCAGCCGTCGGCCACCCGGCCGGTGAGCTCGAGCATCCTGGGCGACATGCTGGCGATGTAGATCGGGATGCCGGTGTTGGCGGGGATCGACAGCCGCATCGGTCTGCTGTTGCCGTCCAAGGGGATTCGGATCGTGTCGCCCTGGTAGGAGACCTTCTCACCGGCCGTGGCCTGCTTGATGACGTCGATGGTCTCGCGCATGCGGGTGAGGGCGCGGGCGAACGGGACGCCGTGCAGCCCTTCCATGACCTGCGGGCCGGAGGTGCCCAGGCCGAGCAGGAAGCGGCCCTGGGAGAGTTCGGCCAGGGTGAGCGCGGCCTGGGCGATGGCCACCGGTGACCGGGTGCCGACCTGGATGATGCCGGAGCCCAGCAGGATTCGATCGGTGCGGGCGGCGAGGTAACCGAGCACCGAGGGGGCGTCGGAGCCCCAGGCCTCGGCCACCCAGCAGATGTCCAGGCCCATGGTCTCGGCCTCGCGGACGAACTCGATGACCTGCCGGGAGTCGCGGGAGAGTTCGACGGTGGTGGCGGTACGCATCAGCGGGTCCCCTCCTCGGCGCGGCGCTTGATCTCGGCGACCACGGCCTGCATCGCGGCCTCGAATTCCCGCATGCGCACGAACACGATCTTCTCCTCTTTCTCGGGCATGGCCTCGATGGCGATGCTCAGCCCGGACCGGCCGGGGCCCATGCGGACCCACTGCCGCAGAGTCGTGCCGCCGTCCGCGGACTCGACGGTGAAACGCCATGTGGCCGAGGGGTTCTCGGGATCGCTGACCGCCCAGGCGAAGACGCGCGGCGGATCCCATTCCACGACATGGGAAGTCGTCGACCACTCGCCCAGCGCCTCGTGCCGGCTGGTGCCCACGAAGGTGCTGCCCACGCCGGGCGGGGTGTCCGGCCGCACCCAGTGCGCCGATTGCAGTTCCGCGCTCATCTCCGGCATCAGCCCGATATCCGAGACGAGCGCCCACACCGCCTCGGGCGTCGCGTCGATCCAGATCTCGGCCTGCGCCGTCGGTCCATCGGCATACTTCGCGCCGGTCCACTCCATGCGTCACCTCGCTGTGAGAGCTGCTACTGCTCGATGGTTGCATAAATAGACGATGCAGGTCAACGCATGATTCCGGGATGTCACCCGGAATCCGGGACAGCTACTTGGTCTCCTGCCGGGCGAACCGCGCCTGGATATCGGGCCGCTCGCGCAGCCGCTCGGGATAGCCGGGCCCCATGCGCAGCCGCGACTCCTCGATCGGCACCGGTTGATCGCAGTGCTCGCACACCACCTTGAGCTGGGTGTCGTGCCCGCACGCCGTGTGGTTCAGGATCACCGGCGGCCCGTCCGCGTCGGCCAGCCAGCGGTCGCCCCACCGCGACATCACCAGCAGCACATCCCAGAAGTCGCGGCCCTTCTCGGTCAGCACGTACTCGTACCAGGTGGGTTCGGTGTGGTACGGCCGCTTTTCGAGCAGCCCCTCCTCGACCAGCCGCTTGAGCCGATCGCTGAGCGTATTGCGGGCGATTCCCAATTCCTGCTGGAACTCGTCGAATCGCCGCACTCCGTAGAAGGCTTCACGCAGCACCAGCGGCGTCCACCAGTCCCCGAGTAGATCCATGGTCCGGGCGACCGAGCAGGGCCACCGCGCGAACGACGTACGCTTCATCCCCCGAGGATACTGGTCTCACCATAGGACCATGCAGATGACAGCGATGCCCGCAGGCGGTCACAGCTGGCACGCCAGAGCGGCGGTGCCGGTGCCGTGCACGAATTCGCGATCGCCGTAACGCAGTTGGCCGTCGTTCCATGCGCCGCCGAGTCCGGTCACGAAATTCCGCACCAGATCCTGATCGGCGCGGTCGGCCACCAGCACCAGATCGCCCGATTCGGTGACCGATCCGCCACCGAGCCGGTCACGCACCTGCGGATCCGCGACCAGGGCATCGTGGAAGCGGGTGCGGTCGATGCCCGGGACGGTGACGGTGAAGGCATCGGCGCGGACGTCGTCGCCGGGCAGGTACTCGAAGGTCAGCACCGATTCCTGGTTGTAGCGCACCCGCAGGTCGTCGGCGACCCAGCACAGATTCTTGAAATCGGTACAGGCCAGCTGGAATTGGCGGGACCGTTCGTAGGTGACCGCCCCGGTGTCCGAGGACCAGAACACCCCGTCCAGCAGTTCCGAGCCGACGGGCAGCGCGAGTTCGGTGAGCGCGGTCGCGTTCACCTCCAGCTCGAACTGCGACAACCGGTCGCTCAGCCGGGGATCGGCCGGGTCGGTGATGGTGGCGGTGTTGGTGGTGGCGAACAGCTCGGAGGTGGGCTGGGTGGGGTTCCCCGGAACGCACGACGCCGGTCCGTACGCCCGCGCGGGCGCCGCGGCCGGACCTGTCGCGACAGCCCCGGCGCCGGTGATCACGAGGACGGCGGCCAAGGTGGCGGTAATGCGAAGGGCGGTCATAGTTTTCGAGTCTGACCGGCGCCGGGGCCGGGCGGGAGCGGGATGACCGAATTCGGGGTGGTCAGATCCAGGTCGGGGCCGGCGGTACGGTGTCGGCGCCCGCGGCGGTGAGGCCGGTCGCGGCCGGCGGGATCCGGCCGCTGAGCCACCCGAGCAGGTCGGCCTGCGTGCCCGTGATGCCGATCGGCGACGCGTGCCCGTCCCCCTGCAGCTCCCGGCGGAAGTCGCTGTCGGTGGCTCGCAGCCGCAGGGCCGGGCCGTCGGGTGTCCGGCCGGAGAGCGCGTCGGCGATATCGTCGAGAATCCAGCGCGCTGCGGATTCGGGAATGTCGGAGAACGAATATCCGGCATTCAGGTCGGCGTGGTGAATCTCCAATTCCCGCAACCGCATCGGCACCAGCGTCTCCGGCGTCCGCAGTTCCCCGGTGCGCGGCCGGACGGTCCGCTCCCACGCCTCGGCCGGCAACAGCCGCACCGCGTCGGCGAATCGCTGCGCGCCGGCGGCCGCATCGGCCAGCTGTTCGGCCACCGGTCGCGCCGCGCCCGCCTCGATCTCGGCGGCCCGGGCCGCCATGCTCGCGTACTGCGGGGTCTCCACGCCGGTGCGCGCCCAGGTCAGCAGGCGCACCAGGCTGTCCCCGGCCCGGCAGACGTGCGCGATGACATGGCCCCGCGTCCACGGCGGGATCAGCGAGGCGCCGCCGATCCGGTCGTCGGTGAGCGTGTCGACCGTCGCGAGGAACCGCTGCGTGGACTCCTCGATCGGTTCCAGCCAGCCCGCGCCCTTGCCTGCCATTACCTGCGTCCTTCCTGTCGTCGATCGTCGTCAGGGCCACCCTAGGGCGGGTTCGGTGGCGGATGATGCTGGCGCGCAAAGATATACGGCTCTCGTCAAACGGCCCCGCCGATCCCGTGCCCGCGCGCCGGGCCCGCCCGTGCCGGGTGACCTGCGTCGCGTTCCTTGACTGAAAATTCAGTCAGGAATACAGTCCTTGGTGCCCGGCTCGGGGTCGTCGTGTGCGGACGGCCGTTCTACCAGCGGGTTCAGCGGATTCAGCGCGCCGGAGAGGGAAACGCCGCGCCGTGCCCCTCACACAAGGAGATTGCGAGATGCAACGACGCCGGTTCATGCGATCCGGGATCTTGACCATGGGCGGGCTGCTGCTCGCGGGCTGCGACGGGCCGATCTCGTCGTGGTTCAGCGGCGACACCTCGTCCTCCACGCCCAGCGACGGCCGCTCCTGGGTGATGCCCGACGAGGGCGCGCCCCACAAGCGCACCTGGATGGCCTTCGGCGCGAGCGAAGCCATCTGGGGTAGGCAGCTGCTGCCGCAGGTCCGCCAGAACCTGGCCACCATCGCCGCCACCATCTCCCGCTTCGAACCGGTGTCCATGCTGGTGCGCCAGGACGAACTCGACATGGCGCGAAACCTGCTGGGCGGCAAGAATGTCGAACTCATCGTCGCCGACCTCGACGACCTCTGGATGCGCGACACCGGCCCGGTGTTCGTGCGGGGCAACGGCACCAAGGCCGGCGTCGACTTCAACTTCAACGGCTGGGGCGGCAAACAGCAGCACCGCCGCGACGCCAAGATCGCCACCGTGGTCGACGGCCGCGCCGGGGTGGAGACCGTGCACACCGATCTGGTGCTCGAGGGCGGCGGCCTCGAGGTCGACGGCGAGGGCACCGCGCTCATCACCGAATCCTGTGTGCTGAACAACAATCGGAATCCGGGCTGGAAGAAGTCCGACGTCGAGGCCGAGCTCCACCGATTGCTCGGCCTCGAGAAGGTGATCTGGTTGCCGGGCATCGCCGGGCACGACATCACCGACGGCCACACCGATTTCTATGCCCGCTTCGCCCGCCCCGGCGTCGTGGTCGCGGGACTCGACAACAACGAGGAGTCCTTCGACTACGACGTGACCCGCCGTCACCTCGACATCCTGCACCATGCCACCGACGCGCAGGGCCGGCCGCTCGAGATCGAAACCCTCGAAGCGCCTTCGGAATTGCGCTACCGGGGCGCGGGCGACGACTTCGCCGCGGGCTATATCAACTTCTATGTCTGCAACGGCGGCGTCATCGCCCCCGAATTCGGTGACCCCGAGGCCGATTCGGCGGCGCAGTCCACCCTGCAGCGCCTGTTCCCGGATCGGACCGTGGTGCAGATCAATATCGACGCCATCGCCGCCGGTGGTGGTGGCATCCACTGCACCACTCAGCAGGAACCCGTCGACTGAGGCATCCGAGCTCCCGGTGCAGCCTGTAATTCGCCGGGGCGCGGCCGGTTCGGGGACGCCGCCCGTTCCGGACCGGCCGCGCAATCGTTCTAGAGTGAGGAATCGTGTCGGACCGTCAGAGCCAGATCCTGGAAGCCGCCGTTCGAGTCATCGCGCAGGACGGAGTCCGCGGACTGCGGGTCGAGAAACTGGCCGCCGCCGCGGGCGTGTCCACCGCGCTGATCTACTACCACTTCAAGGACCGCGCCGGCATCCTGCGCGCCGCCCTCGAGCACATCAATCACCGGGCGGAGTCCTACACCGACCAGGCCTTCGCCGACCTCGTGGACCCGCGCGCGCAGGTCGAGCGCATGCTGCTGCTGGAACTGCAGGACACCGACGAGGTCCGCGAGAACAGCGTCGCCTGGGGTGAACTGCGCGCCAGCGCGGCCTTCGATCCCACACTGCGCGAACCGCTCCGGGCCAGCACCGAATCCTGGAACTCCGATGTGGAGACGCTCATCCTGCACGGTCAGGAAACCGGTTCCATCCCACTGGATCTCGACGCCGCGGCCGTCGCGGAACGCCTCACCGCCCTGGTCGAGGGTCTGAGCGAGCGCTGGCACAGCGGCTCGCTCACCCTCGACCGGGCCCGCACCCTGCTGGCCGGCGCGATTGCCGCCGAGCTCGGTGCGGGCTAGCGCTGTCCGGTTCCTTCTCCGGGGTGGGGCCGGAATCTGCTGGGGCTCAGGCGTGCCCGTCGGTGAGGAAGTCGATGATGGTGCGGTTGACCTCCTCGGGGCGTTCCAGATACCCGTAGTGGCCGCACTTCTCGATCTCGACGAAGCGCGCGCCCGGAATCGCCGCGGCCACCTCCCGGCCGAAGACCGGTGGCAGCATGCGATCGTCGGCGAATCCGACGACCAGGCTGGGGATGGTGATCCGGGCATATTCGGCGAGCCGATTGCCCGAGCGGTCCATGCGCATCTGGGCCAGCACCCCCGGCGCGGGCTCCGTCGCGCTCGCCGAGTACTCGAAGATGTCGAGCCACTGCTGGGCCTGGTCGTCGGCCTCGAGCGTGTGCGGGGAGAGGTTCAGCATCGCCTTGATGGCCGCCGCGTATTCCGGCGGCAGTTTCACGCCCTGCTCGTGCAGGGCCTGCTCGCCGCGGCTCAACGTGCTCGTCAGCGGATGCGGCCGCCCGGCGGTGGCCAGCATGACCGCCTTGCGCACCAGCTCCGGCCGCGCCAGCGCGAGCTCCTGCGTCACGCGCGCACCCAGGGACGTGCCCACCACATGTGCTGGGCCGCCGAGGTGTTCGATGAGGGCCGCGGTGTCGGCGACCAGATCCTCGATGCGCATGCCGTGCGCGCTCTCCTCCGAGGGCGCGATGCCGCGATTGTCGAAGGTGGCGACCCGGAAACCCGACTTCACCAGTGCCGGAACCTGATACGTGCGCCACACCCGGCCCGGGCTGCCGGTGCCCATGACCAGCACGACCAGCGGCCCGCTGCCGGTGACGTCGTAGTTGAGTCGGATGCCGTTCAGGGTGGCGAGGGGCACGGTTGGTCTTTCTGGTAGGCGGTCCGGCGAACGACCGAACGTACCATGCACGCGGAATCTCATCCCTTGGCAAAACGGTTCATCCCTGGCTGACACGCGCGGCTGCCGCACGCCCGTGCCACGCCGGGGCGCATGGGCCTTGATTGGCCTGGTTGCTAAACTCTGCAATTGCCGGGTGGGTCGTGTGCAGGGATGATCCGCCGCCAGTGGAAGGAGTGGCTCGCAGGTGCCAGGAATGCAACGGCCGCTCTATCAGATGAAGGCGGACTTCTTCAAAACGCTGGGCCATCCCGTGCGCATCCGAGTGCTCGAACTGCTCAGTCAGCGGGAGCACGCGGTCTCGGAGATGCTCACCGAAATCGGGGTGGAGGCCGCGAATCTGTCCCAGCAGCTGTCCATTCTGCGGCGGGCCGGTCTGGTCACCGCCCGCCGGGAGGGACTCTCGGTCACCTACGCGCTGACCTCGCCGCAGGTCGCCGAACTGCTCGCGGTGGCCCGCGCGATTCTCACCGGCGTGGTCTCCGGCCAGGCCGAGGCGCTCGAACAGCCCGCGTAGCGGGTGTCCCGGCACCCGTCCGGCGGCCCCGCCCGCCTTTCTGCTTGCGTGTTTTCTAAACTAAAAACCTAGTTGTTTCCTTCAGAGAGGCTCGCCGTGCTTGAACGTCCCCTCGCCGCCGTCGCCACCACGCCGACCGACCATCCCGGCATCCTGGCCTGGGTCGCGGAGATCGCCGAGTTGACCACGCCCGAGCGCATCGTCTACTGCGACGGCTCTCGCGACGAATGGGATCGGCTCACCGCCGAGCTGGTGGCCAAGGGGACCTTCGTCCCGCTGTCGGCCAAACCCAACTCGTTCTGGTGCGTCTCGGACCCCGGCGACGTGGCACGGGTGGAGGACCGGACCTTCATCTGCTCGGAGCGCGAGAGCGACGCCGGGCCGACCAACAACTGGGTGGATCCGGTCGACATGCGCACCGTCATGACCGAGCACTACCGCGGGGCGATGGCCGGGCGCACCATGTACGTGATCGCCTTCTGCATGGGCCCGCTGGATGCCGCCGAGCCGAAATACGGTGTGGAGATCACCGATTCGGCCTACGTCGCGGTGTCGATGCAGATCATGACCCGCTCCGGCGCACCGGTCTGGGAAAAGCTCACCGGCGACACGGAATACGTGCAGTGCCTGCACTCGGTGGGCGCGCCGCTCGGCCCGGGACAGCCCGATGTGCCGTGGCCGTGCGACAAGACCAAATACATCGCGCACTTCCCCGAGACCCGCACCATCTGGAGCTACGGCTCCGGCTACGGCGGCAACGCGCTGCTGGGCAAGAAGTGCTTCGCGCTGCGCATCGCCTCGGTCCTCGGCCGCGACGAGGGCTGGCTGGCCGAGCACATGCTCATCCTGAAACTGACCTCGCCGCAAGGGAAGACGCACTACATCGCCGCGGCCTTCCCGTCCTCGTGCGGCAAGACCAACCTCGCCATGCTCGAGCCCACCCTGCCCGGGTGGCAGGCCGAGACCGTCGGCGACGACATCGCCTGGATGCGGTTCGGGGCCGACGGGCGGCTCTACGCGGTGAACCCGGAGGCCGGATTCTTCGGCGTCGCACCGGGAACCAGCATGCGGACCAATCCGAACGCCATCGCCACCATCGACGCGGGCAATTCCATCTTCACCAATACCGCCCGCACCGACAACGGCGACGTGTGGTGGGAGGGCCTGACCGAGCAGGCCCCGGCCCACCTCCTCGACTGGCACGGCAAGGACTGGACACCCGGCTCGGAAACCCCTGCCGCGCACCCGAATTCGCGCTACTGCACCCCGATCGAGCAGTGCCCGTCGGTGGCCCCCGAATGGAACGACCCGCGCGGCGTGCCGATCTCGGCGATCTTCTTCGGTGGCCGGCGCGCCACCACCATCCCGCTCATCGCCGAATCCTTCGACTGGGCACACGGGGTGTTCACCGCCTCGGTGCTGTCGTCGGAGACCACGGCCGCCGCGGCCGGCAAGGTCGGCGTGGTGCGCCGCGATCCGATGGCCATGCTGCCGTTCCTGGGCTACCACGTGGGCGACTACTTCGCGCACTGGCTGGCGATGGGGGAGCGCGCGGGCGCGCGGCTGCCGAAGATCTTCCAGGTCAACTGGTTCCGGCGCAGCGCCGACGGGAAGTTCCTGTGGCCCGGCTTCGGCGACAATGTGCGCGTGCTGAAGTGGGCGCTCGAACGGCTGGACGGCACCGCTCCGGCCGAGCGCACCCCGATCGGCTTCGTGCCCACCGCCGCCGCGCTCGATCTCGACGGACTCGGCGACGGCTACCGCGGCCTGATCGACGCCGCGCTCACCGTCGATCGCGGCGAATGGGTGCGCGAGCTCGAATCGATCGACGAGTGGTACGCCGGCATCGGCGGCAACCGCCTGCCCGATGCCCTGCGCGCCGAACTCGCCGCCCTGAAACTCCGCCTGGCCGAGGAAGTCTGACCGTGCGCGACCGGACCAGCCCGAATCCGCTGCAGCGCCTGCGCTACATCTGCGGCGGGACGCTGCCGCCGGCCATGTCGCAGTGGGTGATCGACGATCTGACCGGGCCGGGGGCGGCGCGGCGCTACATGCTGCGCATCCTCGTCCCGATCATCCCGCCGCTGTGCCTGTTCCTGCTCATTCCCGGCCCGCTGTGGATCGGGCTGGCCATGATGGCGTTGCTGTACCTGCCGCTGATCTACTTCACGGCCGCGCTCATGTACGTGTTCCGCCGTGCCCGCCTCACCAAGCACGGCCTGGATCCGGCCCTGGCCGACCAGCGCGAACGCGATCGCGCCGCCGCCGCGCGGGCCGCCTACGAGCGGGCGCACGGCCGCGGCTGAACCAGGGGCGGATCAGCTCAGGTAGCGCTGGGTGAATTCGGTCAGGATGCCGGTGCCGTTGCCCTTCACCTGATCCCAGGAGAAGGGCAGCTGCTTGACCTCGTCGTAGGAGCGGGTGCCGGGTGCGACCGGGACGTCGGTGCGGGCGGGAATCATCTTGTGCGCGGCGGTGATCTGCTGGGCCTCGGGGGTGAACATGTAGTCCACCAGGGCTTTCGCGGCCGCCGGGTTGCGGGTGCTGTTCAGGATGAAGACCGGGCGCGGGGTGATGACGGTGCCGGAGGACGGTGAGATGACCCGCAGCGGAACGCCTTTGGCGGCCGCGTCGTAGGCCGCGTAGTCGACGCCGCCGAGAACGACGGCGTAGGCGCCGGCGGTCACCTGGTCGAGGGCGGGGCCGTTGCCGCCGCGCACCACCATGCCATTGTCGAAGAGGGCGTCGAACATGGCCCAGGTGCGGTCCCTGCCCCACGCGCTGACCATGGCGGCCAGCAGGTCCCGGGCGGTGCCGGATTCGCGCGGGTCCGGCATGATCACCCGGCCGCGGAATTCGGGCGCGGCCAGATCGGCCCAGTCGTTGGGCAGGCGCGGGCTCACCTTGCTGTTGACCACCATCGTGAGCGCCGACCCGTCCCGGCCGATGAAGCCGTGATCCTTGCCGATCCAGCCGTCGTGCACCCGGTCCGCGCCGCGCGGGGTGTAGGGCAGGGTGCGGCCCTGCAGGTCGTACTCCGCCGCGGGCGTCCAGGACGCCAGGTACACCACATCGGCCCGCGGCTGCGGGCCCTCCTTGTCGAGTATGGCGGTGATCTTGCCGGTTTCACCGTTGACGACGTTCACCTTCACCCCGGACGCCCGGGTGAACCCGGCCAGCAGGTCGTCGGTGAGGTCCTGCGGATTCGCCGAGTACAGGGTGAGCTGTCCGGACAGCCCGGGCGGCGGGGTCCACGAACTGGTCACGGCGGGAACGGATGCCGGTTCGGCATGCGTGCCGCAACCGGTGGTCGCGAGCGCGGCGGCGACGGCCGCGATGACAGCGCGGCGGGGGAGCGACATTTTGCGGAACCCTTTCCGAAGGACCCCGTCTCACTTCGGGTTCCACAGCAATCTGGCGCGAGAGATTAGGCAGCGTCTCTGACTCGGCAGGGTGCGGCGGGTGAACATCCGGTGACATCTCGGCCCGCGGCAGTCCTTCTGCGTGGTGCAGTGAGCTGTGTCACAGTTTGATAGCGGTTCGCCTCAACTGTCGCAAACGTTTTTCATTTCCTTTGCACTGTCTTTACGATTACCCGCGATCTGCCAAGCGTCGTGGTTCTCCAGCCTCGCCCGCCGCTGCCTCTCGATTCGATGCCAGTACATGTTGACCGAAGAACCGGGCGGGCTGCCGTGCCGGCGAAGGAGAGATATGTCCACCGACACCGATCAGCCTCCACGGACGTCGCTTCCCGGCTTCGCCGCCCTGGTGCGCCACGATCTACCCGCCTCGTTCGTCGTCTTCCTGGTCTCCCTGCCGCTGTCCATCGGCATCGCCGTCGCCGTGGGCGCGCCGGTCGCCGCCGGACTCATCGCCGCGGTGGTGGGCGGCGTGGTCGCCGGACTCTTCGGCGGATCGACCCTCCAGGTGAGCGGGCCCACCGCCTCGCTGACCGTGGTGGTCGCCGAATCCATCACCCAATTCGGCTGGGCCGCCACCTGTTTCATCACCATCCTGGCCGGTGGCCTGCAGATTCTGTTCGGGCTCAGCCGGATCGCACGCGGGGTGCTGGCCATCGCGCCGGTGGTGGTGCACGCCATGCTCGCCGGAATCGGCATCGTCATCGCGCTCGAACAGGTGCACGTGCTCATGGGCGGCGATTCGCTGACCTCGTCCTGGGACGCCATCGTCGCGCTGCCGCACCAGCTGGCCTCGGTTCACCCCGGTGACCTGTGCATCGGACTGGTCGTCATCGCCATCCTGCTCGGCTGGCGGCGGCTGCCCGGACCGGCCCGCCGGGTGCCGGCGCCACTGGTGGCGGTGGTGGTCGCGACCCTGCTGGCGCGGGTGCTGCCGGTGCGGGTCGAGCGCATCACGCTCAGTGGCTCACTGCCGGCGGAACTGCACCTGCCCCAGGTGCCGCACGGCAGCTGGGCCACGGTGGCGCTGATGGCGGTGACCATCGCGCTCATCGCCAGCGTGGAGACCCTCCTATCGGCCGTGGCGGTGGACCGGATGCGCCAGAACTCCAGGCGCCGAACGGATCTGGACCGCGAGCTGCTCGGCCAGGGCGCGGCCAACATGGTCTCCGGACTGATCGGCGGCCTGCCGGTGGCAGCGGTCATCGTGCGCAGCATCACCAATGTCACAGCGGGGGCGCGCACCAAGGCCTCGACCATGCTGCACGGGCTGTGGATCCTGCTCTTCTCGGTGGCGCTGGTCGACGTGGTGCGCTCGATTCCCAAGGCGGCGCTGGCCGGACTGCTCATCGTGGTCGGCATCCAGCTGATCAAACTCGCCCACATCCGGCGGGCCCAGCGCACCGGCGACCTGGTGGTGTACGCCGCCACCGCCTTCGTGGTGGTGTTCTGGAATCTGTTGCTGGGCATGCTGGTCGGGCTCGCACTGGCCTTCGGCCTGCTGCTGTGGCGGGTGGTGCGGGTGTCGGTGGCGGCCGAGGAGGTGGACGCGCGGCGGTGGCGGGTCACCGTCGACGGCAGCTTCACCTTCCTGGCGCTGCCCAAGCTCGCCGCCGAACTCGCCAAGGTGCCCGGCAGCGCCGAGGTGGTGGTCGAGATGACCGTCGACTTCATCGACCACGCCGCCTACGACGCCGTGCAGGACTGGGTGGACCAGCACCGGAGTGCAGGCGGCACAGTCGAATTCGTGGAGGTCGGCGCGGTGCGCATGGCCGATGTCGCCGACGGGCCGCCCGCCCGCGGGCACTCCCGGCACCTGCTGAACGAGGTCCTCGGACCCTGGCGGCGCACCGCCACCGACGTGGACCCGATCGTCGCCGGTGTGGCCGCCTATCACCGCAGCCACGCGCACGTCGTGCGCCCGCACCTCGGGGTGCTGCGCGACGGCCAGGAGCCGGACTCGCTTTTCGTCACGTGTGCCGACTCCCGCATCGTGCCGAACGTGATCACCAACAGCGGTCCGGGCGACCTGTTCACGGTGCGCAATGTGGGCAACCTGATTCCGCGTGACGCCCAGGACTCGTCGATGGAGGCTGCGCTCATCTACGCCCTCGACAAGCTGGATGTCCGCTCGGTGGTGGTGTGCGGGCACTCCGGGTGCGGCGCCATGGGCGCGCTGCACAGCGAACTGGTCACCGGGTCCCAGCTCGACGACTGGCTCGCGCACGCCCGGCCCAGCCTCGAGCGCTTCCGGCTCGGGCATCCGGTCGCGGTGGCCGCGGCGGCGGCCGGTTTCGGGCCGGTCGATCAGCTCGGCATGGTGAATGTGGCGGTGCAGCTGGAAACGCTGTACGCGCATCCGGTGGTTCGCCGCGGCGTGCAGGAGCGCGGCGTGGTGCTCTCGGGCCTGTTCTTCGATATCGCCACCGCGCGCGTGGTGGAGGTCACCGTGGACGGGATCGCCGAGATCGATGACGTCGGGCGGGTGGCCCAACCCGCGTGACGGCCGGGGAAGAAGGGGTGTGGACCCGAGAGGGTTCACACCCCTTTCGTATTGGTGACCACCTTTCTCAGACTTTGGTAAGTCTTTACCTTTAATCTGGGCTCTGCTCGTCCGGTGAGTCTTCGGCCAGAGCTGTCCGCAGCCCTTATTCGATGCCCCCTGTACATGCTCGCTGAGGAGCGAAATGTCTCGCGACACCGATTCACCGCCAGGCAGAATCGACGGCCGGCTCGACAGCCTGCTGCGTCATGATCTTCCTGCATCCCTTGTCGTCTTTCTCGTCGCACTGCCGCTCTCGCTCGGCATTGCGGTCGCCTCCGGCGCGCCCATCGCCGCCGGACTCATCGCCGCGGTGGTCGGCGGCCTCGTGGTCGGCCTGCTCGGCGGTTCGCCGCTGCAGGTCAGCGGGCCCGCGGCCGGCCTGACCGTGGTGGTCGCCGCCACCATCAACGAATTCGGCTGGAAGACAGCCTGTTTCATCACCCTACTGGCCGGTGTGCTGCAAATCCTGTTCGGGCTCAGCCGCATTGCCCGCGCCGCGCTGGCCATCGCGCCGGTCGTGGTGCACGCCATGCTCGCCGGTATCGGTGTCACCATCGCGCTGCAGCAGTTCCATGTGCTGCTCGGCGGCACCTCGCAGAGCTCCGCGTGGGAGAACCTGAAGGAACTGCCGAACCAGCTGCTCAACCTGCACGGCGACGACTTCGTCGTCGGCCTGGTGGTCATCGCCATCATGCTCAGCTGGAAGTACGTGCCGGGCAAACTGAAGGTGCTGCCCGGCCCCCTGATCGCCGTGGTCGCGGGCACCGTGCTGTCACTGGTGCTGCCCGGTGATCCGGAGCGAATCGTGTTGAGCGGCTCGCTGTTCGACGCCATCGGCCTGCCCGACCTGCCCTCCGGCGAGTGGGGTGAGGTGGTGCTCGCGGCACTGACCATCGCCCTGATCGCCAGCGTGGAGAGCCTGCTGTCGGCGGTCGCCGTGGACAAGATGCACACCGGCGCGCGCACCAACTTCGACCGCGAACTGGTCGGGCAGGGCGCGGCCAATGTGATCTCCGGCGGCCTCGGTGGCCTGCCCGTCACCGGGGTCATCGTGCGCAGTGCCACCAACGTGCAGGCCGGCGCCCGCTCGCGCGCCTCGGCCTTCCTGCACGGCCTCTGGATCCTGGTGTTCTCGGTGGCGCTGGTCGGCCTGGTGCAGCAGATTCCCAGATCGGCCCTGGCCGGTCTGCTCATCGTGGTCGGCATCCAGCTGGTCAAACTCGCCCACATCAAGCTGGCCCGGCGCACCGGCGACCTGCTGGTGTACCTGGTGACCGTGTTCGGCGTGGTGTTCCTGAACCTGCTCGAGGGCGTCATCATCGGCCTGGCGCTGGCCTTCGGCCTGCTGCTGTGGCGGGTCGTGCGCGTCTCGGTGACCGCCGGCGAGGTGGCCAGCACCGATCGCTGGCTGGTCAGCATCGACGGCACCTGCACGTTCCTGGCATTGCCGAAACTGTCCTCGGAACTGGCCAAGGTGCCCTCCGGGACCGACGTGCTGGTCGAGATGAGCGTCGACTTCCTCGACCACGCCGCCTACGAGGTCATCCACGACTGGGCCGGCCAGCACGAGAGCACCGGCGGCACAGTCGAATTCGTGGAACTCGGCACCGCCCGCATGGCGCACGCCCTGACCGGCCCTCCGGTGCGCGGGCGCGCCCGCACCCTGCTCGACGATGTGCTGCGCCCCTGGCGCGAGGACGACGGCAACCCGATCACCCAGGGCGTGGCCGCCTTCCATCAGCGCAACGCCCACCTGGTGCGCCCGCACCTGGACGAGCTACGCGACGGGCAGAACCCGCACTCGCTCTTCCTGACCTGCGCGGATTCCCGGATCGTGCCCAACATGATCACCAACAGCGGGCCCGGTGACATGTTCACCATCCGCAATGTCGGCAACCTGGTGGTCCCCGGCGGCCGCGACAGTTCCATCGAGGCGGCACTCGCCTTCGCCGTCGACGATCTGGTCGTGGACAACGTCGTGGTCTGCGGTCACTCCGCGTGCGGGGCGATGAAGGCACTGGTCGCGGGCGGGCCCACCGGGCCCGGCCTGGGCAACTGGCTGGTCCACGGCCGGGCCAGCCTGGACCGCTTCCGCTCCGGCGACCCGATTGCCGCCGCGGCGGCGCGTGCCGGATTCGGGGTGGCCGACCAGCTGTCCATCGTGAATGTGGCCGTCCAGCTGGACACGCTGCGCGCCCACCCGGTGGTCCGGCGGGCGATCCTGGAACGCGGCCTCGAGGTCTCCGGCCTGTTCTTCGACATCGGGACCGCCCGAGTCCTGGAGGTCACCGCCACGGGCATCCGGGAAATCGACGCACCCGAGCTGTCGGCGTTGGCCCACACCCACTGATAGTGCCCACCCTGCGCTGGTGCGGGCTTCCGGTTCGGGAATGCCCGCACCATCGTGTTTTCCGGGGTGGCGATCCGGCCGGTGCTCGCCGCCGGGCGCGTCGGCGCGGTGGGGGAGCCCGCGCGGCATACGCTGAGCGCGCCTCGCGGCATCGCGAGTCGAACGGGTGCGCCGGGGGTCGCGGGGGAGCGGCCCACATCGGCGCGAAAACGTGACATCGTGGGTAGTAATCACCGTGGATCGGCCGGATCGGAGTCGAATGGAAATGGTTGCGCAGCCCCCCGTTTCACAGGCGCTGGTGCCGGGCACCGACCTACTGCGACCACAGTGGCTGGCCGAGCGGATCGCCGACATGGGGATCTCGTGGGGGACTGCCAACACGCGAGTGTCGGGGACGCTGTGGTGGTGCATGGCGGCCTCGTCGCTGGTGGATCCGATCGTCGCGGCCATCGCGAGCGGGCGGCCCGCCTTCGATCCCGCGCTCGAGCACATCGCCCTGGAGATGCGGCCCGACGGTGGCGTGGAGCGGGTGCTGCCGGAACCGCGCGGCTACCTCGTTGGTGCGGGTCCGCTGCCCATCGAATCCTGGTCTCCGATCGCGCCACCGCCGCGATCCGGGGAGGCCGTCGGCCCGGCGAGTGCCGGACCGGTGGCGCCCGCCGAAGACCCGGACGCCGAGTCGGGAGGCTGCTGTGCGACGGCGTCCGTCGGACATGCGTTGCGGCACACGCTGTCTCGCGTGATTCCGGTGGTGGCCGAGGTGTCCGGCGCGGGCGCGGCCTCGCTGTGGGCGATCGTGGCCGACGCCATCGGCAACCGCGCCCTGGACATCGGGGCCGAGGAGGCCGGTGCCCGCCTGGCCCGCGATGTCGCGGGCCGGCTGCCGGTGCCACGGTTCCAGGACGTCGGCGGCCGCACCTTCGTCCGCCGCATCTCCTGCTGCCTGGTCTTCGAGGTGCCGGGCTGCGAGATGTGCACCAGCTGCCCCAAACGCCCCGCCCCCGAACGTGAAGCCCTGCTCGCCGAGGTGGCTGCGCGGGGCTGATGGCCCGGTCGAGCGTGTCGGCGACTGTGCACGCCTCGAGCCACCGCCCCGGCTGCCCGAAACCTCCTGCGGCGCAGGACAAGCGCATACGTCCGAGGTCGCCGCACGCGGGTGGCGGCCTCGGCCCCGCGGTGAATTCGCTTGCCGTGCCGGTGCGGTCGCTCGGAGAATCATGCGGTCGACCTGCCCGGGAGCGCTGGACTCCACGGTTCGGGCCGATCTTGTTCCACAGGTGCCGCCGGATCCTCGATTCTTCGTGCTGATCGGGTGTTTCACCTGGTCACCGGGGCGGGGTCGGCCCGGGCCGGGACCTGCGCGGTGGCGGGCGACGCGGCGGGGCCGGTCCATCGGCGCGCGGTGACAACCGTGCCGATAGAGTGGTGCCGCCGGGGCTCTGCCCTTCACGAAGGGGGTGCCCGGTCATCCAGTCCAACCTGTACGGCGGATCGACCACCCGCCGTGAACCGCCAAGGAGTGTCCAGCCGTGACCACCTCACCCCAGCAGACCCCAGTCGCCCGCGTCCGGGTTACGGCTGGGACTACGGCCGGGGCCGCGGTGCGCGAGGCGGACCTGCCGAGCAAGGGCCCGGCCGCGGTCATCGTGGTGCGTGACGCCGAGGGCGCGCTCAAGGACCTGGCCTGGGTGCCCGAACTCGATACCGAGGTCGAGGTCGTCACCGCCGATTCCCCGGACGGCCGCAATGTGATCCGGCACTCGGCCGCGCACGTGCTGGCCCAGGCGGTGCAGCAGGAGTTCCCCGAGGCGAAGCTGGGCATCGGCCCGTTCATCAAGGACGGCTTCTACTACGACTTCCAGGTCGACCGCCCCTTCACCCCCGAGGATCTGGCCAAGCTGGAGTCCCGGATGAAGAAGATCATCAAAGGCGCGCAGCGGTTTTCGCGCCGGGTGGTCGAGGTCGACGAGGCCCGAGTCGAGCTGGCCAAGGAGCCGTTCAAGCTCGAGCTCATCTCCGACAAGTCGGGCATCGACGATCCGGAGGTCATGGAGGTCGGCGGCAAAGAGCTGACCATCTACGACAACCTGGACCCGCGCACCGGCGAGAAGCTGTGGGGCGATCTGTGCCGCGGCCCGCACATCCCGACCACCAAGTACATTCCGGCCTTCAAGCTGACCCGCTCCTCGGCCGCCTACTGGCGTGGTGACCAGTCCCGCGAGGACCTGCAGCGCATCTACGGCACCGCCTGGGAATCCAGTGAGGCGCTGGACGAGCATCTGCGCTTGCTCGAGGAGGCCGAGAAGCGCGACCACCGCAAGCTCGGCCTGGAACTGGACCTGTTCTCCTTCCCCGACGAGCTCGGTTCCGGTCTGCCGGTGTTCCACCCCAAGGGCGGCATCATCCGCAAGGAGCTCGAGGACTACTCGCGCCGCCGCCACATCGCCGCCGGCTACGAGTTCGTCAACACCCCGCACATCACCAAGGGTCATCTCTTCGAGGTCTCCGGCCACCTGGACTGGTACCGCGACGGCATGTTCCCGGCCATGCACCTCGACGCCGAACTCAACGAGGACGGCTCGGTGCGCAAGCCCGGCCAGGACTACTACGTCAAGCCGATGAACTGCCCGATGCACAACCTGATCTTCCGGTCGCGCGGGCGCTCCTACCGCGAACTGCCCTTGCGCTTGTTCGAATTCGGCACGGTCTACCGCTACGAGAAGTCCGGCGTCGTGCACGGCCTCACCCGGGTGCGCGGCATGACCCAGGACGACGCGCACATCTACTGCACCAAGGAGCAGATGCACGCGGAGCTGACCAGCACCCTGCAGTTCGTGCTCTCGCTGCTGCGCGACTACGGCCTCGACGACTTCTACCTGGAGCTGTCCACCAAGGACCCGCAGAAGTCCGTGGGCTCCGACGAGCTGTGGGAGGAGGCCACCGAGACCCTGCGCAAGGTGGCCACCGACTCCGGTCTGGAGCTGGTGCCGGATCCGGGCGGGGCCGCCTTCTACGGCCCGAAGATCTCGGTCCAGGCCAAGGACGCGCTCGGCCGCACCTGGCAGATGTCCACCATCCAGCTGGACTTCAACCTGCCCGAGCGTTTCGAGCTGGAGTACACCGGCTCCGACGGCGGCAAGCACCGGCCGGTCATGATCCACCGCGCGCTCTTCGGCTCCATCGAACGCTTCTTCGGCGTGCTCACCGAGCACTACGCGGGCGCGTTCCCGGCCTGGCTGGCGCCGGTGCAGGTGGTCGGCATCCCGGTCGCCGAGACCTTCGTCGAGCACCTGGACGGCGTGATCGAACGCCTGCGGGACAACGGCATTCGCGCCGAGGTCGACCGCAGCGACGACCGCATGCAGAAGAAGATCTTCAACCAGACCGCGCAGAAGGTGCCGTTCATGCTGCTGGCCGGCGCGCGCGATGTGGAGAGCGGCGCGGTCAGCTTCCGCTTCCGCGACGGCACCCAGGTCAACGGCGTGCCCGTGGCCGACGCGGTGGCCACCATCGTGGACTGGATCGGGCGCCGCGAGAACGAGTCGCCGACCGCGGAGGGCTTCGAGATCCGCAAGGCGGATCGATGAGTGAATGGATTGCCCCCGTGTCCGAGCAGATCGTGGATACCGGTGCCGGGGATCCGGACCGCCTGCAGCGGTTGTGGACCCCGTACCGGATGTCCTACATCACCGGCGAGGCCGAGGATCGGAAGATCGACGCAGCCAAGAAGACCGGGCACCCCTTCACCGACATTCCGGAGATGTCGGACGAGGACGGCCTGATCGTCGCGCGTGGTGAATGGGTATACGCGGTGCTGAACCTGTATCCGTACAACCCGGGCCACATGATGGTGGTGCCCTACCGCCGGGTCGCCAACCTCGAGGACCTCACCACCGAGGAGAGCGCCGAGCTGATGGCGTTCACCCAGCAGGCGATCCGGGTGATGAAGCAGGTGTCGCGGCCCGAGGGCTTCAATGTCGGCCTGAATCTCGGTGGCGTTGCCGGTGGTTCACTCGCCGATCACCTGCATCAACATATCGTGCCGCGCTGGAGTGGGGACGCGAACTTCATTACCGTCGTCGGCGGAGTGAAGGTGATGCCGCAGCTGCTCCGGGAAACCCGGGCGCTGCTGGCACAGGCGTGGAAGGAAGCCGACGCATGGAAGGACGCGGGATAGCGTGCTGAGCTTCTTCGGTCGCGAGACGTTCGCCAAAGCGACTGCGCCCCTGGGCAAAGCGCTGGTGGGCACGGGGCTCACGCCCGATGCGATGACGCTCATCGGCACCACCGCCTCGATCGTCGCGGCGGTGACCCTGTTCCCGACCGATCACCTGTTCTGGGGAACGATGGTGATCTGGCTGTTCGTCATGTTCGACATGCTGGACGGGGCCATGGCCCGCGCCCGGGGCGGCGGCACGAAATACGGTGCGGTGCTGGACGCCACGTGTGACCGTGTGGCCGACGGCGCCATCTTCGCGGGGCTGGCCTGGTGGTCGGTGTACCACGCGAACTCCAAGCATCTGTTCGTGGCGACCCTGGTGGTGCTGGTGACCTCGCAGGTCATCTCGTACGCGAAGGCGCGGGCGGAGGCCAGCGGGCTGTCGGCCGACGGCGGCCTGATCGAGCGGCCCGACCGGCTGGTCATCGTGCTGGTCGGCGCCGGATTCACCGGTATCGGCGGCTATTTCGGCATCACCTGGCTGTCGTACGCGGTGTACGCGGCCATGTACGCGCTGGCCGTGCTCAGCATCATCACCGTCTTCCAGCGGGTGCTGGCGGTGCGCAATTCCCCCGGCGCCCGCGACATCATCGCCCCGGCGGCGAAGGCTCCGGAGGAACCGCAGCGGTGACAACCGATTTCACGTCCGCGATGACCGACAAGGCGTACGCGGCCGGGTGGCGGCTTGTCCGCGGCCTGCCGGCGGGCATGGCGCGCAAGGGCTTCGACGCGGGCGCGAACGCCGCGGCCCGGCGATCGAACCGGAAGGCGCACCGCGGGCACCCGAACCAGCTGCGCCGCAACCTCGCCCGCGTGCTGGGCACGACTCCGGAGGCGGTGCCGGACAGCCTGATCGCGGCGAGTATGCGATCCTATGCCCGCTACTGGCGCGAGGCGTTCCGGCTGCCGTCGATGGACCACACCGCGCTCGGACAGCTGCACGTGGACGGTGTCGAACACCTGGACGCGGCGCTGGCCCGGGGCAAGGGCGTGCTGCTGGTGCTGCCGCACTCGGGCAACTGGGATATGGCCGGTGTCTGGCTGGTACAGAACTACGGCCAGCTCTCCACGGTCGCAGAGCGTTTGAAGCCGGAGTCGCTGTTCGAGCGGTTCGTCGAGTACCGGGAGAGCCTGGGCTTCGAGGTGTTCCCGCTGACCGGCGGCGAGCAGCCGCCGTTCCCGCAGCTGGCCGATCGGCTGCGGGACAACAAGGTGGTCTGCCTGTTGGGGGAGCGCGACCTCACCGGCAAGGGGGTGCCGGTCACCATGTTCGGTGAACGCACCTGGCTGCCCGCCGGCGCGGCCAAACTGGCCGCCGACACCGGTGCGGCGCTGCTGCCCGTGCACTGCTGGTTCACCACCGAGGCCGACGGCCGCGAGGGCTGGGGCATGCAGGTCTTCGAGGCGCTGGATCTGTCCGGGGGCATCGCGCCCGCCACCCAGGCGCTGGCCGACGTGTTCGCCGCGAATATCGCCGCCCATCCGGCGGACTGGCACATGCTGCAACCCCTGTGGGAAAGCGACCTGTCGCAGGCCAGACTGGAACGTATCGCCGCTGCGCAACAGGCGCTGGGCTATGACGCGCAGGGGTCGCAGGGAACAGGGGCGCTATGAGGATCGGCATGGTCTGCCCGTATTCGTTCGATGTGCCGGGCGGGGTGCAAGCCCATGTCGTGGAGCTGGCGCAGGTGCTCATCGAGCGCGGCCACAAGGTGAGCGTGCTCGCGCCCGCCGCCGACGACACGCCGCTGCCCGATTTCGTGGTGTCGGCGGGCAAGGCCGTGGCCATCCCCTACAACGGCTCGGTGGCGCGACTGTCCTTCGGGCCCACCGCCTATACCCGGATCCGCCGCTGGATCGCCGAGAACGACTTCGACGTCCTGCACATCCACGAACCCAACGCACCCAGCCTGTCCATGCTGGCGCTGAAGATCGCGGAGGGGCCGATCGTGGCCACCTTCCACACCTCGACCACGAAGTCGCTGGTGCTGAGCACTTTTCAGGGTGTGCTGCGGCCGTACCACGAGAAGATCAGCGGCCGGATCGCGGTGAGCGAGCTGGCGCGGCGCTGGCAGGTGGAGGCGCTGGGCGGGGACGCGGTCGAGATCCCCAACGGCGTCGACGTACCCGCGTTCGCACACGCGCCGCTGCTGGCCGGGTATCCGCGCGCGGGGAAGTCGGTGCTGTTCCTGGGCCGGTTCGACGAGCCGCGCAAGGGCATGGAGGTGCTGCTCGGCGCGCTGCCCGAACTGGTGCGCCGGCATCCGGAGCTCGAGCTGCTGATCGTCGGCCGCGGTGACGAGGACCGGCTGCGCCGCGAGGCGGGGGAGAACGCGGGACACCTGCGTTTCCTCGGCCAGGTGTCGGATGCCGAGAAGGCCTCGGCCATGCGCAGTGCCGATGTCTATGTCGCGCCCAATCTCGGCGGTGAGAGCTTCGGCATCGTGCTGGTCGAGGCCATGGCCGCCGGGACCGCCGTGGTGGCCAGCGATCTGGACGCCTTCCGCCGGGTGCTGCGCGACGGCACCGCGGGCCAGCTGGTGCCGGTCGGGGACTCGGCGCGGCTGGGTGAGGCGATCAGCGGCATGCTCACCGACGACGCCCGGCGTGAGGAGTTCATCCGCACCGCCAATCAGGTTGTCGGCGAATACGATTGGCCGGTCGTCGCCGAGCAGATCCTGCGGGTGTACGAGACCGTGACCGTCGGCGATGTGCGTGTCAGGACCGCCGGATGATCACCTTCTCCGCGACGACCATCCTGGTCCTCGCCCTCGTCGCGGCCCTCATCGTCACCGCCGCGGTCTGGGCCTACACCACCGCCAACCGACTCGACCGCCTGCACGTGCGCACCGACCAGGCCCGCCACGCGCTGGACGCGGCCCTGGCCCGGCGCGCGGTGGTGGGGCGCTCGGTGGCCACCACCCTGGCCGGGCTCTACGACCCGTCCCTGGTCGAGCAGGCCCGCCGGCTGACCGCCCTGGCCGACCGCGCCGAACGCTCCAACTGGCGCGACCGCGAAACCGTCGAGAACCAGCTCGCCGCCGCCCTGTCCGCGGTCGACATCGCGCTGCTGCCACCCCAGCTGGTGGCCGAACTCGCCGACGCCGAGGCCCGGGTCCTCATCGCCCGCCGCTTCCACAACGACGCGGTCCGCGACACCCTCGCCCTGCGTACCCGCCGCCTGGTCCGCTGGCTGCACCTCGGCGGTACGGCACCGCTGCCGACCTACTTCGAGATCGCCGAACGGGTCACCCCCGCCGCCTCCACCGGCCTCGACGTCGACACCGTCCGCACCTCGGCCCGCGTGGTCCTGGTCGACGAGAACGACCGCGTCCTGCTGCTGCAGGGCGTCGACCCCAAGGTCCCCGACGTCCCGTTCTGGTTCACCATCGGCGGCGGCGTCAACCCCGGGGAAACCCTGCGCGAGGCCGCGATCCGCGAGCTCTACGAGGAAACCGGCCACGCCGCCGACTCCTCGGCTCTGCGCGGCCCCCTCTGGCGCCGGGTGGCGGTGTTCCCCTTCAACGGCGAACTCATCCGCTCCGAGGAACTGTTCTTCGCCCTGCGCGCCAAGGCCTTCGACCCGGTCCCCACCAACCTCGACTACATCGAACGCCGCTCCATCACCGGCAGCAAATGGTGCACCCCCACCGACATCGCCCAGATCGACCACTCCGGCGAGACCGTCTACCCCTACCACCTCGACCAACTCCTCGCGGAGGCCATCGCGGCCGCCGACTCCGACATCGACCCCGAAGTCCGCTCCATCCGCTGAGAACCGCCGGCCTCGGTCCGGTGGGTGGGATCGGCGGCTGAAAGCTCGCATTCCGGGCGGCGGGCGGGGCTACGGTGGGGCGATCAATGGTGATCTGTGGCAAGGACTTACGGCATGAAGTTGATGTATGTGTTGTGGGGCGCGGGGCTGGGGGAGCGACTGCGGGGCGAGGAGCTGCGCAAAGGGCTGGCCGAGGTGGGGGTGACGGCCTATCAGGTGAATGTGCGGGATGCCGATGTCGAGGCCGCGCAGGTGAAGCACACCACCTATGACGCGCCGATCGACGCCATCGTGAGCGTGTGGACCGAGGGCGAGCACGCGGCGGTCACCGATGTGCTGCGGACGGTCGCGGACGACGTGAACGGGTGGGTCGTGGACGAGCGCCGGCCCATCGAGCCGCCGGTGGTCGAGGACGGGGTCCGGACCGACGCGCTGGCGAATATCGCGATTCTGCGGATTCCCGAGGACCTGACGCGCGAGGAGTGGCTGCATCGGTGGCACGTCCTGCACACGCCAGTGGCCATCGAGACCCAGGACACGTTCGGCTACGTCCAGAACACCGTCACCGAGGCGATCACCGACGGCAAGCGGGTCGACGCCCTCGTCGAGGAACTGTTCCCGATGGCGGCCATGACCAGCGCACATGCCTTCTACGGCAGCGGCGGCGACGATGCGGAACTGCAGCGGCGCGTGACGGCCATGATGGAGAGCGTCGTCCGCTTCGGCGCCCACCTGAATCTGGATCTGGTGCCCACGAGCCGGTACGTCTACACCCTGGGCTGACCGGCGGTCTCCCGGACCATTCGTGATCTGTGACGCAATCTCCGCTAGGGTCCCTGGGAAGGTTTGCCGTGCAACGGAATCGGCGGACCGTGTGTGGAAGGTGGAAAATTCTTCGTGTCTTACCTGCTCTATGACTTCCTGGAGCCGTTGATGGGTCCGGCCGCGGCCGAGTACTGGGCGACGATTTTCGTCGTCGGACCGCTGTAGTAGCGACGCGGTAACCCTGGCGCTGTGACGCCCGTCATCCTTGCGGGGCGGGCAGTCCAGTCGTGTCGGACTGGCTATGAAGTGGCCTGAAAGCGCCGCCTAGAATCGACCTGTTCGATTCCGAGCGATCCGACCGATTGGCCCACATGACCCAGGAGTTTGCCGTGACCACGCCCGACACCACCCCCACCATCGGTACCGCCCGCGTCAAGCGCGGCATGGCCGAGATGCTGAAGGGCGGTGTGATCATGGACGTCGTCACGCCCGAGCAGGCCAAGATCGCCGAGGATGCCGGTGCCGTCGCGGTCATGGCGCTGGAGCGGGTCCCCGCCGACATTCGCGCCCAGGGTGGCGTGTCCCGCATGTCGGATCCGGACATGATCGACGGCATCATCAACGCCGTCTCCATCCCCGTCATGGCGAAGGCCCGCATCGGTCACTTCGTCGAGGCGCAGATCCTGCAGTCGCTGGGTGTCGACTACATCGACGAGTCCGAGGTGCTGACCCCGGCCGACTACGCCAACCACATCGACAAGTTCGCCTTCACCGTCCCGTTCGTGTGTGGCGCGACCAACCTGGGCGAGGCGCTGCGCCGAATCACCGAGGGCGCGGCCATGATCCGCTCCAAGGGTGAGGCCGGCACCGGCGACGTCTCCAACGCCACCACCCACATGCGCAAGATCCGCGACGAGATCCGCCGCCTGACCTCCCTGCCCAAGGACGAGCTCTACGTCGCCGCCAAGGAACTGCAGGCCCCCTACGAGCTGGTCGCCGAGGTCGCCGAGACCGGCAAGCTCCCCGTCGTGCTGTTCACCGCCGGCGGCATCGCCACCCCCGCCGACGCCGCCATGATGATGCAGCTCGGCGCCGAGGGCGTGTTCGTCGGCTCGGGCATCTTCAAGTCCGGTAACCCGGCCGAGCGTGCCGCCGCCATCGTCAAGGCCACCACCTTCCACGACGACCCCGACGTCCTGGCCAAGGTCTCGCGCGGCCTGGGTGAGGCCATGGTCGGCATCAATGTCGAGGAGATCCCGCAGCCCCACCGCCTCGCCGAGCGCGGCTGGTAATCGGCTCCGGCCGGTAAACGGCTCCGCGACAATCTGATTCGACATCGCCGGGTGGTCTTCGAACCACCCGGCGATCGTCGTTCACTTGCTTCCGGTGATATTGCTCAGATCCGTGGTGCAGGTGGCAGGGAGGGATAGGTCGTCGAATCGGTCGGGGAATCCGTTGGTATCGGGCGGAATTGGAGATTCTTGACGAAGTCGGCAGACCGAGCATCTCGGGTGATTTCGCGGTGGCATTGTGCACTGTTCCGCAATTGCATTGTGCACGAGTGACCTCCGGCCCTTGTTGGGTTGCCGAAAGGGTGCTAGGTGTCAAGGACCGCTTACGTGGGGCGGGCGGTGCTCCGGGCCTGCCCATACCGGCGGCTACCTGCGTGCATACCGCCCAGCAAACCCCAGCTAATTATTTCGGACTGTACTGCGGCAAATTTACGACCTGGTACTTCCTCGCTAGTCTTCGGCTCAGTCACCGGTGAACCGTCATGAACAGCCATTCCGGCAAGGAGCCCGCATGCTGGTAATCGACCATTTCACCTATGGGTGGCTCACCCCTGTCCTGGCCTATGTCATGTCCGTCACCGGGTCGTTGCTGGCGCTGCGATGCATGGTGCGGGCGCGCAATCAGAACACCGGTCGAGGACGAATACCCCACCGAAACCTTCGACGCTCGCCATCGCCGGTGGTGAGCTGACCGGGCTCGGCGAAACCGGGCGCGGACACGCCGCCCGGGTGGTGGCCCGGCCGCCCGCTTGCTGGTGTCATGAACCAGCATCGCTGCCGAACACCCTCGAGGCGAAAGGACCGCCATGCCCGCCGCGTCCCGTACGGTGACCATCGCCCGCCCCATCGACGAAGTGTTCGCCTTCTTCGCCGACTCGGCCAACAGCGCCCGCTGGCGCACCGGCGTCAAGCAGATCACCGCCGAAGGCCCGCCAGCCGTGGGCACCATCTACCGTCAGACGGTCTCGGGTCCCGGCGGCCGGGGCATCCCCGCCGATGTCCAGATCACCGAGTACATCCCGAACGAGAAGGTCGTCCTGAACGGCATCGCGGGACCGCTGCGTCCCACGGTCACCTACGCCTTCGCGCCGGTGGCGGAGGGCACCGCGGTGACCTTCTCGCTGGCCGCGGAACTGTCGGGCCTCAAGAAGCTGCTCATGAACGGCCCCGTCCAGAAGACCATGACCGCAGAGGTTTCCGGCCTGGATCGCGCCAAGGCCCTGCTCGAGTCCGGCACGGCCTGACCGCGCCGGGACCGTCCGGTCACGCCCGGCGCGCGGTCCGGAACTGGGCCCGATAGGCGGACGGGGTGATGCCGAAGCGCCGGAAGAAGATGCGGCGCAAGGATTCCTCGCTGCCCAGACCGGATCGGTGGGCGGCGGCGGTGACGGAGGCCCCGGCCTCCAGCATCGCCTGTGCGGCCTCGACGCGCGCCGATTCCACGAATACCGCCGGGGTGGTGTCGAGTTCGTCGCGGAACAGGCGCGTGAGCTGCCGGGTGCTCACGGCGGCGCGGGCCGCCATGGCGGTGAGCGAATGGTCGGCGGCCGGGTCGGCGAACACCTCGTCGACGACGGCGCGCACATCGTCCCGGCGCGGCACCGCGGTGCGGGACGCCACCGAGAACTGCGATTGCCCGCCCGGCCGTCGCAGGAAGACGACCAGTTCCCGCGCCACCTCGCGGGCGAGGTCGGCGCCCTCGTCCTCCTCGACCAGGGCCAGGGTCAGGTCGAGGCCCGCGCTGACTCCGGCCGAGGTGAGGTATTTGCCGTCGCGGATGTAGATGGCATCCGGTTCGACCGTGATCGACGGGTAGGCGCGGGCCAGCCGGGCGGCATGCCGCCAATGCGTGGTCGCGCGGCGGCCGTCGAGAAAGCCGGCCTGCGCCAGGACGAAAGCGCCCGTGCACACCGAAGCCGTGCGGCGCGTGGACGGCGACAGGGTGCGAACAGCGTCCAGAATCCCGCTGTCGACGGGGGAGTGCGGAAACCGGTCGTCGCCCGGCACGATCAGCGTGTGCACGCGGCCCACCTCGGCCGCGGCCGCGTCGACGAGCAGGCGCGTACCCGCCGCGGTGGTGACCGGTGCGCCGTCCGGCGAGCACAGCGTCACTTCATAGCGCGCGCCCGACCCGGCGGCGGTGCTCAGCACCTCGAGTACGGCGGTGACATCGAGCAGCCGGACGCCGTCGAAGGCCAGCACCGCGATTCGCTTCCTGCCCACCCACCCGAACCTAGCACTCCGGCATGTCCGGATCTGTGGGGTTCCTGTCCGGAAAGACACGGTGCCGGACCTGCCGGTTCGGCGAGTGTGGTTGCCATGGAACACATTGCCGATATCGCCATCCCCGACAGCGCTCTGGCCCGCGAGGCCACCGAACTGGTCCGCGACACCGCGGGCGAACTGCTCTTCGATCACTCCCGCCGGGTCTACCTGTTCGGTGCGCTACAGGGTGCGCGCCGCGGGCTCGGCTACGATCCCGAACTGCTCTACGTGGCGGCCATGTTCCACGACCTGGGTCTGACACCCCGGCACCAGGATTCCCGGCAGCGGTTCGAGATCGACGGCGCGGACGACGCCCGGGCCTTCCTGCGCGCGCACGGCATCCCCGCCGAGCGTGCCGAGATCGCCTGGACCGCAATCGCTCTGCACACCACCCCGGAGATCCCGGCCCACATGGCACCCGAGATCGCCCTGGTCACCGCCGGCGTCGAGCTCGATGTGCTCGGCATCGGCTACGACGATGTCACCGAGGAGCAGCGCGCCGCCGTGATCCGTGCCCACCCGCGCCCGGATTTCAAGCGCCGCATCCTGGCCGCCTTCGCCGACGGGATCGCCCATCGCCCGGACACCACCTTCGGGAATGTGAAAGCCGATGTCCTCGAGCGCTTCTCGCCAGGATTCCGGCGCGGCGACTTTGTCGAGGTCATTCTCGATTCGCCCTGGGCGGCCTGATCCCGCCCCGGTGGTGGCTCGCAGCCGAATAGCCGCGGATCAGTGGCAGGTACACGGTGTCGACGATGTCCACCAGCACGTCGTCGGGCACCGTCGGCACGCCGCGCGTCACGAACTCGTTGCGCAGTAGGTCGATCGGCGTGGTGGCGACCCGGGCCACGCACGCCGCGGGCGGGGCCTCGCCGCGGTCGACCGCCCGCTCGAGGATGGTGAGCCACGGCCGGGTCCCCGCGTCCCCGGACTGCTCCCGCAATTGCGCGAGCAGTTCGGGCTCGTTCGCGAGCTGGGAGAGCAGGCTGCGCAGGATCTCGCCGAGCGGCGAGGACAGATGGGAGTTGGCGCGGCGCAACAACTCCAGCGCGTCCGTGCGCAGGGCGCCGGTGTCCGGCAGTTCGAGCGCGGCCGAGGTCAGTTGCCGATACGCCGCGACGCCCAGTGCGGCGCGGTTGGGCCAGCGCCGGTAGATGGCGTTCTTGTTGGTGCCCGCCCGGGCGGCGACGGCATCCATGGTCATCCCGGGGTATCCGGATTCGAGCAGTTCGTCCACGGCCGCACGCAGGATCGCCTGTTCCAGTGCCGGGCCGCGGCGGCGGGTCGGGCGCTCTGTCGATTCGCTCATAACGGTACTGAGCGTACCTTGCGAGACCGGTCCGAAGCGGGCTATGGTCGCAACTAGGGTACTAACCGTACCGTAAATGGAGGAGGTAGCCGATGAGAGCGATCGGCGTTTGCTACGACACCGGCTTCGTGAACCTGGGCAGCAGCACCCACGAGCCGTTCGACATCGCACGGGTCCGCGAGGACATGCGGGTCATCCGCGCGGACCTGCACTGCGACGCGGTCCGCATCACCGGCGGGTACCCGGAACGGCTGAATCTGGCGGCCTCCGAGGCCGCGGCCGCCGGATTGGAAGTCTGGGTGTGCCCGTTCCTGAACGACGTCACCGAGGACGAGGTTCTCGCCGTCGTCGCCGACTGCGCCGAACACGCGGAACGCCTGCGTGCGAGCGGCGCGGAGATCGTGCTGGCGGTCGGGTCCGAGCTCG
The DNA here is from genome assembly GCF_042755705.1 of Nocardia sp. NPDC059154. Lineage (NCBI taxonomy): Bacteria > Bacillati > Actinomycetota > Actinomycetes > Mycobacteriales > Nocardiaceae > Nocardia > Nocardia sp. NPDC059154. Next base: position 32,993 of record NZ_JBHZCS010000063.1, read on the forward strand.
CCATGTTCGTGCTCGGTTATCTGCCCGGCGAAACCCTGGCCGAGCGGGCCGCCGCCCTGCGCACCCCGGCGGGCCAGGCCGCGCTGGCCGGAATCCCCGCTCGCGTCAACGATCTCCTGGCCCGCGCCGCCGCGATCGCCCGGGATCGGTTCCGCGGCAGGCTGACCTATTGCAGCCTGCCGTTCGAGCAGGTCGACTGGGAGCTCTTCGACATCCTCGCCACCGACGCCGGATACCGCGGCGCGGAGCTGGCGCCCGGCTATCGGGACACCATGCGCGCCTATGTCGCTCAGGGTGAGCAGCTCGGAAAGCCGGTGGCCATCACCGAATTCGGCTGCCCGTCCTTCCGCGGCGCGCCCGATGTGGGTCCGCACGGCTTCGACATCATCGAATGGGATCCGGACACCGCGAGGCCGCTGCGCCTCGATGGCCGCTACGAGCGCGACGAGCCCGCCCAGGCCGACCACCTCACCGACCTGCTCGGCATCCTCGATACCGCGGGCGTGGACGCCGCCTTCTATTACTGTTTCGCCCGCTACGATCTGCCACGCCACGACGACCCCGCGCTCGACCTGGACCTGGCGAGCCCGGGACTGGTGAAAGTCCTTCAGCCCGAAAGCGGTTCGCTGACCTGGGAGCCCAAGGCGGCGTTCGGGGCCCTGGCGAAGCAGACGGAATCGCGCTGAGTTCCGTGCCGCGGCTCGGCCGAGCAGGATTGTCGAGCGGGTTCAGCCGACCCGGATCGCCGGCCGGTCCGGATGGTCCCAGGCGACCTGGATATCGGGTTCTTCGGCGTGCTCGCGCTGGAACTCGAGCAGTCCGTCCACGGTGAACAGGCTCGCGGCGTCCGTCCGGCGGCGCAGCGCCCCCGCCGACATGCGCAGGCCGACAGTCAGATCGAAGTCCAGTCCGCGCCCGAGCAGCATGGGTCCGGCGATGAACAGCACCGTGGTGTCGTCGGCGGTGCGGATGCGAGCGCGGGCGGAGCGATCGGCGCGTTCGTCCCAGAGCGCCGGCAGGTAGCGTCCGGTGTCCCGAAGCGGTTTGAGGACTTCGCGATTCAGCGCGGCGTAGTCGAACCACCCGGTGCGGTAGGTGAATTCGCTGTCGCGATCGTATTCCAGGCGCACGGAGGCGGGCCGGACGAAATCGTGCAGCGACACCACCGCGGCGGGACGGCCCCGGGTGCGCAGGAGTTCGGCGACCCCATTCGCGACGGTGAGCGGATCTGCGGCATCCGCGCCGTCGACCGCGATCACCGCATACCCCGCCAGCGTCATGGCCCGCTCGGCGATGAGTGCGTACAGGGCGTCGGGGCTGATGGCGGTGAAATCGGGCACGAGACCATCTTGGCCGAGGTCTCGTGCCCGGTCACCTCCGGTCAGCGGTACTCGGCCAGGCGCGGGCGGACACCGAGCAGCACCAGCGCCGCGACGACCACGGCCGCGCCGTACGGGAGCCAGGTGCTCCAGCCCGACAAATCGTTCTCGCCGTGGGTGATCGCGGTGTCGAAGGCGTGCTGGTTGATGTCGATGGTCGACACCAGGGCCTTGTCGTAGGCGGCGAAGTGGTCGTTGGAGGCGCCGGTGTCGAGGGCGATGGCCGCCCGCAGGTCCGAGCCCGCCAGTCCGCGCAGCGCGTGATCGTCGTGCTGGTAGGCCTGATAGGTGAGCAGGCTCTGCTCGGCGGCCTGGCGCTCGCCGGAGAAGGTGATGTTGCGCAGTTCTTCGCCGAGGAAGGAGTCGGCGCTGATGGCCTGCGCGAGATCGCCGCTGTGTGCGCCGATCGCCTGGTCGAGCGCGCCCGCGTAGTCGTCGACGCCGCGCGCCTGGACCCCGGCCAGTCGCTGCGCTTTCTCGAAGTAGCTCTGCTGGTATGTCGCCGCGTGTGCGGGGTCGAGCAGGTACCGGCTCTCGTCGGCATTGGCGTCGTAGCTCAGCGCCCGCGCCTGCCGCAGCGCCAGCAGCGAGTCGAAGGCGTCCTGCTTGGCGACGGTGAGCTGGTGTGCCGCCGAGGCATTCGCGAGGTAGCCGCCGGTCAGCACCCCCAGCATCAGCACGGTGGTCGCGGCCAGCGCCGGGTTGACCCGCCGGTGCAGCATCACCCGCAGCACGACCTGCAGTCCCGCCAGCACGCCGAGCAGCAGCAGGCCCAGCACAGCGATGCGTACGCGGGCCGCGACCGTGGTGTGCTCGCTGTCCTGGTACGCCTGGCTCAGCACACCGCTGTTGGTGTCGGCCAGCTTCTGGGCGCGCGACAGCAGATCCGGCACCATCCCCGTCGCCGCCCGGTAGGCCTCCAGGGTGCGCGCCGAGGGCTGTCCCGCGGCGCCACGGTCGAGATCGCCGAGCTGGAAGGTGTCCGCGGCCAGTGCCTCGTACTGCCCGAACTTGTCGAGCAGCTCCCGGATCTGGCGGGACGCATCATCATTGGTGGCGATGGTCATGGCCTGCTGCAGGTCGGCGTCGGCCTGCACCCGGCGTTGCTCGTAGCCGGTCAACGCGTTCTTGCGCACGCTCGCCAGCGTCGAATCGTTTCCGGCGAGCAGCACATTCGCCAGCTGCGCATCCATGTCCGCCAGCGCGAAGTACAGGTCCTCGGTGGCGGTCACCGTCGGTGCCGTGTGGTTGCCGATGACGTCGATACCGTGCCGGGTCGTTCGTGCGTCGGCGGCCATCACCACCGCGGTCATCGCGGTGAGCACGACCGCGGCGATGGCCAGCAGCCGGATCCAGCCCGGGGTGTCCGACCGCCCGGGCAGCAGTCCGCGCAGCTGCGCGAGCGCGCCCGTGGCCGGATCGGCCTCGGCGCGTGGAGTCTGGGGACGGGTGAGCATCGTCGTCATGACGGGGTGTCCTGCTTCAGGGTGAGAGTGGTCCACGCGCCCAGGTGGATACGGTCACCGGATCGCACCGGCACCGCCTGCCCACGCGGAATGGGATCGGCGGCCGCATTCACGCGGGTGCCGTTGGTGGAGCCGAGATCGATGACGGCCCAGCCGTTTCCGGGCTGGGCGACGAACAGCACGTGCAGGTGCGAGACGCCCGGATCCTGCGGGGGACCGGTGAGATCGATCTCTGGATCGATGCCCTTGGAGGCGCTGTAGCGGCCCACCCGGACCTGCGCGCCCTGCAGCGCGAAGACGCGTTCGGGGCAGTACGCGGGGAATTCGACGTCGTCGTCCTCGCTGCGCATGGTGTCGAAGTACTCGCGGTCAGCGAAAACCGTTGCCGTCCAGGCGGTTCTGGATGGTTCAGGAGTCGGTAGCGGCGCGACCACCGTCGGTACCGGTGCGACAACGGTCGGTGCGGGCGCGGCCACGGTGGCCGCCGGTGCCGCCATGGTCGCCGCGGGCCCGCCCGCTACGAAGTCGTAGCTGCACCCCTCGCAGAACCGCCCCGTCTGCGGCTCTCCACACGCCGGGCACGGCATCCCCGTGGGTTCCGGTGCGGGCGCGGGCTTCTCGCCCGCCTCCATGAGCAGCCCGCACACATCGCAGTAGTCGGTGGAGACCGAATCGTGTCCGGCCGGACAGGTCAGCATGTCGTCTCGCTCACCGCTTGTGCACGCGTGAAGTCTTGGTCGACCTTGTATCCAAGGTCATCTCGTCGGCCTTGGTCACGGCGGACTTCAAACGCACCGTCCCTGTGCGCGCGTCGAGCACATCGACAACGCCTTCGAGCAGCTTGGCGGTGTCCTCGTTGCCGGAGGCGGTCGCGATCTGCACCGCGCGCCCGAGCTTCTTGGTGGCGGTGTCGAAGTCGCCGTCGCGGCGCGCGGCCAGGCCCTCCTGGATGACATCGGCGAGCTCGGCCTGCCCGGTGTAATGGGCCACCTCCGGGCTGATCTTGCTGGACTGGACGACATCATCGGTCCAGACGGCCTTGACCAGACCCTGCCCCAGCACCTCGGCCTGATCGCCGCTGCCGCGCACCAGGCTGACCCGCCCCGCGAGCATGACGTCGCCCAGGCCGCCGGGCGCGACCTCGATGCAGATGTGGTAGTCGCGGCTCTCCGCCCCGCCCCACGATCCGGTCGGGTATTCGCCGGTCTGCGCGCCGTTCTCGGTGCGCCGCCCGGTCAGATCGAGCAGCTCTGGAGCGACCTGCTTGACGAATTTCACGGCGGCCCCGCGCGGCGTCCACAGCCGCAGCGCTACATCGGCGACGGACTTGCCCATCGCGGCCGTGGTCATGGCCTGGAAGTCGCCCGCTAGATCCTTGGGGTCGGCGACGATATCGCAGGTGCCGAGCAGCGCACTCGAGACCTTGCGCAGCTCGGCGATCTCCCAGTCGGTGCCCACGCCCCGGCAGTCGCACACGTAAACCCCGGTGCTGGCCATGATTTCGGCATCCAGCTGCTGCGGTGTCTCGTGCTCGTCGCGGCCGTCGGTGAGCAGGATTGCGTGCCGCAGCCCGTCCCGGTTCCCGAACAGCTGCCGCGCCAGCCGCAGCCAGGTGCCGATGGCGGTGCCGCCGCCCGCCCGCAATTGCTGTACGGCCGCAATGGCATTGGCCTTGTTGGCCGGGGTGGCCATGATCAGCGACGGCGTCACCGGGTACACCATCCGCGCCACGTCGGTGCCCGCCACCACCGCGAAGTCCACGCCGTCGCGCACCGCGGAAATCGCCGCGGCGGTGGCGTTCTTGGCGGCGGCCAGCTTGCCGTAGGCATGGTCCATGCTGCCCGAGCAGTCGACGATGATCACCTCGGCCGCCATGTTGCCGGCTGGCATCCCGCCGCCTGTGGCGGTCACAGTGACCACCGCATTGACGCGGGTGGCTCCGGCGGGCAGGTATTCGTTCTGGAAGGTTTCGATCTGGAAACCCAAGGGCTGGTTCATGGTCGGAGATTCCTCGAGGTAGCGGGAAACGGAGCGACGGCGACGGTGATGTTGTCGCCGCCGCCCGCGGCCAGCGCCAGATCGGCCAGGTGATGCGCCGCGGCGCGCGGATCGGTCCGGGCCGCGGGCAGAGCGAGCTCGGCGAGCCGGTCGGCGGCGGGATAGTAGTTCCACAGCCCGTCGCTGCACAGCAGCACCGCACCCGGCCCGTCCGGCACGAAGGTGCGGAGGTGGGGTTCGATGGCGTCGGCATCGGCGCCCAGCCAGGCGGTGAGGGTGTGGGCATCGGGCATGGACATGGCGGTCGACTCGTCCACGCCGAGTTCGACGAGCCCGGCCGCGACCGAATCGTCGGTGCTCAAGCGGCGCGGCGGGGTCGCGGCCGGATCGGTGGTCAGCCAGTAGGCGCGGCTGTCGCCGATCGATCCGACGGTGACCGCGCTCGCGGTGACGACCGCGGAGACGATGGTGCACGACGGTGTGCGATCGCCGCTGTCGCCCAGCGCCGCCACGGCATCCGCCGCCGCGCCGATGGCCAGGATGGTTGCCGCCTCCGATCCGGTGCCCGCGGTCAGCTCGTTCGCGAGCCGATCGGCCGCGGTGGCGGCGGCGCGCTGGGCGGCGTCGTCGGCGTGGTCGGAGCTGGACACTCCGTCGCACACCACCAGGATCCGGGTTCCTGTCCCGGGGAGCACTCGCAATGCCATGGCGTCCTCGTTGTGCGCGTGGCGTTTTCCACGATCGGTGACCGCGGCGACCGCATCCATGTCGAGCTCGCGCCGGTCCGACACCACCGGTTGCATGCCGCACACCCGGCAGAAACCGTCCGCGTCGAGTGTTCCGGCCGGACATGAAGAACAGTGCACCGCGGGCGGTTCGACGCGCACCAGTGCGGCGCCGCAGTCCTCACAGAAGCGGTCGCCGTCGGCGAACTGCGCGCCGCACATCGGGCACAGGCCGGTTCCCTCTGTCGTGGCCGTCATCATCACGCCCCTCACACCCAGCTCACCGGTCGAACGGCATTGGCGCGGTTCACCAGATCGCGACGCGCCCGTCTGTCCGGGGCCAGCCGCGCCAGCTCTCGGAACTGGGATTCGAGCGCAGTGCGCAGATCCCGATCGGCGAACCGGCAGCCCAGCACCAGCGCCCCCGGTTCGATCGGCTGTGCGGCCGCCAGCGTCCGCGCGGCATCGAGGACGGCAATGCTCTTCCACGCCTTGTGTTCCGGATCCAGCGCCAGCCCGGTGAGCCGGTTGCCCGCGGCCACCAGATAGCCGTGCCGGCTTGCCCCGCCCGCGAGCTGCGCATCGAGGGCGGCGAGCTGGGCGGCGGTGTGATGGCTGGAGCTGACGGGCACCGATTCCGCGGCCGCGATGGCGCCGTCGATATCCCGCTCCTGCAGCCGCGTCCGCGCCAAACCGAATGCGGCACTGGGGTATCCGTTGTCGGTTCGCCACACCTGCAGGTAGAGCCGCGACGCCCCGTCGTGGTCGCCGGTGCATTCCCGGGCGGCCGCGAGCGCGAGCTTGGCGGCGGCCTCGCCGGGCAGCATGCCGTAGACGGTGTCGAAATGATCTTGCGCGCCGGCGAAATCGCGGCGGGTCAGCGCGGCCAGCCCGCGGTACCAGGTTATGCGCCAGTCGGCGTCCTCGGACTCCTCGAGCGCGTCCAGCTCGGTGAGCGCGGTATCGGCGTCACCGCTTTCGATGCGGGCGCGGGCCAGCGCCAGCGTCACCTCCGGCGAGGACACCGGCGCGGTCTCCAGCGCGGTCACCAGCTGCCGGGGATCGCCTATGGAGGTGGTGGCGAGGAACCCCGCCGCAGCATCGGTCGGGTCGACCACGGGAACCGGCAGCGCCGCCGCGATGGCCCGGGGGTCCGGGGTCGCGGGCCACTGCTCCGGGTCGGCCCCGAAAGTCGTGCGCTCGCCGCTGAATACGGTCGAGAGCGCCGGGCGCGGCTGCCCGTCGGTGGTGGCCACCACCTCGCGCAGCACCCCGGTCACCTGCTCGGCCATCTCCGAGGCGGACCCGAACCGCTCGTTCGGATCGGCGGCGGTCGCGCGTTCCAGCAGCCGCCGGAACGACGGGAACTGCGCCAGCAGCGGCACCTCCACGGCAGGCGGCAGGGCGTACTTGTAGGCGCCGCGGTAGTCGAAGTTGAAGGTCAGCACCGCCAGTGTGCGCGCGACCGTGAACAGGTCCGATTCCACCGAGGCGCCTTCGGTTTCCAGCTCCGGCGCGCAGTAGCCGTCGGTCTTGAACCCGGCGCTCTCCTCGTCGTCCATATAGCGGACCGCACCCAGGTCGATGAGCTTGAGCTGCTCCTCGGTCTGGATCATATTGTCGGGCTTGAAATCGCAGTACAGCAGGCTCATGCCGTGCAGATAGCCGAGCGCGGGCAGGATCTCCAGAATGTAGGCCAGCCCCTGCGCCAGCGGCAGCGGCTGCATCCGACCGGACGAATCGCGCTGGGAGCGCAGCTCTTTCAGCGACGCGCCGCCCACGTACTCCATGACGATGTAGCCGACCGGCTCATGCGTGCGCGGGTCGGGGTGCTTCACGAAGTTGAAGATCTTGACGATATTGGGGTGTTCCACCGACGCCAGGAACTGCCGCTCGGCCACTGCAGCGGCCATGGCGTCGGCATCACCGGTGTCCAGCAGGCCTTTCAGCACCACCCAGCGGTCACTGACATTGCGGTCGCGGGCCAGGTATATCCAGCCCAGGCCGCCGTGGGCCAGGCAGCCCAGCACCTCGTACTGCCCGGCCACCAGATCACCGGCGGTCAGCTTGGGGGTGAAGGAGTAGGCGGTGCCGCAATTGCGGCAGAAGCCCTCGGTGCGGCCGGGTACGCCGTCGCGGCCGCGGCCCACCCGCTGCTCGCAGCTGCTGCAGAAGCGTTCGTTCTCCGGTACCTGCGGGTCGGCCATGACCGCCGTGGACGGATCCCGGTACGGCACTTGGGGAATCGACACAAGGCCCGCGCCGAGGCGGCCGCGGCTGGAGCGTGCGGTCCGGGTGGACCGGGAGGACGAGCGGCTGGTGCCGCGTCGGCTCTGGCGGCCGGAGCGGGTCGAGCCCGTCCAGGTGGGAGCGTACGTCGCGGATACGGACTGTCCGTTGGGTCCCGGAACGGTGGCGGTATGGGCCGGGGTGCCCGGTAGCACCTGCGCCTCGGCCACGGGCGCGAGCCCGCATTCGTCGCAGAAACCGTCCAGAATGGTGCCGCCGCAACCCGGCCGCAGGCAGTTGGTCATCGTTGTGCCGTCTTCTCGGTGATCGCCTGCTGATACTC
>NZ_JBHZCS010000063.1:41142-58735 GCF_042755705.1 Nocardia sp. NPDC059154
AGATCGCAGGGGGCGGAATGCAAGAGCTCGTAGGCGTGGCGGTAGCGGGCGTCCACGACCGGATCCTCGCTCAGCCGCAGCCGCGCGCCCTTGACGCGATAGGCGTCGACCCGGCCGCGTAGTTCGTCGCGGCGGTCCAGCAATGCCACGGCATTGTCGCGCGCGGTGTCGGCGCCGACGCGGGCGCTGTCGATGTCCCGGGAAAGCGCCGCCACCTCGTCATCGATGCGGGTCCAGTGGCGGTCGCCGTCACCGGCGCGTAGTCGTGCGAGCCGATCCAGCAGCGGGGCAAGGGGTTCGATGGCGACGGGTGTGAAACCGACGATCTTGACCGCGGTGGTCGCCGCGGCTGCGGTCGCCGCGCGCCCGGCCGCCTCGGCCGCATCGACGGCCGCGGCCAACCGCTCCAGCCGTTCGGCGACGCTGTCGCGGCGGGCCCGTAGCTGCTCGAGCTGGGCCTGCACTTCGTCGAGTTCATCCGCGAGCGCCGCCTTACCGTCAGCGTCGGGGCTTCGCTCGGCCATGCTCAGCGGGTCCGACATGGCCAGCGCGCGTTCGGTGTTCAGCCGCGCCTCGACGCCGTCGAGACGCGCTAGCAGGGCATGCCCGATCACGGCCAGGTCCAACTCCGTGGCCAGCCGTCGCAGCTCCAGCAGCCGTGCGCCGGCCCGATCCACGCCCGGCAGGAATGCCGAGGACACCGTGTCGGCGGTGGCCGCGATCCGGGCCACTTCGCGATAGGCCGCGGTCATCTCGGCCACCAGCTGCGCCAGAGTCATCGTGCGGCGCACCGCGGCCGGGCCCAGCAGATCCCGTTCACCCATCGGAATCGGCTGCGGCGCCAGCACAACCGACGGGCCGCACAGCAGATCGGTCATCACGGTCAGCTCCGCGTGCCCCGGGCGCGTCCGCCGCGCTCGCACCTCGTGCACCTGCGCCACCACGCCCTCGAACAGGCGGAACTGCGCCCACAACCAATCCAGCCCAGCCCGCCCCGCAGTCCACCGGGCGGCGCTCACACCCACCAGCGGCACGCCGTCGAGAAACCGCACACCCGGATGATCCTCCAGCTCCGCGAGATTCGCGGAGATCTCGCGGTGATCGGCATCGAGCCGGGCCAAGGCCTGATCGACCTCGGCTATTGCCAACACTGGCACCCCCCGTTTCAGCGATGTCCCTCATCGAGCGTGAGCCCGTCAGCACATGCTGCCACCGCTGAGCGTAAGCAAACCGTAAGGATTTTCCGGGTTCCGGGTCACTGTCACGGCCGGGCCGGGGGATGATGTGCTGTCGGTCTAATCCCGGGCGCCGGTGGGGGCGGTGATCTCGGCGACCGCCTCCGCGTACCAGCGGAACAGCCGAATCGGCGGCAGGGGAGCGGCATTCAGCTCCGCCCAGCACTCCGCGACCGCGGCGCGCGCGGTCACCCCGATCCAGTGCTCGGGAAGCAGTTCCGGCGGCAGCAGCGGATCGGACACGAAGGCACGATCGAACTCGCTCGCCAAAGTGATTGCCAGCGAGAGCTGTCGGGTCGGATCCGCGGTGCGCAGCGCCGGCAGGGTGCGCTCGGCGGCCGCGAGCAGCCGCTCGTGCCCGGCGGCGAGCCGGTCCAACGGCCACAGTCGCGCCGCCAGCTCGACACCCCCGGTGATCCCCCCGACCGACAGCTCACCGGTCGACAGCGTGGTGAGCTGCCCGTCGATGCCGAGTTTACTTGCCAGGGAACGGATTCGGTCCTCCCACGCGTGTGGCGACACGTACAGCCCGCCCTGGATCGGCGCGCCTCCGCGGTACACGATGTCCTCGCGCATGGCGTCACGCGCCTGCCGATTCGCCTCCGGCACCGCGAACGCCACCAGATGCCAGACGCCGTCCCATTGCACCTCCCCACGATCCTGGGCATAGGCGAAGCGCAAATACTCGAGATCGGGTTCGATGGTCCCGCGGGTGTCCTTGGTGGCGCGCAGCACCGCCTTGCGCCCGCGCCCCTCGTGCGTGAATCGCCCCTCGGCCACCAGCCGTTTGATGCACAGGCGCACCTGTTGATCGCTCATGCCGAGCACGGCCGCGACATCGTAGAGCTCACCGGCGTCGATCGTGGCGTCCTCCCGGATCATGCTCTCCACGAGCGTCCGGGTCGGAATCTCGGTGGCCGGAATCAGATCGTCCACGACGTACTCCTCACTCCACGATGCCCGGCGCTACCCGACCGGTTCCCGCTCGATGACGACCGGTGAGCCGCCACCGAGTTCGCGGCCCAGATCCGCGAAGAACCGCGGCGCGTCGATGACCGCCTCCGGCGGATGCACCCCCGGCCGGCGGGCGCAGCCGTCGATGACCTGGGACATGCCCAGTGCCAAGGGAATCCCGGTCGCCCGCGCCATATCGCCGAACAGCTTATCGATGCCACCCGCCACCGACGGGTCCAGGTGTGCCAGCACCCGATATTCGCGCCCGGCTCGCCGGCCCGACAGAGCGGCGAAGAACGGCGGCAGATTTCCCGGCCCCCGGGTCCGCAGGGCCGTCGGCACCGAGCGGGCGATCCGCGCCAGCGTCGGCCGCGCCAGCTCCTGTGCGGCCGCCTCATTGGTGAGCCGGCCCGCGTCGATATCGCGGCGCAGCATCTCCAGATAGGCCAGCGTCGACGGCGTCACCACCATCAGGTTGGCCGCGTCGCCGACCGGTTTCAGGCTGCGCTGCAAGGTGATCGGCTCGGGGTGGCCGATGGTGTAGGCGGTGCCGCGCCGCCCGCCGGGCAGGGTGAGCTCGACCGGGCGCAGGGGACGTTGCGCGACCACCCGGCCCGCCGTCACCGCCGAGATACTGCCGCTGCTCTGCTGCATCCAGTGGACGGCCGCCGCTGTCGGCTGCTCGTCGCCGAGCAGCGACTCCGCACCGCCGCCCGCGCCCGGAACATCCACCGGCCACGCGGTATACGCGTCCAGAACGGTGTCGAGCTCGGCCGCCGCCCGCGCCGCCAGCAGATTGCTGATCCCGGGACTGGCGCCCATTCCCACGATCGCGCACACCCCGGCCGCCCGCGCCCGGTCATCGAGCCCGAGCATGTCGACCGTCGGCTCCCAGTCGTCGCAGATATCGAGATAGTGCGTGCCGGTGTCGATCGCGGCGCACAGCACTGTGCGGCCGAATCGGTAGTAGGGGCCGACGGTATTGAGCACCAGATCGACCTGCGCGAGCGCGTCGCGCAGCGCGGGTGCGTCGGTGACATCCAGCGGGCGTGCGGACACCGGTACCCGGGCGCCGGCGAAGCGCCGGGCCACCGCCGCGGCGGCCTGCCCGTCCCGATCGGCGATCACGATCCGCTCGACGCCCAGCAGCCGGGCGGCGGTGTCGACGGCGGCAGCGCCCATCGCGCCCGCCGCGCCGAGGGCAAGGACCTTCATGGCGGTACTCCTGTGCAGCATCAGTGGTTCGGTGGCTGGGCGGCATACTCGCGCAACGCGTCGAGATAGCCCGGGGCATAGTCGCCGTGCACGAAAACCACCAGCCCGATCGGTCCGTCCCCGTGTTCCGGCAGTGTCAGCGTGCCCTGCAGCGGTTGAGCGCCCCCCGGTGATGGTTGACCCGCTCCGCGCGAATGCCGAAGTCGTGCTGGACGATCACCCATCCGCCCGCCGACAGCACCAGTGCGGCAACACAACTCGCGGCGATGAGGGTCTGGCGCTTCCAGCTCATGAAACTATCGTAACAGAAACGATCGTGGATACATTGATAGATTCGCGCGGTTGTTAGCCTGAGCGCGACAAACGCGAAGGGACGAGTGCATGGCGACGATCGAAGAGGCGCTCGAAATAGAGCAACTCGAACGCGACATCTTCCGTGGCGCGTCCACCAAGACGCAGCTGCCACGCACATTCGGCGGGCAGGTGGCGGGGCAGGCGCTGGTGGCGGCGGTGCGCACGGTGGATCCGCACTATCAGGTGCATTCACTGCACGGGTATTTCCTGCGGCCGGGCAATCCGGAGCGACCCACCGTCTACCAGGTGGACCGCATTCGCGAAGGCCGCTCCTTCTGCACGCGCCGAGTCACCGGCGTGCAGAACGGCGAGGCCATCTTCACCATGTCGGCCTCCTTCCACGTCGGCGACGCGGGACCCGAGCATCAGGACCGGATGCCCTCGGTGCCGCCGCCGGCCGAGCTGCCCGACGCCAAGGAGTCCATGAGCCCGGAACGGCTGTGGGCCATGCGCGAATGGGAGCACTGGGACATTCGCAACATCCCGCAGGAGGAGGTGGACCGCCGCGACGGTCTCGTCGCCCAGCAGCAGGTGTGGTTCCGCTACCGGCACGCGCTGCCCGACGATCCGCTGTTCCACGTCTGCACCCTGGCGTACATGAGCGATATGACCCTGCTCGGCTCGTCCAAGGTCATCCACCCCGACGAGCCCACCCAGAACGCCTCGCTCGACCACGCCATGTGGTTCCTGCGCCCGTTCCGCGCCGACGACTGGCTGCTCTACGACCAGCAGTCGCCTTCGGCGGGCGCGGGCCGCGCGCTGACCGGCGGGCGGATCTGGAACCAGGCCGGGGAACTGGTGGCGGTGGTCATGCAGGAGGGCCTGACCCGCACCTTCCGTGACGAGCAGGCCGAGTCGTACCCGGCCGGAACCGCCTGAGCCGCATACGAGATCATCCGAGCCGCAAACAAATCGAGCGCGCCGCCGGTGAATTCCGGCGGCGCGCTCGGGTTTTCGGAGATCAGGCGGTCTGCACCCGCAGGTGACACACCACCGTGTCGTTCATCTTGCGCAGCACCCGCTCCAGCTCGTCACTGCGATGGCTGGGCAGCACGTGGTTCCACCCGGCGGGCGGCTCGATCTCGGCGATCACCACGACCTTGCGGCGGCCGGTGAAGTTATCGGCGACATAGCGCGCCACCGGGCCGCCGACCGTCGAATCACCGTCCTCGAGCAGCACCAGGCGTACGTCCGGATGCCAGGCCTCCCACTCCTTGGTGAAGACGGTGATGTTCTCGCCCGGCAGGCACACGTGCACCGCGGTGACGTCCCGGCCCAGCGACATGGCCGCCGAGAGCGCCTCCCGGCTCAGCTCCGACACCTCCGACACCGGCACCACGATCGCGGTCTCGGTGGCCTTCGGCTCGGCGGGCACGCAGCCCGCGCCGCGGCAGCCGTCGATGCGGGGGTAGATCGTGCGGATCCGCTCCATGGCCACCACCAGCAGCGGCAGCACCAGCACGATCAGCCACGCTCCCTCGGTGAATTTCATTGCGGTGGTGACGATCAGCGCTACGCAGGTGAGCACCGCGCCGAAGCCGTTCAGCGCAGCCCGCCACTGCCAGCCCCGCGTGCGCACGTCCAGCCAGTGCCGGACCATGCCGACCTGGGCGATGGTGAAGCCCACGAACACGCCGATCGCGAACAGCGGCACCAGCGCGTTCATGTCGCCGCGGGACGCGGCCAGCAGCACCGCCGAGGACACGCCCAGCGCCAGCACGCCGAACCGGTACACCTGCCGTTGCGAGCTCACCGCGAACCGGTGCGGCAGCGAATTGTCGTCGGCGAGAATCTTGGTCAGCGTGGGCAGGCCGCCGTAGGAGGTGTTGGCCGCCAGCGCCAGCAGGATCACGGTCGCGAATTGCACGATGTAGTAGGCGATTCCGTGGCCCAGTGCCGACTCGGTCAGCTGCGACAGGATCGTGGTGCCCTCGATCGGGTGGATCGAGAACTTGCCGATCAGCGTGGCCAGCCCGAGGAGCATCAGGCCCAGCAGCACACCCAGCGCCACCTCGGCCCGCTGTGCGCGCTTGACCTTGGGCTGCGCGAAGCTGGGCACCGCGTTGGCGATGGCCTCCACCCCGGTCAGCGCCGCGCAGCCACTGGAGAAGGCCTTGAGCAGCAACAGGATTCCGATGGTGCGTGCGTTCTCCGCGACCGCCGCGCCGGTGGAGACCGTGGCCGGCTCCGACCGCAGCAGGCCCGCGACGATCACCGTGAAGATGCCGAGCACGAACACCACGGTCGGGGCCATGAAGGCGCGGGCGCTCTCGCGGATGCCGTACAGATTGAGCACGGTGATCCCGGCCAGCACGGCCAGGCAGATCCACACCGTGTAAGGGAACAGCTGCGGGAACGCGGAGGTCAGTGCCGCCACGCCCGCGGCGATCGACACCGCGACATTCAGCACGTAGTCCACGATCAGCGAGGCCGCGGCCACCAGACTGGTCCGCCGGCCCAGCCGGGCCTTGGCCACCGCGTACGCGCCGCCGCCGTTCGGGCAGGCGGCGATGACCTGCCGGTAGGACGCGATGAGCACGGCCAGCAGCACCACGATCGCCAGGGTCACCGGCAGCGTGAAGCCGAGCCCGGCCGTCCCGGCGGCCGCCAATACCAGCACGATCGCCTCCGGCCCGTAGGCCACCGAGGCCATGGCGTCCAGCGAGAGTCCGGCCAGCCCGGTCGCGACGGTCAGCCCGTGCCGCGGCGGAGGAGGAGCGTCGACCCCTCCGCGCGGCCCGGGCGAGGTTTGCGGTAGCAAATCAGTCACATGCCGCAGTGTTCACCCGAAAGCGCTGATGGACACCCCTCCTTACGAATCCCTGACGCTCTGGGTGAGCAGGGCCACACACCCCCGTAAACGTATGCTCGACGGCGTGAAACCGACGATTGGTGTGCTGGCGCTGCAGGGCGATGTGCGTGAACACCTGCATGCTCTCGAGGCGTGCGGGGCGGATGTGGTGCCCGTGCGCCGCGAATCGGAGCTGGCCGCCGTCGATGGTCTGGTGCTGCCCGGTGGCGAATCCACCACCATCAGCAAGCTGCTCGAGGTCTTCGACCTGCTCGAACCGGTCAGGCAGCGACTCCGCGACGGCCTGCCCGCCTACGGTTCCTGCGCCGGCATGATCCTGCTCGCCTCCGAGGTCCTCGACACCCGCCCGGACATGCAGCCCCTGCACGGCATCGATATGACGGTGCGCCGCAATGCCTTCGGACGTCAGGTCGACTCTTTCGAGGCGGACCTGGACTTCGCCGGCCTCGACGACGGCCCGGTCCGCGCGGTGTTCATCCGCGCCCCCTGGGTCGAGCGGGCCGGGGACGGTGTCGAGGTGCTGGCCCGGGTGCCCGCGGGCCCGGCGGCCGGGCGCATCGTCGCGGTGCGGCAGGGCAATGTCATGGCCACCTCCTTCCATCCGGAGGTGACCGGCGATCTGCGGGTGCACAAGCTGTTCGTCGACACCGTGGTGCGTCCGCGCGCCGGAGTCTGAAAGTGCACTCGAGTAGACTGGTGCAGTTGTCCGTCCTCCGGGGCGGGTAGTTTGCCACTTGAACGACAGCGCCCCCTGAAACGAGGAAGTAGGGAATGAGCGGCCACTCAAAATGGGCCACCACCAAGCACAAGAAGGCCGGGATCGACGCGAAGCGCGGCAAGCTCTTCGCGAAGTTGATCAAGAACATCGAGGTGGCGGCCCGCACCGGTGGTAGTGACCCGGACGGCAACCCGACTCTGTACGACGCCATCCAGAAGGCGAAGAAGTCGTCGGTCCCCAACGACAACATCGAACGCGCCCGCAAGCGCGGCGGTGGTGAAGAAGCCGGTGGCGCGGACTGGCAGACCATCATGTACGAGGGCTACGGCCCCAATGGTGTCGCCGTGCTGATCGAGTGCCTCACCGACAACCGCAACCGCGCCGCCGGTGAGGTGCGTGTGGCGATGACCCGCAATGGCGGCAATATGGCCGACCCGGGTTCGGTGTCGTACCTGTTCCACCGCAAGGGCCTCATCACCCTGGAGAAGAACGGTCTCTCCGAGGACGACGTGCTCATGGCGGTGCTCGACGCGGGTGCCGAAGAGGTCAACGACCTGGGCGACGCCTTCGAGATCATCTCCGAGCCGGGTGACCTGATCGCCGTGCGCACCGCCCTGCAGCAGGCCGGAATCGACTACGACTCCGCCGAGTCGAGCTTCCAGCCGTCGATGTCGGTGGCCGTCGACGCGGAGGCCGCGCGCAAGGTGTTCAAGCTGATCGACGCGCTCGAAGACAGCGACGACGTGCAGAACGTCTTCACCAACATCGACGTCTCCGACGAGGTGCTGGCCGAGCTCGACGCCTGATCGAGCTCCGAACGACGCGGGCCGCTTCCCGAACCGGGAGGCGGCCCGCGTCGTATTTCCCGGGCTCCACGGGTGCCGGGTGCGAGAATCGCGGCGTGCCCGAATTGCGCGCCGTGCGAGGCGATATCACCGAACAGCAGGTCGATGTCATTGTGAACGCGGCGAATTCCTCGCTGCTCGGCGGCGGGGGAGTGGACGGGGCGATCCACCGCAAGGGCGGACCGGAGATCCTCGCCGCCTGCCGCGCACTGCGGGCCTCCCGGTACGGCGGCGGCCTGAAGACCGGGCAGGCGGTCGCGACCACCGCTGGAAACCTCCCCGCCCGCTGGGTGATTCACACCGTCGGCCCCGTGTGGTCGGCGACCGAGGACCGCTCCGCGCTGTTGGCCTCCTGCTACCGCGAATCCCTGCGCGTGGCAGACGAACTCGGAGCGGACACCGTGGCGTTCCCGGCCATCTCCACCGGCGTGTACGGCTGGCCCATGGACGACGGCGCCCGCATCGCCGTCGAGACCGTGCGCGGCACCGAGACCCGGGTGCGGGAGGTGCGGTTCGTCCTCTTCGGCGACGAGGCGTTCCGGCTCTTCGCTGCGGCACTCGCCGCGAATCAGGGTGCCTGAGCGACCGAATTCCGGGTTTACCCCGATATGCGTGAAACCTCCTGTGCGGCAAGCTGAATCCCGGGTCGGGTCATAGTCGATAGGAGTTGATTCACACATGGCTCAACGGTTGCTGGTCGGTCTGGGCGCCGCGGCCCTGATCACCGCCGCGGCTGGCGCCCTGGCCCCGGCGGCGTTCGCGACGGATCTGGCCGAGGGGGTTTCGTGCAGCGATCGCAGCTGCCGCAACGACACCGACGACATCTACCGCATCCAGGTGCGGGTGCACTGCTCGGGATTCGGTGACGGGTACGAGACGTCGGTCTGGGTGAACAGCCACACCACCGAACAGACGCAGGTCGGGTGCACCGGCCACTGGGTGTCCGGCGGATTCCGCCCCGGCACGCCCTCGATGAACTCCGACGGCACCTGGAACTCGCCTCCGATGGAGAAGGAGCCCGACACGTTCGAGCCCAGTTACCTGACGGGCATCGACTACCTGAGTGCCGTGGTCGACAACAGCGGCCGCCGTCGCCCCGGCGCCCCCGCGCCCAGCGGCTCCTGATTCCGGCCGGATCACCCGAGCCCGCACCGCGACCGGCCGTGTCGATGGACAATGTCGCCGCGAGGGTCCGTTAGACTCTCGAACAGTTGTTCGTTCATGGTGAGAGGGGTTTCGGTGCGGGTGATGGGCGTCGACCCCGGGCTCACCCGGTGCGGCATCAGCATGATCGTCGGCAGCATGGGCCGGCAGGTCTCCATGCTCGCCGTCGACGTGGTGCGCACCCCGCCGGAAATGGAGCTGGCGCAACGGCTTCTGCTCGTCGCCGACGCCGCCGAGGCCTGGATGGACACCCATGAGCCCGAGGCCGTGGCCATCGAACGCGTCTTCTCCCAGCACAATGTGCGCACCGCCATGGCCACCGCGCAGGCGGGCGGCGTCATCGCGCTCGCGGCCGCCCGGCGGCAGATCCCGGTGCATTTCCACACGCCGTCTCAGGTGAAGGCGGCCGTCACCGGCAATGGTTCGGCGGGCAAGGCGCAAGTGACCGCCATGGTGACCCGTATCCTCGGGCTGGCCGTCGCGCCCAAGCCCGCCGACGCCGCCGACGCGCTCGCCCTGGCGATCTGCCACTGCTGGCGCGCACCCATGCTGGAACGCATGGCCAAGGCGGAGGCGATGGCCGAGCGGCAACGGCGCATGTACGAGGAAAGGCTTGCCCAGCAACGGAAGGCGGTAACGCGGTGATCGCGTCGGTACGCGGCGAGGTACTCGAGATCGGGCTCGACCATGTGGTCATCGAGGCGGCGGGGGTCGGCTACCGGCTCAATGCCACCCCGGCCACCCTGGCCGGGCTCACCCGCGGCGAGGACGCCCGGCTCTACACGACCATGATCGTGCGTGAGGACTCCATGACGCTGTTCGGCTTCGCCGACACCGAGGCGCGGGAGTTGTTCGTGCTGTTGCAGACCGTGTCGGGGGTGGGCCCGAAGCTGGCCATGGCCGTGCTCGCGGTGCTCGAACCCGAGGCGCTGCGCAAGGCGCTCGCGGAATCGAATGTGGCGGCGCTGACGCGGGTCCCGGGTGTCGGCAAGCGCGGCGCCGAACGCATGGTGGTCGAGCTGCGGGACAAGGTGGATCTGGTTCCGGTGCAGTCCGGCCCGCCCGGATCCGGGCCCGCGCCCATGGCCACCCCGGTGCGCGAGCAGGTGGTGGACGCGCTCATCGGGCTGGGCTTCCCGGCCCGGCAGGCGGAGGGTGCGGTGGACGCCGTCCTGGCCGACGACCCCGGCATCGGCACCTCGCAGGCGCTGCGCACGGCGCTCGGGCTGCTGGGCAAGAATCGATAGGCCGTCATGAGCGACGAGTTCGACGATATCGACGACACCGAATCCGCCGTCAGCGCAAGCTATCTGCAATCCGACGGCGAGGTCGAGGCCAGCCTGCGCCCGAAGTCCCTCGACGACTTCATCGGCCAGCCGCGCGTGCGCGAACAGCTGGCGCTGGTGCTGCGCGGGGCGAAACTGCGCGGCGGCACCCCCGACCACGTGCTGCTGTCCGGCCCGCCTGGGCTGGGCAAGACGAGTATGGCCATGATCATCGCCGGCGAACTGGGCACCGCGCTGCGGCTCACCTCCGGCCCGGCGCTGGAACGCGCGGGCGACCTGGCCGCCATGCTCAGCAATCTGGTCGAGGGCGATGTGCTGTTCATCGACGAGATCCACCGCATGGCGCGGCCGGCCGAGGAAATGCTGTACCTGGCCATGGAGGACTTCCGTGTCGACGTGGTGGTCGGCAAAGGCCCTGGCGCGACGTCGATTCCACTCGATATCGCGCCTTTCACACTGGTCGGCGCGACCACTCGATCAGGTGCCCTGACCGGCCCGCTGCGCGACCGCTTCGGCTTCACCGGCCACATGGACTTCTACGAACCCGAAGAGCTGCAGAAGATTCTGGAACGCTCGGCCCGAATCCTGGGCGTGCGCTTGGAGTCCGACGCGGCGGCCGAGATCGCGGGCCGCTCCCGTGGCACGCCCCGCATTGCGAACCGGCTGCTCCGGCGCGTCCGTGATTATGCCGAGGTCAAGGCCGACGGACTTGTCACGCGTGAAATCGCCTGTGCCGCACTGGCGGTGTACGACGTGGACGCACTGGGGCTGGACCGCCTCGACCGCGCGGTGCTGAGCGCGCTGATCCGCAGCTTCAACGGCGGCCCGGTCGGGGTCTCCACCCTCGCCGTCGCGGTCGGCGAGGAAGCGGCCACGGTCGAGGAGGTGTGTGAACCCTTCCTGGTACGGGCCGGATTGGTGGCCCGCACGCCCCGCGGCCGCATCGCGACAGCGGCGGCGTGGGAGCACCTCGGCCTGGTCCCGCCGCCGGACCTGGTTTTCGGATCGATCGAAGTGCGGCGTCACGAGCCGCAGCTGGATCTGTTCGAGCCGTAAACCGTTCACGGGTCGGAACTTCCGTGAACAGAACCGCGCCGCTTGCCGTTCTCCGGCGTGCGGCGCGGTTCCATTGCTACCTCACTCGACGGTGAGGACCAGTTTTCCGACGGTACGGCCGGTCTCACCGAGAGCATGGGCCTTGGCGGCGTCGGCGAGCGGGAACGACCCCGCGATGGTGGGGCGCAGCGCGCCGGACTCGGCGAGCTCGCGCAGCGCCTCCATTCCGGTGTGATCGGCCTCGACGAGCAGGATTTCGGCACGCACGCCGAGCTGTTCGGCATCGGCCTTGTAGTGGTCACCGCCATTGGCGCGCAGGGAAACCAGAATGCCGCCGGGCCGCAGGGTGCGCAGGGACCGCTGGGCGTGGTCGGCATCGATGGGGTCGAGGACCATATCGATTTCGCGGACCGTGTCCGCGAAATCGGTGGTGCGGTAGTCGATCACCTCGTCGACGCCGATGCCGCGCAGGAAATCGTGGTTGGCGGCGCTGGCGGTGCCGATCACGTACGCGCCGCGCGCCTTGGCGATCTGCACCGCGAAGTGCCCCACACCGCCGGCGGCGGCGTGGATCAGAACCCGCTGCCCGGCCTGCACATTCGCGGTGTCGACCAGCGCCTGGTAGGCGGTCAGGGCGGCCAGCGGGATGGCGGCGGACTGCGCGTGGTCGAGATTGGCGGGCTTGCGGGCGAAGGCCCGGGCCGGTCCGGTGACGTATTCGGCGGCCGCGCCGTGCCCGTGCGGGTAGGGGAGCATGCCGAACACCTGATCGCCGGGCTTGAACAGGGTGACGCCGATCCCGGCCGCCACCACCTCGCCGGAGACGTCCCAGCCCAGCACGAACGGGGGCGGGGGCAGGAACAGGCCTGCGCGGCGGCGGTGACCCCAGTCGGTCGGGTTCAGGGCCGTGGCGCGCACCCGCACCAGGATCTCGCTCGGACCGGGCTGCGGCACCGGCAGTTCCACCTCGTGCAGGACCTCGGGACCGCCGAGCACGTCCTGGCCGATGGCCTTCATGGTGGTGGGGATGGTGATCTCCTTTTCGCTCATGCCTCCAGCTTGCCGTCGGGGGAGCGGGGAGGAAATGGCACGATTGCCAATATTCGATAGGATCGTGCCATGCAGTCGGAGAAGGTTCAGCCGCACCGGGTCGTCGTCCTGGCGCTCGACGGGGTCTACCCGTTCGAGCTCGGCATCCCGAACCGGGTGTTCGGCACGGCGGACGGACTGTACGAGGTGATCACCTGCTCGCTGGACGGGCGGCCGGTGCGCAGCAGTTCCGACTTCGACATCGCGGTCGCGCACGACGCGAGCCTGCTGGAAACCGCCGACACCGTGGTGATTCCGCCGTGCGATGTCGTGCCGATCCTGGAAAACGGCCTGCCGCAGGAAGTTTCGTACGCACTGGCCTCCATCCGCCCTGGCGTGCGGCTGGTCTCCATCTGCACGGGAGCGATCGTGGTCGCCGCTGCGGGCCTGCTCGACGATCGGCCCGCCACCACCCACTGGAACTTCGCCGACCGGTTCCGGCAGACCTTCCCGAAGGTCCACGTCGACCCGAACGTCCTCTACGTCGACGACGGCGACATCCTCACCTCCGCCGGCGCCACCGCCGGAGTCGACCTGTGCCTGCACCTGATTCGCGCCGACCACGGCAGCGAGGTCGCCAATATGGTGGCCCGCCGCTGTGTCGTCCCGCCCTGGCGGGAAGGCGGCCAGGCCCAGTTCATCGAGCAGCCGGTGCCCCCGCCGACCGCCGCGGGCACGGCCACCGCTCGTCAGTGGGCGCTCGAGAATCTGGACCGGCCGCTGACCATGGCCGACCTCGCGGATCGAGCGCGCATGAGCGGCCGCACCTTCGCCCGCCGGTTCCGCGACGAGGTCGGAATGAGCCCGGGACGGTGGCTGATTCAGCAGCGGGTGTTCCGCGCCCGCGAATTGCTGGAGACCACAGAGCTTTCCGTGGATCGGATCGCCGGGGAGGTCGGCTTCGCCACCGGAGCCTCCCTGCGCCAGCACCTGCACGAGGCGATCGGTGTGTCGCCACTGGCCTATCGGCGCACCTTCAAGACCGAGGTGGCGGTCGGCGCGATGCGCGCCTGAGCGCTCAGCGCGGTGCGATGCTGAGTTCGCGTACCTCGCGCAGGTGCCGTTCCATGGCGGCGGCCGCGGCCGCGCTGTCATGGGCGGCCACAGCCTCGTAGATCTGGTGATGACCCTCGAGCGACAGGCGGCGGGCGTGCCGTGAGCGGTGGGAGAGCGTGCGGGTGCTCCTGGTCCACTCGGTGGTCATGGTGCACAGCGTCACCAGGAGCGGATTCTGCGCGGCGTGCGCCAGCAGCGTGTGGAATTCGATGTCGAGCCTGAGGGATTCGGCGGGGGAGAGGGTGTCGCTGGAACGGGTCAGGACGTCGTCGAGGGACAGCAGGTTCGAGTCCAGCGCACGCAGGGCGGCCAACTCCGCGATGCGCGGTTCCACCAGATCACGCAATTCGATGGCGTGGCCGAGCTCGATGTCCAGCGCCCGCAGGCCCTCCGTCAGCGCGTCCGCGTGCCGCGGGGTTTCGGTGACGGTGCTGCCGCGGCCCTGACGGCGTTCGATGAGCTGCTTGGACTCCAGCTCGAACATGGCCTGGCGCAAGGATGATCGCGACACGTTCATATTCGCGGCCAGCTCGCGTTCCGACGGCAGCCGATCCCCGGCCCGCAGCTCGCCATTGGTGATCAGCGCCTCCAGATGCGCGGCGACCTCCGCGCTGACGCTGCGCGCGCGCCGCCGCAGCGGGGGAATCGATGCTGTCATCGCCCGAGTTTAAATCCGTTCCCGGCCAGGTCATTTCGGTCAGGTAAAACGCCAGTTACGTTCGGTTTCGAGCCCCGTCACCGCCCGTTCGCCCGGCTTATGGTCGGCACATCGGATGGTCCGACCAATTCGGTCGGGTAGGAGAGGTAGTGAGCGTGACGTCGATCGTGCGGGAGTTCATCCCGGCGTTTCCGGTCCTGCAACCGGGTGAGGGGATCGGCTCGGACACCGGTTATCTGCCGGTCGATCCGTCGGCGGTGCTGTGGGGGCGACTGCCGTGTGGGCGGGACCGGCCGATCGCGGCCGTCGAGCCGGGACACAGCATCGTGGTCGACACCGTCAGCCACGAAGGGATTCTCGACGACCAGGGCTCCGATCCCGTCCGGTATTTCGGGCGGAACGGTGTCGAACGCGACCAGGTGCTGGCCGACGCGGTCGAGATCGCCGCGACCCGGAACCGTGACTCGCTGGCCGGGCCACACATCGTCACCGGGCCGATCGCGGTGACCGGGGCGCAGCAGGGTGACCTGCTCGCCATCCGCATCGACGAACTGACCATGCGCGCACCCTACGGCGTCGTCTCCACGCGGCACGCGCGCGGCGTCCTGGCCCATCGGCGCGGATTCGACGGGAACTACGGGCAGTTCTGCGCGGTGGAATCGCGGGAGGGGAAGTGGTTCGGCACCATGCCCATGCATCCGGATCGGCCGCAGCGGGCCAGTTTTCCGCTGCATCCGTTCCTGGGGATCATGGGCGTCGCGACCGACACCGAGAGCCGGGTGTCGTCGGTGCCGCCGGGGCTGCACGGCGGCAATATCGACATTCGCCGCCTGACAGCCGGCGCGACACTGTTTCTGCCCGTTCAGGTTCCGGACGCGCTGTTCTATATCGGCGACCCGCATTTCGCCCAGGGGAACGGCGAAGTGGCACTGACCGCGCTGGAAGCGCCACTGCGGGCGCGATTGACGGTCGACGTGATTCCGGGCGCGCAGGTCGCGGCCGGACTGGGCCGGACGATCGGGCCGTTCGCCGCCGCACACGGGCTGGTCATTCCGACCGGCTTGGACGAGGACCTGAACCGGGCGCTCGAGGTCTGTGTCCGCAACGCGGTGGAATTGGTGGTCTCGCTGTTCGGAGCCGATCCGCAGCAGGCGTATCTGTATCTCAGCGCCGCAGCGGATTTCACCATCTCGCAGGCGGTGGACCAGGTGCGTGGGGTGCACGGCGAAGTACGGGTCGCCGACTTCGCCCACCACGCCGCGACCGAGCTGGCCCGGCGCGTCCTCGAGCGGGCCTGATGACGATTGTGAAGCAGATCCCCGATCGGGCAACGGATTTCGATCGGCGGGTATGGCGTGAACTGGGTGCACCGCTGGTCCGCGCCACCGGTGACGGCGATCTCAGCGGGCACACCGTGGCAGTGAAGGATCTCTACTCCGTCGCCGGGTTTCCACTCGGTGGAGGAGTTCCGGACTACCTCGGCGCACCCGCGCCGTCCCACGCGCCCGTGGTGGCCCGCCTGCTCGAGGCCGGTGCCGACATCACCGGTATCGCGCAGACCGACGAATTCGCCTACAGCATCACCGGCGGCAACGGGCGCTATGGGATGCCGGTGAATCCCGCTGCTCCGCACCGGGTTCCGGGCGGATCGTCGAGCGGCTCCGCGGTCGCTGTGGCGTGCGGCGCGGTCACCATCGGGCTCGGCACGGATACGGCCGGGTCGATCCGGGTTCCGGCGGCCTATCAGCGGCTGTGGGGGATCCGTACCTCGCACGGCGCGATACCCACCACGGGAGTGCTGCCGCTCGCGCAAACATTCGACACGGTGGGATGGATGACGCGTGACGCGCTCACCTTGGCGGCCGTTGCGGAATGCCTGCTGCCCGAACAGGAATCGGGCGACGCACAGTTGATCGTGGATCCGAGGTTGTGCGCTGTCGCCGATGACGAGCCGGCTGCCGCGAGTCTCGCCGCCGCGAAGCGGATGGGTGCCGTCGAGACAGATCTGAACGCCGACACAGAATCGTGGTTCACGGCGTTCCGGACCGCCCAGGCCTTCGAAGCCTGGTCCAACCATGGAGCCTGGATCCAGGCGCATCCCGGGGCACTCGAATCCGAAGTGGCGCAGCGCTTCCGGTTCGCATCGACGATCACGCCTTCGCAAGCGATAGAGGCCGGTGACGTGCTACGCATCGCCGCCGAACATCTCGTTGCCGCACTGCGCGATCGGATTCTGGTATTGCCCACCACCGCCACACCGCCGCCGCCTCGGACGGCCGCCGCCGAAGCATTGGAATCGGGCCGGACACGCACCCTGCATTTGACATGTTTGGCCGCTATCGCAGGTGCGCCTGCCATCACCTTTCCGCTGGCGGATATTGATGGAATTCCAAATGGTCTGTGTTTGATTGGGGCGCCCGGTATGGATCGAACCCTTATTCGACATTCAATCGAAAAGGCAAGGGATACTGGACATTTCGGGTTCTCTCAATGAATGCGCGGCGGTAGAATTGGCACATGGATTCGAAAGTGGAAACACTCGACACGTGCGGCATCGCCGAATTGGCAGCCGCCGTGCAATCCCTGTCGGATTCCGTCCTCCACGGCAACCTGAACCCGTTCTCCGGCGGTGACGTCGTGGAGCTGATGCAGCGCCTGGAAACCTGCAAACGTCAACTGTCGGCGCTGGATTCACGCCTGATCATCGAAGCCTGCAACCGTTCGCTGCCCGAAGGCAGTGGGGCGAAGGACGTGGTGCCATTCCTGCGGCAGACATTGGGATTGTCGAGGTACGACGCGTCGGTGCGAGTAAAGATCACCCGCCAGTGCGGAGAGTTCTTCGAACCCACCGGACACCTGTGCCCCGCGAAATTGGAGAAGACCGCCGAAGCCTATGAGGCAGGCGATATCTCGCGTGATCATGTCCGCAACATCGTCGACGTGATGAACCACCTGCCCGCCGACATTCCCGCCGAGACCCGCGCCGAGGCCGAGGACATCCTGGTCGATCACTCCCGGGTCGGGTGGCCCGATGACCTGCCCAAGATCGGTCGCGACATCCTCGCCCGTGTCGACCCCGACGGCAAGGTCGTCTCCGACGCCGACCGCCGTCGCCGCCGGGGTTTGATCCTGGGTCGTCCCGGGGTGGATG
>NZ_JBHZCS010000064.1:0-58721 GCF_042755705.1 Nocardia sp. NPDC059154
GGTCTGGCCATGAAGTCCGGCCTCAAGCGCCCCGGCCCGAAGGCTCCCGGCGCTGCGGCTCCGGTGGATTCGGCTCCGGCCGAGGCCGCTCCGGCTCCGGCCGCCGAGCACGCCGCTCCGGCCGCGACGGAGAGCAATGGCACGCCGGAAGGGAATGGTTCCGTCGCGCCGCCGGCCGCCAAGCCGGGTGGTCTGGGGTTCAAATCGGGGATGAAGGCGCCGGGCCGGAAGAACTAGGCGCGCTCGAAATGGCAGGCGGCCGAACCTGATCGACGTGGGCGGCGCTACCGAGTGGTAGCGCCGCCCACGGTTTCGCCAGGCTCAGGGGAACCGCTTCGCGATCGCCGTCGTGATCTCATGGGGTGCGTGCTCCTGGATGAACTGCTGTGCGCTCGGCAGCTCGACTACCTCGAGGTCGGTGAATGTCGCCTGCATTCGGGGGAAGTGGGCCTTAGGGCGGTAGACGAGGTCCCGCATGCCCCAGACCAAGAGGGTCGGTTTGTCGGCGAGGACGGCGGGCACGTCTCGGGAGAGCTGCTCCAGTAGCGGCCGGGCGTCGCGAATCTGTTTGGCGATCACGCCGAGTCCCGGGCGAGCTGCCGGGGTGGGCTGCACCCCGCGATAGTGGTCGGCTTCGGCCGCGCTGAGCTTGCGCCCCAGCTCGCCGAGTAGGACGCGCTCGACCAGGAAGTTCCGCTCGAGCACTTGCCGCTGCATCAGGGGGGTGCGGATGAGCATGCTGAAAACCCGATTCGCGCGCGCTTCGGGTGGCCAGAACGTGGTGTTGCCCAGCACGATTCCGCGCAGCCGATCCGCGCGCGTGGTGACCGCGCCGAGGCCGATGGGTCCGCCCCAGTCGTGTCCCATCAGGATGAAGTCGTCGAGCCGCAGGTGATCGATAAGCTCGCCGAGGACCGAGATGTGCTCGGCGACCGTGTAACCGAATCCCTGCGGACGTTCGGACAATCCGAACCCCAGGTAATCGACAACGATACAGCGATACCGGTCGCGCAGCTCCTGCACGATGTGGCGGTAGAGGAAACTCCACGTCGGAACGCCATGGCAGAACAGGATTGTCGGCCCGGACCCCTCGTCGATGTAGTGCACCCGGCCGGCGGACGAGTCGAACCAGCGGGAGTCGAAGGGGTACAGATTCCGGTCGGGAACGAAGTCGATCAGCATTGAAACCCTCTCTGCGATACGAGACGACGTCTGATATACCTCGCCCACACGGAATCACGTGAATTGCCAACGGTTTTCGGCCGCACATGGGCGTGTGCAACTGATGAAGGCAGCGGTTGAACACCCTTGGGCGACAACGGATTTCGTGTATGCTCACACCAGCGGAACCGAAATACACCGTATAAGCATTGACGAGTCGTGTTCTGAGTGCCGATCGTGGGGCAAGGGTTTCGGTTTCAGGAGCTGGGGGCCCGGGGCGGGCAATATCCAACTGCGCATGACGAGTGAGCTGTGATCGTGGCTGAAACTATGTCGATACCGACACTTGACGAATTTCTGGACAAGTCGGCAGAAGAGAGACTCGATTGGGTACATTCGTCCGAGGGATACACGACAGGAATTCTGGGGCGGATCGAGCTGTTCCTTTCGTTCGCCCGCCCGCGTACATGCCTACCCGGAATGCTGGCGTTCTGCCTTTCCTGCAAGCTCCTCGGTCTGACGGTTGACCTCGATGTTCTGATCGGCTTCGCGATCACCTTCCTGTACAGCGCGGTCGCGAATCTGTTCAACGGCTATTCCGATGTCGCGGAAGACAATGAGAACCTGCCGGCCCGCCTGTACCTGCTCGGTCTCTACGGCCGGCGGCGGCTGCTGGTGAGTTCCTATGTCGTGTGCGCGATCATGCTGGGGTTGGCGACTCTGGTGAGCCCCATCTTCGTCGTGATGACGGCGATCTGTGTTCTCATCGCACACCAGTACTCCTTGCCGCCATTTCGGGTGAAGGTGCGGCCGGTGCTGTCGATCTGCCTCTTCGCCCTGGATGTCGCCTTCCCGTTCCTGATGGCTCCCGCCGTCGCGAAGCACGGGCCGGCGGTTCTCGGGAATTGGCCCTTCATCAGCATGGCCGCATATTTGTTCGTGTGGTTCGCGGCCAAGGGGCTGGTGAAGAATCTGCCCGACTATTACGGCGATAGGGCTGCCGGTCTGACGACCTCGGCGACCATCAGCCGAACACGTTTGCAAGCCGCGGTGGTGGCCTCGGCCGGAACGATCATCGTCTACCTGGGTCCGGTATTCCTGGTGGCCGCCGGTCAGTTCGGGGAGAAGTACCTGCTGGCCCTCGTCTGGTTCCCGGTCGTATGCGTTCAGTGCGCGCGGATGATCCTTCGTGACGACAGCCAGTCGGCGAACAACATGCTTCGTTTCGACATGGTGGTATCCACGGGATATTTGTCGACCTGGATCCTGCTGATAGATCCTTCCGTTTCATCGATCAGCATCGTGATCGGGTCGCTGGTCATCATTTTCCTCATGGATGCGCTGAAGCTCGATACCCGCAGAAAGAAGGATGTCATCTGATGGATGCGGTGGAAAGGTTGATGAAGGCGCGTCCGGGTGTCGTGTGGAACGAGTATCGCTCGGGTGAGGAGAACAACTATTCGGTAGTCGCGCTGGACCTTTCGAACAATGCGTTGCCTTTTGCTCCATTGCCGAGCGTCCGCAAGGCGATCGAGGCCGAGGTGGACCGCGCCGCGGACTACCCTTCCGCGTCGTATGGCTCGCTGCGGGGAGCCATCGCCGAGTTCGTGGGCTGCGCCGCCGACCAGGTCATCGTCGGGCCGGGCAGCGTAGGCGTGCTCGGATACGTTCTGCGACGGGTTGCCGGGGATGGTGGCCGGGTCGTCTTCGCGGTTCCGGCCTTCGACGCGTACGAGCGCGTCGTGGCCGACTCCGGCGGCACGCCGGTGCCGGTGCCGGGCACGGAAAGTCGGTGGCAGCCACTGGATTCCATGGTGGCGGCGGCCCGATCGGACGCGGCCGCGATCCTGATCTGTTCGCCGCACAACCCGACGGGTGAGCGGGTGCGTCTCGACGAGATCGAGCTGGTGCTCCGGACGGCTCCGCGGCACACGGTCGTCGTGGTGGACGAGGCCTATATCGATTTCGATCGAACCGTCGATCCTGCCGCGATCTTCCGGCTGACTCGCCTGTATTCGAATCTTGTTGTCATGCGGACCTTCTCGAAGTCCTACGGGCTGGCGGGGCTCCGCGTGGGATACGCCGTCGGCAACAGAGATCTGATCGGTGCCTGTCGAACGGCCGCATTGCCCTTCGGCGTGAACCGGATGGCGGTGGCCGCGGCGATCGCTTCGTTGGATGTGAGCAATGAGCTTGCCGCTCAGGTCGATTCGGTCGTGCACTGCCGGTCGTTGTTCACCGAATCGGTTCGCGAGCACGGACTCGCCGTCCCCGAATCGGGCGGCAACTTTCTCTGGATGCCCATGCGGCACACGGCATCTCTTGTCGATTGCTTCTCCCGCTCGGGGATCGCCGTCCGTGAATATCCGGACCTCGGCGTCCGGATCACCGTGCCCGCACTCGAGCACCTAGCTGACGTTGTCGATGTACTCGCGGAGGGATACCGCGGAATGGAGGCAAGCGCATGCCACAGATGAATCCGCACCTGGGGGCCGATCTGATGGGCCGTCCCCGGTTCGCCGATGCGCTGGTGGATCGATTGGTCCGGAACGATGTGCGCTACATCTTCGGGATGCCCGCGGAATCGGTGAATTGCCTCGTCGATGCGGTCGGGCGGCGGGAAGAGATCGGGCTCATCGCGGTTCGCCACGAAAGCGCGGCCTCCTGGATGGCCGTCGGCTACGCGCGGGGCTCGGGCACCGTGGGTGTGTGCTTCGGTACGGCCGGCCCCGGCGCCACGCACTTGCTGCCCGGCGTTTATGACGGGCTCTACGACCGGGTGCCGGTGCTGGCGATATCCGGACAGGTTCCGCTGGCCGGTATCGGGACGAAGTCGTTCCAGGAGATCGAATCCTCGCGGCTGTTCCGAGACGGTACGTGGCGCTCATCGGACATCATGTCGGCCGACCAGATCGGCGTCTTCGACCAGATCGTGCTCGCGATACGACTCGAGCAGACGTCGGCTCATGTCGCGGTCCCGTCGGATCTGCTGAACGCACCGGTCGATGAGAGGGAACAGGCGAGCCCGTATCGGCTGGATCGCCGCAGTGCCACGAAGGTCGACAAGAAACGCATCGACGACCTTGCCGACCACCTGTGCGTGAACCCGATGGCGATCGTATTGGGTTCCGGCAGCGGGGAATCGGTCGATCGCGCGCGCCTGCTCGCACACGCGCTGGCGGCTCCACTGGTGGCCCTGCCCGAGTCGGGAATCCCGGAGGCGCTGGTAACCCCTGTCGACGACCACGAAGAATCCGCGGCCGACGGCGGCGTTCTGCTGATCGGCCGGCGTACCGTCGGAGTGGAGCGGTACTTTCCCGCGGCGAATATCCTGATCGAAATCACCGATCTCGCTACGTCCGGGTTCGACGAGGGATGCCGGCGGGTTGGGATCGCCGGTGATATTCCGGCGATTCTGGAGTCCCTGACCTCCGCCGTGTCGAGCCGCAAAGACATTCCGGCACAAGCATCATCGGAGCAGCCGTCCGGCACACCGCGCGACGCGGAGGTGCCCGGCGGGTGGGCGGTGCTCACGCGGCGGCTGGCGGGTGCGTCGGTGGCCGTCGACCCAGGACCGATGCAGCGACTGTCGCGCAGGTTCCTGGGTGAGCACGCGAATGTTCACAGCGCGTGGAATCTGGAGGCCGAAGGGTCGGCGCTGCCGATGTCGATCGGTCTCGCGCTGGCGGCCGGTGATCGATGCTATGCGCTGACCGACCTCGCGTCTCTGGACCAGTACATCGCGGAGCTGTCCACCGCCGCGCGCTACGCGGTTCCCGTCACCGTTGTCTGCGCAGCCGAATCCGGTGCGACGATCCGAGATCTGGCTCAGGCCTTCGGAATCCCGGTGTTCTGGGCCGGAAGCCCGAGTGAGCTGAATTCGAGGCTGGAAGAGGCCGGCCGCGAGCACGGTCCGGTCGTGATCCTGACCTCCGCGCTGGAAGTGGAACCGGCGCTGTCCGGCGGGACGGTCGACGCCGATGCCGTCCGGTTCGCGAGCGATCTGTTCGGTGCGATAGCGGGTCGCGGGGTCGACTCGGTGTATCTCTCGCGAAGTAGTTGTGCGCGGCTCGGTTCGGCGAGTGAATCGTCCGACCTCGACGTGCATGTCGTCTCCGATACGCAGGCGGCCGCCATGCGGGCAACCGCGGCCTTCAAGGCCGAGGGGACCACGGCGTGTGCCCTGGTGACCTCGCCCGCGGAACTGCTCGCGCAGCTGAATGGGCTCTACGACGCTTCGTTCGACAGCGCCTCGGTGCTGCTGGTCTCCTTCGAAATCGACCGCTGGTTCCTGGATCCGGTGGACGTGCTGGGGGAGATCTCGGCGATATCGGTGGTCCTGGACGGCACCGCCAAGGATTCGACGCGCCTTCGAGACGCGTTGCTGACCGTGGCCGCCGGGGGTAAAGGGGTGACGCACATTCACGTCGCCAACTCCGCGATAGCGGCGGGCAACAGCGCAGCGCTCGTGGAAAGTTCGAGCGCGCAAGGTATTCCGACGTCGTTGATCGGGCTTCCCGGTAGCACGATGGCCGCCCGCGAAGAGATCGCGCGGGCGGCGGAACTGCTCGAAGCGGCCGAGAATGTCTCGATCATTGTGGGCCGTGGCGCAGCCGGCGCACGACGTGAACTTCTCGAGTTGGCGTCACGCACGGGAGCTCCGCTCTACTGCACCATGGGTGCCCTGGCCGCGGATGTTCTGGGCGAACACTGCGACGGCCTGGTGGGGACATCCGGTCATGACGAAGCAATGCAGAACATCCGGCAGAGCCGACTTGTCGTATTGGTGGGCGTGTCCTGGCGCGGCTCCGCATTCGAGCTCGTCGGAAACGGTCCTGTGGTGTCGATCAATACCGACCCGCTGACTTTCCTTCGTCTCCCGCCCGAATCGATCGGCCTGCTCGGAGACGCACGGGAGCTGCTGGAAGCACTGATCGGATCGTCGAATGATCCTGTCGCCGTGCGCGATATCGCCCGGTCCGGCACATCGCAGCGAAAAGGGCCGCGGGAGAGTGCGCGGGAACTGCGCGCGGCCGCGGCCGCGCAGATCATCGATCATGAGCTCGCGCAAGCCGATAGAGCATCCACCCTGAGCGTGGATGTCGGTATCAACACGCTCTGGGCATACCGCTACGTACGGTCCGCATCCAGATATCTGTGGACCGCATCCTTCGCCACCATGGGATTCGCGGTGCCGGCTGCGGTGGACGTCGCCGTCCGCAGGCCGAAGGAAATCTCGGTGGCGATCGTGGGAGATGGCGGGATCGGCATCACGCTGGCCGAGCTCCGCAATGCCGCGAAGGTCGAATCGACAACGGTGATCGTCGTTTTCAACAACAGCGCGCTGGCCGCCATCAAGTTCGAGAGCTGGATCATGGGATGGCCGGATACCTCATCGGAATTCGCGCCATTGGATTTCGCCAGCTTCGCACGGCATTGCGGGCTGCCCGCGGTGACGGCGCGGACATCCGAGGAATTCGGGAATGCCTTCCGATCCGCGCTTCGCACCGAGGGCCCGATGCTCATCGACGCGCGCATCCCCGCGGTGGAGGCTCCCGCGCTGGCGGGACGCATTCATGTTCGCCAGGTCGTGGGACTGGTATCGGGCTGGCTGCGCGACGGTAAGGCCGCGAGATCCGGCGCGTGGTCGATGGTGAAGGCGGTGGGCGCCGACGCGGCTGTCCAGCTGATTCGCCGGGTAGGGCGAAGCGAATGAACTGTCAGGCAATCAGAGAGGAGGGACTCGAATGGTCGGGACACGTCCGGCTACGCCGCAGGCGATGTTCACGGAAATAGCTCCGCGCTACGACCTGGTCAATTCGATTCTCACATTGGGTGGCGACAAGCGGCTCCGGCGCGAGGCGGTCCGCCTGCTCCGGCTCGAGGCCGGTGCGAGGGTGCTCGATGTCGCCGCGGGGACGGCCGAGATCGCGTCCGCGCTGGCCGCCGAATATCGCTTTCCGATGTCCTACTGCGCCGTCGATCTCAATGAGCAGATGCTGGAGGTGGCGGAGCGCAAACTGGCGCGGCTGGGGCAGGAGTGGCCGCGGAGCGAGTGGGGCCTGGTGCACGGAAGCGCCGAGGCGCTGACCTTCGAGTCGTCGACATTCGACGCCGTCGTCATGTGTTTCGCGCTGGATGACATGGACGACCCGTCGGCCGCGCTGGCGGAGACGGTACGGGTGCTCCGCGACGGCGGACGCTTTCTGCTGATCGAACTCGCCCTGCCGGACAGCGAGTTGCTCCGCACGGTGCTGAAGTACCGCCTGTTGCTGATTCGCAGGATCGCGGGACTTCTCGGTTTGGCGCCCGTCGCCCACATGACCAAGGAGGTGGAGATGGACCGCGGCGCGGAATACACCATAGCCCGCTGCGAAAAGGCCGGCCTCACATTGGATTCCCGAGCGCGGTACCACGGCGGCATGGTTCGCGCCTATGTGTTCCGCAAGTAGAGATGGAAAAGGTTCTTCATGTCCAACAAATGCCCGCACGTCGAGGCGCCGAAGGTACATTCTGAAACCAGCATAATCAGCCGCCGTTTCTCGAATGAGCACCTGCCCGGGCCGCCGGGACACCGTTTCATGGGTTCATACCCCGAGTTCGCGAAGGACCGCAACAAGTTCCTGCGGGACACTGTCCGGCAGTACGGAGATGTCAGCCGAATCAGGTTCCCGCTCCGGGACTTGGTCGTACTGGGTAACCCGGAAGACGCACACGCGGCTATGGGTGACACCTCCGGCGACTACAGCAAGTTCGGAAACTATCATCCCGTTATTGCGAAGCGGCAGAACGGGTTGTCGTTCATCGAGGGAGAGCTCTTCAGGGAAAGGCGTCGGATCGTCAGTCCGCTGGTCACCCGGGACGGTCTGAAGAGCACGTTCAATGCCAATGTCGAAGCCTACCTAGACAGCCTCGACGCGAACATCGCCGTGGCGACCGACGCCGAGGGTGTCACCGATCTGCAGGAGGCGATTTTTCAGACCCTCTTGCGAGGAGTGCTGAAGCAGACGTTCACCGAGCCCTTCACTCCCCATGAGATCGATGAGTTGCACAACGGCCTCTCGACCTTCACCAAGTTCCTCGGATCGACTCTGAAGATCGCCGATCCGCCGAATCTGGTGCGCCCGTGGGGTCCGTACAAGATCCGGCCCTGGGCCGTGTACACCGCGGCGAAGATCGTCAAGAATCGCGTTGTCGAGCGGCAGAACTCGCCGGCTCTGGGCACCTACGGCGATGTCTTGGACGGCATGCTCGCGGGATACAAGAAGCTGAAGACCCCCATGACTTTCTGGGACCTTTGCTTCGATGTGGCGACCATGACCAGCGCGTCGTATGGCACCACCGCCGGCGCGATCACCCAAACGGTCGTTCGCACCGTCCTCGACGCCGAAGCGACGGATCGCCTCGTGGAAGAGAGTGGCACTGTCGATCTTTCACAGCCGTCCATCGAGTCGGTGCGCAGCCTGCATTGGGTGAAATCCTGCTTCGAGGAATCGATGCGAATGCAAGGGCTTCCGCTCCTGCTCCGATTCACATCGACCGGCGCGAACTTCCAAGGATTCGACATCGCGCCCAATACGATGCTGGGCGTTCCGATCTCGACGATCCACCGCGACCCACGCTGGTGGACCGATCCCGACAAGTTCGATCCGAATCGGTTCTACGACAAGAGCAAACGGGTCGATCAGCCTCGGGTGTTGCACTACCTGGCGTGGGGTGCGGGCCCGCACCGATGCACCGGCGCCCAACTGGGGTACCTGATCGCGCCGTACCTCGTGGCCTTGATCTTCAGCCGCTACAAGATCGAAGTGCCGCCACACTGGTCACTTCGCGAGGATCCGGGCCTGGCGCCGGTGATCAAGGGCGGCTTCCGAGTTCGACTGACTCGACGATGAATGCTTCGGCCGAAGAGAACCTGAGGGAGTGGGTATGAAATTCGCAGAGCGATACGATATCGCGGCACCGATTTACGACCGGACCGCGTGGGTCCTGTCACTCGGTGGAATCGACAAGCTGCACCCGGCCCTGGTCGCGGGACTGGACCTGTCCGGCAAGACGGTGGCCGATCTCGGATGCGGTACCGGACTTGCTTTCCCGGCTCTGATCGACGCGATCGGCCCGTCGGGCCGGGTGATCGGGTTGGACAACAACGCGGCCATTCTCGCCAAGGCGGAGAAGCGGGTGGCGGCCAACGGGTGGAACAATGTGAAGCTCGTGGTCGACGACATCGCGACGACACCTCTGCTTCGGGACGTCGACGTGGTCTTCAGTTGCATTGCGATGAGCTGCGTTCCGGACCCTTCGCAGAAACTGGACGAGCTCCTCGGGAACCTGAAGCCGGGTACCGGTGTCCGCATCATCGATGCCCTGCCGCGAACCTCCGGATTCGGGTACCCCGCCATCAACGGGTACAACTTCCTGAAGTCGTTCATCGTCGGATCGCACTACAAGAAGCTCGAGCCGTTCGAGCGGGTGTTCCGTGAACAGCTGAGCGACGTGGTCGTCGACAGCGTGCACGGCGGCATGTACACGCGGCTGACCGGCGTAAAGGGCGCATAGCGCGAACCCCTGGAAGCGAGTGAGCGCTGCCGTCGATGGTCGGCGCGCTCGCTCGATTCCGCTCACGAAGGTGTCCTTGTTTGCGAAATGAATTGACCCTCGATTGCGGCACGAAGAAGTTCGGCGACAATCTCGTGCTGGACAACGTGAGCATCTCGATCGATCGCGGTGAGTTTCTCGCCGTGCTGGGCCCGAGCGGCAGCGGAAAGTCCACGCTGCTGCGGATATTGGCGGGCTTGGAGAAGCTGACCGCGGGAACGGTGAGCTGGAGCGCGGACGGCGCTCGCCCGCGCACCGGGGTGGTGTTCCAGCAATCCCTGCTACTGCCATGGCTCACGGTCATCGAGAACATCTCGGTGGCAGGGCGATTCGCCGCTCACCGGAACGAATTCGACCGTCGGTATCCGGAAACCCTGTTGCGGCGTTTCGGTTTGGACGGCCTCGCGGACCGATATCCGAGTGAGCTGTCGGGCGGCCAGGCGCAGCGCGTGGCCGTACTGCGGGCGGTCGCGACCCGGCCACGGCTGCTCCTGCTCGACGAGCCGTTCAGTGCGTTGGACCCGGCGACTCGAATAGACCTGCGGCAGTGGCTGGCCGAGCTCGTCGCCGAACTCGCGGCCACGGTCGTGCTCATCACGCATGACGTCGACGAAGCGATCGCGTTGTCGGATCGGATCGTGCTGCTCGACCGGGGCAGCATGCGCCGTGAATGGCGGGACGTCCGAACCGGCGATACGCCGGCGCTGCGTGACGACATTCTCCAGCAGTACCACCCGGACGAGGTGGCGGTTCCGTGACGGATATTTCGAGACGGTACCTGCTGGCGGGCGCGACGGGACTCACCGTCGCCGCCGGGCTCTTCGGCTCGGCGGATCTCGTACGCAGCGCGGCCACCGCCGGGCGACGGCGGGAGAGCGCACTTCGCATCGGTTACCTGCCGATCACCGATGCGGCGCCCCTGCTGATCGCGCATTCGGCGGGCCTCTATTCCTCCGGGGTGAGCAGCGGTAAGCCCGTGATGTTCCGAAGCTGGGCCGGGCTGGCGGAGGCGTTCGTCTCCCGTGAGATCGATGTCGCGCATCTGTTGATGCCGATGGCTCTGCAGCTCCAGCGCGTTCTGGGTGCCGGGGTGCGAGTGCTGGGCTGGAATCACACCAATGGCTCGGCACTCACTGTCGCCCCGGACATTACGGATCTGGAGCAGCTGGCGGGAACCCAGGTCGCCATCCCGTTCTGGTGGTCGATCCACAACATCGTCCTCCAGCAACTGCTGCGAGCGCACGACATCACTCCGGTGGTGCGGCGCAGTGCGTCGCGATCCCAGCGCACCGTCGAACTCGTCGTCATGAGCCCGTCGGATATGGTTCCCGCCCTGGCGAATCGCTCGATCGCCGGGTACGTCGTGGCGGACCCGTTCAATGCCATCGCGCAGATCAAGAAGATCGGGCGAATCCATACCTTCCTGGGCGACGTGTGGCGTGAACATGCCTGCTGTGTACTGGTGACGAGGGACGACGTGATCGCGGAGCGGCCGGCCGCGGTGCAGGTGGTCACGGATGCGGTGGTTGCCGCCCAAGTGCGAATCACCGCGGACCGCAATGGATCCGCCGGTGCCTTGACGTCCGGAAGTTACCTGCCCCAGCCACTGCCCGCGGTTCGGACGGCACTGACCTACCCCGCGCCGCCCTATCAACTGCGACACCCCGATTGGTCACCGCAACTGGTCGGATTCCAGCCGTACCCCTATCCCAGCTTCACCCGGAAGCTGGTCGAGGCAATGCACGACACCGTGGTCGACGGGGACCGCGGCTTTCTGGACGGCCTGGATCCGAGCACGGCGCACGCGGGGCTGGTCGACGACACCTTCGTGCTGAATTCGATTGCCGCACACGGAGGGACACAGGCCTTGGGGCTGCCCGTCGACCTCGTCAGAGCTGAACAGGTGCAACTGCTGTGACTTCTACCTTCGTTCGATCCACCCCGGCCGCCCGCACCGCAGCCCGGTCGGCCGTCGCCACGGCGTGGCCCGCGGCCGCGGCCATCATCCTCACGGTTCTGCTCTGGTGGCTGGCGACTTCCATACTGGCGCCGCAGCATTCGCTGTTGCGCCAGACCGCCCCACAGCGGGTGCTACCGGCGATCGTCGATCTGTATCAGCGCGGCGTGCTGGTATCGGATGCGGCGATCAGCCTGTGGCGCTTGGTCATCGGCCTGGCCATCGCCATGGTGATCGGTGTCCCGGCGGGTCTGCTGATCGGCCTGAGCACGCGGATCGAGCGGGCGGCCACGCCCGTCGTGCAGTTCTTGCGCATGATCTCGCCGCTGTCCTGGACGCCGATCGCCATCGCGCTGTTCGGAATCGGTAATCAGCCGGTCTATTTCCTGGTCGCGGCCGCGGCCGTGTGGCCCATCCTGCTGAACACCGTCTCCGGGGTGCACGCCATCGACCGCGGCTTTCTGGACGTGGCACGGTCGTTTCACGCCACGCGGGTGGAACAGCTGCGGGTCGTGATCATTCCGGCCGTGCGTGATCATGTCCGGACCGGTCTGCGCCTGGGTCTGGGTACCGCCTGGATCGTGCTGGTACCCGCGGAGATGCTCGGGGTCCGGTCGGGGCTGGGCTATCAGATCCTCAATGCCCGAGATCAGTTGGCCTACAACCAGGTTGTGGCCATCATCCTCGTCATCGGCGTGCTCGGATCCGCGGTGGATTTCGTCGCGAGCCGCCTTCCCGGGCGGACCTTCAACAATCGCGCGGTCGCGTGACACCGGCGCGGTCGCAGGAAACCGATAAGTAAGGGGTGAGCTTCATGTCCGAAGAACGGGCGGCGTCCGATCGTCGCTGGTGGGCACTGCTGGTGCTGTCGATCGCGCAATTGCTCGTCGTCCTGGACGCGACGATCGTGACGATCTCGCTGCCCTACGCGCAGGCCGACCTCGGCATCCGCGATGCCGACAAGCAATGGGTGTTCACGGCCTACACGCTCATGTTCGGTGGCCTGTTGCTGCTGGGCGGCCGCCTGGCCGACTATGTCGGCCGGCGGCGGATCTTCCTCATCGGCCTGGTCGGGTTCGCGGTGGCCTCGGCGCTGGCCGGGGCGGCGGTGAGCCCGGGTATGCTGTTCGCCGGCCGGGCGCTGCAGGGCATGTTCGCGGCACTGCTGGCGCCCTCGGCGCTGTCGCTGGTGTCGGTGACGTTCACCGCGGCGCAGGAGCGGGCTCGCGCCTTCGCCGTCTTCGGGGGCGTGTCCGGAGCGGGTTTCGCGGTCGGGCTCATCGGCGGCGGAGCGTTGACACAGTACGCGTCCTGGCGCTGGTGCCTGCTGGTGAACATTCCGATCGCGGCCGCCACCGCGGCGGCGGCCCTGCTGGTCGTCGTGCGGGACGTGCCGGCCCGCCGGGTGGGCGGCTACGACCTGCCCGGTGTGGTTCTCGTGACCGCGGGACTGGCGAGCGTCGTGTACGGGTTCAATCGTGCGGCGCAGGCGGGATGGGGCGCGGCCAGCACCGTCGCGCTGCTGGTGATCGGTGTCTGCCTGCTGCTGGCCTTCGTCGCCATCGAGGCGCGGGTCGCCAATCCGCTGCTGCCCCTGCGTATTCCGGGCGAGATCAATCGGGGCGGCTCGTTCCTGGTCGCGCTGCTGGTTCCGGTCGCGATGTACGCGGTGTTCCTGTTCCTCAGCTACTACTTCCAGCAGACGCTCGCGTATTCGCCGTTGAAGGCCGGAATCGCCTTCCTGCCCTTTCCATTCGGCATCGTCGTTTCCGCGGGCATAGCCAGCAAGTTGTTGCCCCAGGTCGGGCCGCGCGTGCTGATGCTGGCCGGTGCGCAACTCGGGGCGGGTGGCCTGATCTATCTGGCGCAGTTGCGGGTCGGGTACCCCTACTGGGCGGCCGTGCTGCCGGCCGAGATCGTGATAGCGCTCGGCATGGCGCAGATCTTCGTGGCCATGCAGGCCACCGCGCTGTACGCGATCGACGATCGCGACGCCGGTGTGGCCAGCGGTCTGCTGAACGCCGCGCAGCAGATCGGCGCCTCGATCGGAACCGCGCTGCTCACTACCATCGCGGTGCAGGTCTCGACGCGATACGCGCGCAATCACCCGCCCACCCCGGATCTGCCGGCGCGCGCCGCGATTCACAGTTACGACGTCGGGTTCTACTGGGGCGCAGGGTTTTTCGTGCTGGCGGCAATCGTGGTCGCGATCACGATTCGGGTCCGGAAGCTGGACCCGGTGACCGATCCGGACCGGGCGGCGACAATACCCGCGTAGGCGGGGCGGTCCGCGCGGCTAGCTGGGCGGGCGGAGGGCGGCGAATTCGTCGGTGACGCGGATCCCGGAGTCGGTGAAGCGGTAGACGGCGGCGGGCCGCCCGCCCGCACGGCCGGGGGAGGAGGTCGCGCCGGTGGGGGTGATCACCTTGCGGCGGGTCAGTACTCGCTGGAGGTTGGTGGTATCCACGTCGTAGCCCAGTGCGGCGCAATAGATTTCGCGCAGGGTGGACATGGTGAAGGTGGCGGGGGCCAGGCCGAAGGCGATATTGGTGTAGGACAGCTTGGCGGCCAAGCGGTTTCGGGCATGGCGGACGACCGTGCCGTGGTCGAAGGACATGTCCGGCAGACCCGAGACCGGGTGCCACTTGGTGTCGTGGGGAAGCACCGGTTCGGCGGTCAACGGCACCAGACCCAGGTAGGCCGAGGCGATTCGGCGGTCGCCGGGCACCCGGTCGGGATCGCTGAAGACCCACACCTGCTCGAGGTGGGTCAGCTCGCGGACATCGACCTTCTCGGCGAGCTGGCGGGCCGCGGACGTATCGAGATCCTCGTCGTCGCGCAGGCGGCCGCCGGGCAGCGACCAGGTGCCCTTGGCGGGGTCCAGGGCGCGTTCCCACAACAGCACCGCGAGTTCGGTGCGCTGGCCCGGTGGGCAGCGGTCGGAGATGGCAATCCCACCCACGCTAGGGCTCTCACCTGCACGGATGGTGTCAGGAAAGCGACGAACCTGGAACACCGCGGTGAGTGTTTCGTGGATGGTGCTACGATGGGCCACGTTTTCGATTGTAAGTCGAAAACCGGTTGGATGCGAATCGGCGAGGTTGCCGGGCGCATGAGAGAAGGAGCCATGCCATGGCTGCAGCAGTGGGTGCGACGATGACGCTGACCGAGCGCATCACGGACGGCCCGTCGGGATACTCCGGTGTGGAGGCCACCCCCGAATGGGCGGCGGAGATCAAGCGGCTGGCGCGTGAGCGCAATGCCACCATCCTGGCGCACAACTACCAGCTGCCCGAGATCCAGGACATCGCCGACCATGTGGGCGACTCCCTGGCCCTGTCCCGGATCGCCGCGGAGGCGCCGGAGGACACCATCGTCTTCTGCGGTGTGCACTTCATGGCCGAGACCGCCAAGATCCTCAGCCCCGAGAAGACCGTGCTCATCCCGGACCAGCGCGCGGGCTGCTCGCTGGCCGACTCCATCTCCGCCGAGGAACTGCGCGACTGGAAGGCCGAGCACCCGGGCGCGCTGGTGGTCTCGTACGTGAACACCACCGCCGCGGTGAAGGCGCTGACCGACATCTGCTGCACCTCCTCCAATGCCGTCGACGTGGTCGCCTCCATCGACCCGGACCGCGAGGTGCTGTTCCTGCCGGACCAGTTCCTGGGCGCACACGTCAAGCGCGTCACCGGCCGCGAGAACATGCACATCTGGATGGGCGAGTGCCACGTGCACGCCGGCATCAACGGCGACGAGCTCAACGAGCAGGCCCGCACCCACCCCGACGCCGAGCTGTTCGTGCACCCCGAATGCGGTTGCGCCACTTCGGCTCTCTACCTGGCGGGTGCCGGTGAGTTCCCGGCCGACCGGGTGCACATTCTGTCCACCGGCGGCATGATCGACGCCGCAAAGGCCGCGAAGTCGAACCAGGTCCTGGTCGCCACCGAGGTCGGCATGCTGCACCAGCTGCGGAAAGCCGCCCCCGGCATCGACTTCCAGGCCGTCAACGACCGGGCCTCCTGCCAGTACATGAAGATGATCACCCCCGCCGCCCTGCTCCGCTGCCTGGTGGAGAACCGCGACGAGGTCCACGTCGATGCCGAAACCGCTGCCCTGGCCCGCAATTCGGTGCAGCGCATGATCGAGATCGGCAACCCCGGCGGCGGCGAGTAGCCACGTCGTCCCCCGTCAGGGGAGGGATGAGCAATGGTGAATACATCGATTTCCATCACCTGGGAAGCCGAGGCGGATCTCGTCGTCGTGGGTGGCGGGGTGGCCGGCCTGACCGCCGCGCGGACCGCGTCCCTACGCGGGCTGCGGGTGCTGACGCTCAGCAAGGGCGGGCCCACCGACACCTCCACGCAGTACGCGCAGGGCGGGATCGCGGTGGTTGCGCCGCACGGGGATTCGGTGGAATCGCACGTGCACGACACCGTGGTCGCCGGGGCCGGGCTGTGTGACGCCGACGCGGTGGGGTCCATCGTCGAGGGCGGGCAGCACGCGGTGGCCGCGCTGACCGATCTGGGCGCGGTGTTCGATCTCGGGCGCGATGGTCAAGTGTCGCGGACACGCGAGGGCGGCCACAGCATCCGCCGCATCATTCACGCGGGCGGTGACGCCACCGGTGCCGAGGTGCAGCGGGCGCTGAACACGGCCGGACTGCCGGTGCTGTTCGGGGCCGTCGTGCTCGACATCGTGACCGGACCCGAGGGCGTGCGCGGTGTCATCGTGGTGTCGGGCCAGGGCTTCGGCATCGTGCACGCGCCCGCCGTACTGCTCGCCACCGGCGGGCTGGGCCAGCTGTACGCGTGCAGCACCAATCCCGCCGGGGCCACCGCCGACGGCATCGCGCTGGCGCTGCGGGCCGGGGCGCTGGTGGCGGACCTGGAATTCCTGCAGTTCCACCCCACCGTGCTGTTCACGCCCGGCGGCCTGGGCCGCCGCCCGCTGATCAGCGAGGCGGTGCGCGGCGAGGGCGCGATTCTCGTGGATTCCGAAGGCAATTCGGTGACCGCGGGCGTTCACCCGCGCGGCGATCTGGCCCCGCGCGACGTGGTCTCCCGCGCCATCGCGGCCCGCATGCACGAGCTCGGCACCGACCACGTGTACCTCGACGGCCGCTCGATCGAGGGCTTCCCGCAACGCTTCCCGACCATCACCGCCTCGTGCCTGGCCGCGGGCATCGACCCCACCACGGATCTGATCCCGGTCGCGCCGGCCGCGCACTACCAGTGCGGCGGCATCCTCACCGACACCGCCGGCCGCACCACGGTGCCCGGCCTGTACGCCGCCGGTGAGGTGGCCCGCACCGGCCTGCACGGCGCGAATCGCCTGGCCTCCAACAGCCTGCTCGAGGGCCTGGTGGTCGGCGAGCGCGCGGGCGCGGCGGCCGCCGAACGCCGGGGCGCGGCCCGCCCGATCGCCGAGGTCGGCCCGCTGCGCTTCCCCCGTGCGGATCGAAAGTTGCTGCAGGAGCTGATGTCCGAGCACGCCTCGGTCGTCCGCGACGGCGACGGCCTGCGCGCCGCCGTCCTGCGCATGGTCGGCCTGGTCGCCGACAATGCCGCGCCCGACATCACCGTCGAGTGGGCGCTGAACGGAAACGGCGCAGCCGTCGGCCGGGCCGACGGTGCCGTCGATGCGTCGAGCGATGGCGCAGTCGTGCACTCCGATTCGGCGGCGGCGATCATTCGCGAGCTGGAGGACTCCGCGCTCACACTGACCGCGCGAGCGCTGCTGGTCGCGGCGGCGGCACGCACCGAGAGCCGCGGCTGCCATACCCGGTCGGATTGCCCGGAGCCGCGGGAGGAATTGCGGCGCAGCATCGCGGTGCGGCTCGGGTCCGACGGGCGGCCCAAGCTCGTTGCCGACGACATCGAGCCAGGACAGGCGTGGGGCCGGGCCGCCGTGCCCGTCGCCTCGTGACGGGCACGGCCATCATGCCGGAGCTCGCCGTCTCCCACCGACAAGTCATCGAAGAAGGAGTGCAGCAATGACCCTCGACGCCGGACTGGACCGCGACGCGGTGGTCGCGCTCATCCGCGCCGCCCTCGACGAGGATCTGCGGTACGGGCCCGATATCACCACGCTGGCCACGGTCCCCGCGGACGCGGTCGCCAAGGCGGACATGGCTTCTCGCCAGCCGGGCACGGTGGCCGGGCTGGATGTCGGCCTGCTCGTGCTCGACGAGGTGCTGGGCGCGGGCAATTACGAGGTCACCGGCCGCGTCGCGGACGGCACCCGGGTGCAGCCCGGTGACGTCGTGCTCAGCCTGGCCGCACCCACGTGCGGGCTGCTCACCGCCGAGCGCACGCTGCTGAACCTGGTGTGCCACTTGTCCGGAATCGCCACCGCCACCTCCCAGTGGGTGGACGCGGTGGCGGGCACCGATTGCCGCATCCGCGACAGCCGCAAGACCTTGCCCGGCCTGCGGGCCCTGCAGAAGTACGCGGTGCGGGTCGGCGGCGGCGTCAATCACCGCATGGGTCTGGGCGATGCCGCGCTCATCAAGGACAACCACGTGGTGGCCGCGGGCTCGGTGGTTGCCGCGCTGCGCGCTGTGCGGGAACTGAACCCGGATATCGAGTGCGAGGTCGAGGTGGACAGCCTCGACCAGCTCGACGCCGTCCTCGCCGAGGACGTGGAACTGGTGCTGCTGGACAACTTCCCGCTGTGGGCCACCCAGGCGGCCGTGCAGCGCCGCAACACCCGGTCGCCGCGCACCAAACTCGAGTCCTCGGGCGGACTCTCGCTGGACATGGCGGCCGACTACGCCCGCACCGGCGTCGACTACCTGGCCGTCGGCGCGCTCACCCACTCGGTCCGGGTACTGGATCTCGGACTCGATATGTGAGACAGCCCTTCCCGTCGATTCACCCCCGGTGTGCCACTCCGCCGGGGGTGAATCGTCTGGTCAGCGCCGGTAAATGGGCGGATCGACGAGCCAGCCGATGCCGCCGCAGCCGGTGCACAGGATCGCCGACCCGCTTTCGGAATAGCCTGCGGCCCCGGTGCCTTCGCACCAGCCGCAGTACCGCCAGCCC
The DNA here is from genome assembly GCF_042755705.1 of Nocardia sp. NPDC059154. NCBI lineage: Bacteria > Bacillati > Actinomycetota > Actinomycetes > Mycobacteriales > Nocardiaceae > Nocardia > Nocardia sp. NPDC059154. Next base: position 18,760 of record NZ_JBHZCS010000064.1, read on the forward strand.
CGATTGGGGTGGACGGTGTCGAGCAGAATATTGAGGAACCCTTGGATCGCCATGCAGAGTGAATCCCCTCGCTAGGCAGCAAACGCTCCAAGAATGCGGGACGGCTCCGGGCAATGTCCAGCAAAAGCCAGAGGGCTTTACAGACCGAATTCGTGCGGGTCCAGACGCAAAACCTGACAAGCCTCGCGAATCACCGTGAGCGCGTGTGCGCCGAGTTCGCCGTGGGCTTGCCCGACGACCAGCCCGATCCGCACCACCGCGGCCGCCTGCTCGGGATAGTCGGTGGCCTTGGAAATCTGCGCCATCACATACGCGTGCCCGAAGGCGGGATCCATGATGAGCCGAGCGCAATTGTCCTCGAACAGATTTCGCAGGTCCTCGGGGGAACGCAGGCGCAGGACCTCGTGCGCGCCGACCATTTGCGCGACCCGCATGCGCGCCGCGGGATCGATGCGCCCGTCGGTCGCCGACAGCACCGCGCACATACCCAGCGCCGCATCCCGGAAGGCGTCGCCCCACAGGTCGTTTCGCGGCGGCGCGGGTGCGGGCCGGCCCTCGGCGGAGCTACCGTGCGGCGCGCCCGCCGAATCGATGTGCGGTGCAGCCGGGGAGACCAGCCGATTCGTCAACGCCATGACACACTCCGAAAACTCGCCGAACCCCTGGACCTCCCCGTGTCCCGGCCCGGATCGTGCGAACAACAATGCCGACAGTAGCAGCCTGCCGCGCGGTAGGCCCGCAGAATTTCTACGAATACTCGTGGGCAGCAACCTCACAGTAGTATCCGGGCCGGGCCGCAACCGTCGAATACCCTGCCATGCAATGAGATCGACATTCGATCGCAAACTCGCAACCGATCTGCGGCACGGATCGCGGACCGGCGCGGCGGTATTCGACGGAGTGTCGGCGCGCGGCTCAGGCGGTGAGCTCGCGTTCGAGCGGCGTTCGGAATCGGGGAATCGGGCGGACATCGCCGTACCATGCCCCGATGCGTTCGGCTTCCGCGGCGATGGCGCGCTCGGCGTCGGAGCCCGCGTCCTCCAGCAGCCGCCAGACGATCTCGCCGTCCGGGCGCTGCGCCCAGCCGCCGATGATGCGGCCGTCCCACCAGACCGTCGGGCCGACATTGCCATTGCGGTCGAAGAGCGCGGGCTGGTGCGGGCCGAGGTACCAGTCCCGGGACTGCCAGCCCATCGGCGTGGGGTCGAGGGCGGGCAGCAGCGCGGCCCAGGGTTCCGGGGCGGGAGTCGATTCCAGATCGTCGGCGAGAACCAGGCCGGTCTCACCACCCAGGTCGACCTCGGCGGTATCCACCGGCGCGAGCGCCTTGCGGACCTCGCCCAGCGTCCACCCGGTCCACCACTTGAGATCGCTCACCGGTGCGGGACCGAAGGCGCGCAACCACTTCCGGACCAGCTCCGCCCGCGCCTCGTCCACCGGCAGTGCCGGAATCCCCTCCGGCAGCCAGGATTCGATGGGCGCCCACGTGTACTGACTGCTGGCCCAGCTCCCATTGGGCCGCCCGCGCACGATCCGGCCCTCGCAGCCCAGCGTCACCAGCACCCAGGTGGTGATATTGGTCGGCTTGGAATACGGCTTGCCCGGCGCGGTGTCGACCTGGGTCCGCAGCCGCGGCACCTCCTTGCTCAACTGCGCCCCGGTCGCGCTGCCCCGCGCCAGCAGCGCCGCATGCGTCTCCGCCTCGACCTCGTTCAGCCACGCGGTGACATTCCCCGGCACCGCCCCGGACTGTTCGATGTACCGCCCGTAGGTCTTGCGCTGCTTGTGCGCCAAGGCATCCGCCACCGACGCCTGCAGCACCGGCACCAGGTCGACCGGCGCGACGAACATGGTGCGCCGCATGGCCAGCATGCGCAGCAGCGTCCGATCGTCGTAGAGCGCCTGCTCCACGTGCCCGGGTTCGATGCCCACCCCGCGCGCCGCGACGGACAGATACACGGTGGCCGGATCGGTCGCGTGCAGCACCACCATCGACCGCACGATCTGCTCGACCGCGTCGCCGCGCACCCCGGCGGCCAACCGGTGCCGCACCCCCAGCCGAGCCCGCCGCTCCGCGGTATCCATCGAACGCATGGTCGAATCCTAGCCTCCGCCATCCGAATCCGCGGGCATCCCGCCGCCCGGGAAGTCGCCCGGCGTGGGTACCCGGCCGGGCCCCGCGGACATGCGACGATGCCGGGCGTGGGTGTCCGGTGGCGAGGGATGCGGGTGTTCGGTGCGGTCGCGGGCATGCTCGCGGCGACGGTGGTTGTGGCCCCGATGGTTTCGAGCGCGCCACCCGGTGACGTGTCGATGCGGCCGGTGGCCCTGATGGTGGACGGTGAGACCGCCACCGGCCGGGTCTACGAACCCGACGGCGGCGCCCGCGGACTCATCGTGGCGGTGCACGGCCACGCGGGCAGTGCGAGCGACTTCCCCGACTACCTGGCCTCGATCGTCCGGCAGACCGGCGCGGCCCTGGTCACCATGGATCAGCGCTCCGACACCGGTACCTGGCGGACCGGGGAGTGGAACGTCTGGGCGGGCTGGCGCGACACCGTCGCGGCCACCCAGTGGTACCGCGCCGAGCACCCCGGCATCGGTCCCACGGTGCTGTGGGGCTGGAGTCAGGGCGGTGTGACCAGCGGGCTGGCCGCCGCCTATGCCCCGCCCGGCACCTACGACTACTGGGTCGACACCTTCGGCCACGCCGACGACGTCACCGCCTGGCTCGAATCCGGCCTGGCCGGACCACAATTGCGGGCCGAGATCGAACGCGACGCGGGCGGCTGCACCCCGGTCATCTGCCTGCAGTCCTACCTCGACCGGTCGCCGGCGCTCATGACCAACCGCATCGACGTCAAGCGTGCGGTCCTGCTGCACGGCACCGCCGACCCGCTGGTGCCCTACACCCAGTCGCTCGAAATGCGCGCCTCACTGACCCTCTCCGGCCACCCGGTCTCCATGTACACCGTGGTCAGCGGCCGTGATCTGGAGGGCCGCGTGGTGCCCGGCGACCACGGCATCAATCCGGTGTTCTTCGAATCCGGTTGTGTGGTCCAGCGATTGCTGCTCGGCAGTGAGCCGCTGGGCGGCGACCACGACTACCTCATCGATGTCGCGTCCGGCGTGAACACCGCCCCGCCCGCGCCTCCGAACGCCAAATGCGCGGCCTGAGCGCGGCCGTTCGGTGCTGACCGCGATCCACCCGATCCCGTCCCCGGACAGTAGGCTCGCAGTCGATGTCGGCGCGGTGAGACGGGATGAGGCGCAATGAAAGTCGTGGTGGCTGGGGCGACGGGAGCGATCGGGCGGCCACTGGTCACGGCGCTGCGGCAGGCCGGGCATCAGGTGTACGCGCTCACCCGCGGGGGTCGCGGCGCCGAGGTCGCGCGCTCGCTCGGGGCCACCCCGCTGGTCGCCAATGTCATGGACCGCTCGGACCTGATGCGAGCGACCGAACGACTGACCGCCGACGCGGTCATCCACCAGCTCACCTCCTACCGGTACTCGCCGCCGACCCACTATCATGCGCCGGGTCTGTTGCGCACCAACGCGTTACGCGAGATCGGCAGCAAGCATCTGGTGGAGCTGGCCCAGCGCACCGGTGCGCGGCGCTATCTCACCCAGTCGCTGATCGTCGGATACGGCCTGCGCGACCACGGCTCGCGGCTGGTGACCGAGCAGGACCCGTTCGGCCGCATCCAGGGCGACGTCACCGACGGCATCATCGGCGCGCTGCACGAGGCCGAATCGAGCGCCTGGCGCGCACCCGGCATCGACGGAATCGCCCTGCGCTACGGCCTGTTCTACGGTCCCGGCGCGTCGGAGAGCTTCGTGCGGGCGCTGCGGCTGCGCATGTTCCCGCTGCCGAGCACGGGGACCGGATACGTCGGCTTCGTCCACCTCGCCGACGCCGCCGCCGCGACCGTCGCGGCCCTCGAACGCGGCGTCGCCGGCCAGGCGTACAACATCGTCGACGACGAGCCGATCACCTGGGACACCATGTTCGACGCCATGGCCGAGACCGTCGGCGCGGGGGCGCCGCGCCGGCTTCCGGCCCGCCTGGTGCGCATGGCCTCACCGCTGGCGGCCGCCCAGATGCTGGACTTCTCCATCCGCGTCTCGAACGCCAAGGCGCGCGCCGACCTGGGCTGGAAGCCGATGTACCCTACCTACCGCGAGGGCCTGCCCACCCTGGCCGACTCCATGCGCTGACCCGGCACCCGCTGCCGCCGGAACACTTTCCCGCCGAAGACCGTTCATCTTTGCGAATCCGGCGCAACAGGAAGGCAGCGATGACCACACCGGCGGACCCCTCGTACACCTGGCAGGGTGCGGACCTCGACCTGGACGCCTACCTGGCCCGGATCGGATTCACCGGCGACCCCACGCCCACCCTGGCCACCCTGCGCGAACTGGTGCGCGCCCACACCACCACCATTCCGTTCGAGAACCTGGAGATCATTCTCGGCCGCGGCATTCCACTGGATCCGGAAGCGCTGCAGGACAAGCTGATCCGGGGGCGGCGCGGCGGGTACTGCTACGAGAACGTCGGCCTGTTCGCCGCCGCGCTGGAGCGGCTCGGCTTCGAGTTCACCGCCATGTCGGGCCGCGTCACGCGCGGCGCGACCAACCTGCGCCCGGCCACCCACGCGCTGCTGCGGGTCAAGGCCGTGGACGACGATCGCCGCTGGCTGTGTGATGTCGGCTTCGGGTGGGGGCCGCTCGAACCGGTCGAGCTGGCCCCCGATCGTGGTGAATTCAGCGCGGGCGCATGGCGTTTCCGGCTGGAGCGGACCGCCGATGCCGCCGGCGGCGAGCTGTGGACGCTGTACCAGTTCGGCCGGGACGGCTGGGTGGACCGCCACACCTTCGTCACCACCCCGCAATACCGTGTCGATTTCGCGGTCGGGAACCACTACGTGTCCACCTCGGCGCGTTCGCCGTTCACCACGCGGCCGTTCGTACAGCGCTTCCACGCCGAGGTGCATCACCAGCTGGACGGCACCACCTGGACCACCAGCTACCCGGACGGCTCGGAGGAGGTGCGCGAGCTGGAGGCCGCCGAGTTGCCGAAAGTGCTCGCCGAGGTCTTCGACATCGAGCTCGACGAGGCGGACGCGGCGCAATTGACGCGCGCCGAGTGGCCCGCGGCGGTCTCCGCCCCGGCTTCGGGGGTGAAAGGTAGCTGAACGCCGTCGGTGTGTGGGAGCAAACACGCACCAAACCAATCGGTCTATGTCCCGTCATAGATGTGCTTCGACCAGCGGGTTCGCATAACCGGTTACGCGGCGGTCACTCGATTGCGGCGTAGATCTCACCGAGATCTCGCTCATATCTCACGCTGACGTCGGAGATCCGCGCGTCGCCCGCTACACTCGTGCGGGGAAACGCGCGGGCAACCGCATTGTCACAGTCATCTCGAAGAACTTCGGAGTAGTGCCATCGAAACCGGCCAAGTGATCGCAGGGCATTACCGCCTGGTCGAACGGATTGGTAGCGGCGGCACAGGTGTCGTCTGGCGAGCCGTGGATCAGCGGCTCGAACGTTCCGTGGCGGTCAAACAGATCCTCACCCAGCCGAGCCTGTCGGATGCGGACAAGGACATCGTTCGGCAGCGCGCCGCACGCGAGGCGCGCAACGCGGCCCGGTTCCAGCACCCGAACGCCATCGTCGTATTCGACATCACCGAGCACGAGGGTGACCCGTGCCTGGTCATGGAGTATCTGCCGTCGCAGAGTCTGGCGGTGGTGCTGTCCGCGCAGGGCACGCTGCCGCTGCCGCAGGTCGCCCGCATCGGCGAACAGGTGGCATCCGCGCTCATCGCCGCGCATCGCGCCGGGATCGTCCATCGCGACGTCAAGCCCGGCAACATCCTGCTCGGCGACAACGGCGCCGTGAAGATCACCGACTTCGGCATCGCCAAGTCCAAGGGTGATGTCACGCTGACCGCCACCGGACTCATCTCCGGCACCGCCGCCTACCTCGCCCCCGAGGTCGCGCGCGGAGCGGAACCGACGCCGGCCGCGGACGTATTCGCCTTGGGCGCCACGCTCTTCCACGCACTGGAAGGCGAACCGCCCTACGGCACCAACCCGAATCCGCTGGCGCTGCTGTACGCGGCCGCCAACGGCCAGATCAGCGAACCACGCAATGCCGGACCGCTCAGCGATCTGCTGCTCAGCCTGCTCAGCTTCGAGCCGGAGGACCGGCCGAGCATGCTCGACGTGCGCGACATCATGGCCGAATTCGCCGAGGTCGGCCCGGATGCCGAGGCCACCCGGGTGCTGGCCGCCCGGCGCTCGGGCCCGGCCACCCCGTCGGCCGGCGCCGCTCAGCGCTCCGCGCCGCGGCAGACCACCCGGCAGATGGAGCGCCGCCAGTCGGCCGACATCCCGACCGGCGCCATGAGCCAGGCACAGCTGCTGGAGACCCCGCCGCCGCGCCCGCCCATGAACGCCGGCCCGCCGACCCGCAATCATCCGGCGCCCGAACCGGATTCGGATTCCGGCTCCAAGAAGAAGCTGGTGCTGATCCTGATGGCCGCGGTGGTCGTGGTGGCCGGCGGCATCGCGTACGGCCTGTTCGGCAACTCCGGTTCGAACAGCACCTCCGGCGCGGGCACGAACAGCAGCTCGGTGAAGGCGTCGGTCACGGCCAGCGCCACCAAGGGCGTGCCCTCGGGCCTCGGTCAGACCAAGAGCGCCGGGACGGTCAGCTTCGACGCCGCCGTCGACGCGGTGCAGTCGTTCTGGGACGACGTGACCTACACCCGGTACTCGGATGCCTGGAAGCTGCTGACCCCCGCCGCTCAGCAGGTCTACGGCAGTCAGCAGGCATTCCAGACGTATTGGACCGGGAACCCGGTCCAGAAGTACTCGAGCATCCGGGGCGCCAATGGCGGCGGCACGGTCGACCCCGATGGTTCGGTCGATATCGTGCTGGACTCGCTGCAGACCAAGAACGGCCCGACCAAATCGGTGAGCATGCGGGTGATCGACGCCGGCGGCGGCAGCCTGCAGATCGACAGCGACACCAAGTAATCCCGGCAGCACACTGCGCCGCACCGGTTTTCCGGTGCGGCGCAGTGCGTTACGGGGGTGGGTCTGCTCAGCAGAGCTTCGCCGGATCGGCGGCGAGAGAGGCCAGCAGCCGTAGTCCGTCGGCGCTGGGGGAGCCGGGTTCGACGTGGTGGGCGACCAGCGCCTGATCGGGATCGTCGGGGAGACGGAGGGTTTCGAAGCCGAGGTCCAGGCGGCCCACGATCGGGTGGCGGTAGATATGGCGCCCGTGGGTCTTGTCCTTGAGCTCGTGCCGCTTCCACAGCTCCGCGAATTCCGGGCTCCGGGTGTTCATTTCGTCGATGAGGGCGGTGATGCGCGGGTCACCGGGATGGCGGGCGGCATCCAGGCGCAGGTAGGCCACGGTGTCGGCGGCCTTGTCGTCCCAGTCCTCGTACAGATCCTTCGCACCCTCGTCCAGGAAGACCAGGTGCAGGAAGTCGCGCTGCGCGGGCGGGAGCGCGCCGAAATCCGTGATCAGGGCCGCCGCCAGGCGATTCCACGCCAGGACGCGGACACCGCGGCCGACGATGTAGGCCGGGACGTCGTGGGCGGCGTCCAGCAGCCGGCGCAGACCCGGGCGCACCTCCTGCACGGCGGGCGGCTCCTCACCGGACCACGGGCGGGCCAGGCGGTAAAGATGGTCGCGCTCAACCTGATTCAGCCGCAGTGCCCGTGCCACCGCATCCAGCACCGACTCCGAGAACTGCAGGCTGCGTCCCTGTTCCAGGCGCACATAGTGATCCACGCTGACCCCGGCCAGCAGCGCCAGCTCCTCGCGGCGCAGGCCCGGAACACGGCGGCGCGCACCGTGATCCATCAGGCCCACCTCCGCGGGGCTGAGCCGGGCGCGGCGGGAGCGCAGGAATTCACCGAGTTCGGCGCGACGGTCCAAGGTCATGCCTTCGGTAACCACGAGCGCCGCGAATTCCATCCGGCACCGCATCCTGGTCATGCGGTGCCCAGGCAGACGCAGCACTGTTTGCCTCGCTCGCATCCGGCGAAAGTAGTGCTCAGCGCCGCAACGGACGGCGAAAGCCACACGAGGAGCACACACCATGACCTTCCTTCCCACCCGTCAGCTCGGCACCACCGACATGCACATCAGCCGGATCGGATTCGGCGCGTGGGCCGTCGGCGGTTCGGGCTGGCGCTACACCTGGGGCGCACAGGACGACGCCGATTCCATCGCCACCATCCGCCGGGCCGTCGAGGCCGGCGTCAACTGGATCGACACCGCCGCCGTCTACGGACTCGGCCACTCCGAGGAGGTGGTCGGCAAGGCGATCAGCGGACTGCCCGAGGCCGATCGGCCGTTCGTCTTCACCAAGGCCGGACTGGTCTGGGACGAGAACGACCGCGCCGCCGCGCCCAAGCGGATCATGGCCGCCGCCAGCGTGCGCCGCGAGGTCGAGGACTCGCTGCGCCGGCTGAACGTCGAGCGCATCGACCTGTACCAGGTGCACTGGCCCGATACCGGTGCCTCCCTGGACTTCTCGGACCCCGACGGCGTCGACCCCGCGGCCGCGACCCCGCTCGCGGAGTACTGGCAGACCATGGCCGACCTCGTGCGGGCGGGTAAGGTGCGCGCCATCGGCCTGTCCAATCACGATGTGCCGCAACTGGAGATCGCCGAGTCCATCGCCCACGTGGACGCCATCCAGCCGCAGTTCTCGCTGATCAAGCGCAGCGCGGCGGACGAATTGGCCTGGGCCGCGGCGCATCACACCGGCGGCATCGTCTACCAGCCGCAGCACTCCGGCCTGCTCACCGGCGCCTTTTCGGCCGAACGCGTCGCGAGCCTGCCGGATGACGACTGGCGCAAGGGCTTCCCGGAGTTCACCACCGAACTCGACCGCAACCTCGCGCTGGTGGACGCGCTGCGTCCGATCGCGGCGGCCCACGACACCACCGTCTCCGCCGTCGCCATCGCCTGGACCCTGACCTGGCCCGGCGTCACCGGCGCCATCGCCGGCGCCCGCCGGCCCGAGCAGGTCGACGGCTGGATCGGCGGCGCCGCACTGGAATTGACCCCCGCCGACCTGGACGCCATCGCGACCGCGCTGCGCACCACCGGCGCCGGTGAGGGCCCGATCCAGCGCTGAACGTCACCAAGATCCGAATACCGAGTACCGATTCCCGAAGGAGCACACCACCATGACCCTGCACGTCGTCGCCGAACTGCTCGCTGCCGCCGGCCAGGAGGACCGCCTCCGCACCGCCCTGGAAGCCATGATCGAACCCTCCCTGGCCGAACCCGGCTGCCTGTCCTATCAGCCCTTCACCAACCCGAACGACCCGGCCCACATGGTCGTGGTGGAGGAATGGCAGGACGCCGATGCCCTGGAGAAGCACTTCGCAACCGAGCACTTCCAGCACGTGGCCGGAGTCCTGGAGGGCATCGTGGCCGAGCCCATGATCATCCGCCGCCTCGTCGCCGAATAGCGGTCGAGCCCTCGATCCTCGCGCCCCCGCCGGTGTCCCCGGTAGGGGCGCGGTCGCGCGTGGGGCCCGGATCAGGGTGCGCCCGAGCCGGATACGGTGCGGGCCCGGGGCGGGGCATGTCGTGTCCGGCACATGGGGTGCCGAGGATGGGGAACGCAGGTAGGGTCGGGCGCATGGGTACGCGGATTCGATCGACGGCGCTGCTGCTGTGCGCGCTCGTGGTCTCCGCGTGGGCGGTGCTGTATCTGGCCGCCGCCACCCCCGATTCGCTGCTCGTCCTCGGTGCGGCCGCGCTGGTCGCGGTGACCGCGGCGGTGCTGTCGGCGCGCGGTCCGCTGCTCGCGGCCACCGCGCACATCGGTCCGGCGGAATCCGCCGGACGGCGGCGCCGCGGCGCGTTCCTGCGGCAGAGCAATCCCGACGCCCCGGGCCGCCCGCGCCCGCGCGCACCCGGAGTCCTCGCGGCCTGACCGCGCCCGCACGACCTGTCCCGGTCGTGTGCGCTGTCGGGTTCTCCGCCGTCCCGAATTCCTTTCGCCCGCACCCGTGTGCGGGCGCTGCGCAGCGAGGTACTCCGTGCTCGATTTCATCTACTACCCCGTGTCCGCCGTGCTGTGGCTGTGGCACACCGCCTTCGCGTCGCTGCTCGGCGCGACCAGTGGCCTGGCCTGGGTGCTGGCCATCGTCTTCCTCGTCATGACCCTGCGGGCCCTGCTGATCCGGCCGTTCATCGCGCAGTTGAAGTTCTCCCGCGCGCTGGCCGAGATGCAGCCGAAGCTGCAGGAGATCAAGCGCAAGCACGCGGGCGACCGGGAGAAGCAGGCGCGGGCCATGCAGGAGCTACAGCGCGAGTCCGGCGTCAACGTGCTGACCGGTTTCCTGCCGATCATCGGCCAGACGGTGGTCTTCATCGGCCTCTACCACGTGCTGCGGTCCTTCCAGCCAGGTCACACCCAGAATTACGTGTTCAATGCCACGCAGGTGCAGTCCTTCCTGGACGCCAAACTGTTCGGCGCACCGCTGGAGGCCACCCTGTCCACCGCCGGCTCGTCCTTCGGAACCGTTGCCGCCGTGGCGATTCCGCTCATGATCATCGCGGCGATCGCGACCCATTTCACCGCCCGCGCCGCCGTCGCCCGTCAGCCGCAACCCGCCGAAGGCGCGGCGGGCTCGCAGGTCCGGATCATGAACACGCTCTCGCAGTGGGTCTTCCCCGCCGGAGCCCTGCTGGTCGGCCCGGTGATGCCCATCGCCATCCTGCTCTACTTCGTCACCCAGAACGCGTGGACCTTCGCCCAGCAGCATCTGGTGGCCGCTCGCTTCGGTCCCGAGGCCGCCCGCAGCACGGTCTGAGCGGTGCCGCGGCCCGCGCCTCATAACCGCCGGTCCGGCGGGTGTTCCCGGGTCGCGGGCCGGGAACACCCGCGCGAGCTCGGCCGCGACGTAAAGCGCTGGCGGTGACCCGATAGTCTGGTAGCTGGTCGCAAGCGGTTTCGGCCGCGTCGCGAACCCCTCGACATCAGCACAGACAAGGACTGCACAGCGCTATGACTAGCCGCATCGAGCTCGCCCGCGTGGATCTGCGCGGACGTACTCCCACTGCTGCCGAACTGCGCGCGGCTCTGCCGCGTGGGGGCGTCGACGTGGACTCGGTGCTGCATCATGTGCGACCGGTCGTGGAGGCCATCCGGGATCGGGGCGTCGAGGCCGCGCTGGAATTCAGCGAGCGGTTCGACGGCGTGCGGCCCGCCGCGGTGCGCGTACCCGCCGCCGAGCTGGACAAGGCCCTGGCCGAGCTGGACCCGGCCGTGCGCGCGGCCCTCGAGGTCGCCATCGAGCGCACCCGCAAGGTGCACGACGATCAGCGCCGCACCGACAAGACCACCCAGGTGGTGCCCGGCGGCACCGTGACCGAGCGGTGGGTGCCGGTCGAGCGGGTCGGCCTGTACGTGCCGGGCGGCAATGCCGTCTACCCGTCCTCGGTGGTCATGAACGTGGTTCCCGCGCAGGCCGCGGGCGTGGACTCGCTGGTGGTCGCCTCGCCGCCGCAGGCCCAGTTCGGCGGCCTGCCGCACCCGACCATCCTGGCCGCGGCCAAGCTGCTGGGCGTCGAGGAGGTGTGGGCGGTCGGCGGTGCGCAGGCCGTGGCGCTGCTGTCCTACGGCGGCACCGACACCGACGGCGCACAGCTGGAACCGGTCGACCTGATCACCGGCCCGGGCAATATCTATGTGACCGCCGCCAAGCGGCTGTGCCGCGGCCTGGTCGGCATCGACGCCGAGGCCGGGCCCACCGAGATCGCCATCCTCGCCGACGCCACCGCCGATCCGGTGCACGTGGCCGCCGACCTCATCTCGCAGGCCGAGCACGACGTACTGGCCGCCAGCGTGCTGGTGACCGACAGCGTCGAGCTCGCCGATGCCGTGGACGCGGCGCTGACCGCGCAGATGATCGTGGTCAAGCACCACGACCGCGTCGCGGAGGCACTGTCGGGCAAGCAGTCCGGCACCGTGCTGGTCGACGACATCGCCCAGGGCCTGCGCGTGGTCAACGCCTACGCCGCCGAGCACCTCGAGATCCAGACCGCCGACGCGTCCGCGGTCGCGGCCCGGGTCCGTTCCGCCGGAGCGGTTTTCGTCGGCGCGTGGTCGCCGGTCTCCCTCGGCGACTACTGCGCCGGCTCCAACCATGTGCTGCCCACCGCCGGATGCGCCCGGCACTCTTCGGGTTTGAGCGTGCAGACCTTCCTGCGCGGCATCCACGTCGTCGAGTACTCCGAGGCGGCGCTGAAGGATGTCTCCGGGCACGTGGTCGCACTGGCCAATGCCGAGGACCTGCCCGCACACGGCCAGGCCGTGCAGGCGCGATTCGGAGAGCTGCGGTGAGCGCACAGGCCGGCCTGGAAGAAGGTACCGTGACCGTCCCCGGATCGAATATCTCGCTCGACGATCTGCCGCTGCGGGAGAACCTGCGTGGCAAGAGTCCTTACGGCGCACCGCAATTGGCCGTTCCGGTGCAGCTGAACACCAACGAGAACCCGCACCCGCCGAGTAAGGCCCTCGTCGACGATGTCGCCGAATCCGTGCGCGCCGCGGCCGCCGACCTGCACCGGTACCCGGATCGCGACGCGGTCGGGCTGCGCGCCGATCTGGCCGCCTACCTGACTCGGCAGACCGGCGTCGCGGTGGACACGGCGAACGTGTGGGCCGCCAACGGCTCCAACGAGATCCTGCAGCAGCTGCTGCAGGCGTTCGGCGGACCCGGCCGCAGCGCACTGGGTTTCGTGCCCTCGTACTCGATGCACCCGATCATCTCCGAGGGCATCGACACCGAGTGGATCGAGGCCAAGCGCAATGGCGACTTCTCCCTCGACATCGACTACGCGGTGCTGACGGTGGGGGAGAAGAACCCCGACGTGGTCTTCGTGACCAGCCCCAACAACCCGACCGGCCACAGCATTCCGCTCGCGGACCTGGAACGCATCCTCGCGGCCGCGCCCGGCATCGTGGTGGTCGACGAGGCATACGGCGAGTTCTCCGCGGCGCCCAGCGCGATCAGCCTGATCGACAAGTACCCCACCAAACTGGTGGTCAGCCGCACCATGTCCAAGGCCTTCGCCTTCGCGGGCGGGCGGCTGGGCTACCTGGTGGCCGCACCCGCGGTCATCGACGCCATGCTGCTGGTGCGCCTGCCCTACCACCTGTCCGTGGTCACCCAGGCCGCGGCGCGGGCGGCGCTGCGGCACGCGGACGAAACCCTGGGCAGCGTGGCCGAATTGGCGGCGCAGCGCGATCGGGTGATGGCGGCGCTGGCCGAGCTGGGCTACGAGGTCATCCCCTCGGATGCCAACTTCGTGCTGTTCGGCCGCTTCGCCGACGCGCCGCGCGCCTGGCAGCACTACCTCGACGAGGGCGTGCTCATCCGCGATGTCGGCATCCCCGGCTACCTGCGCACCACCATCGGCCTGGCCGCCGAGAACGACGAATTCCTGCGCGTCAGCGCGAAACTGGCGTCCGAGGAGCTGATCGCCCGATGACCACCGACCGTGCCGACCGCATCGCCCGGGTCGAGCGGACCACCCGCGAATCCAGCATCGTGGTGGAGCTCAATCTGGACGGCTCCGGCAAGACCGACATCTCCACCGGCGTCCCCTTCTACGACCACATGCTGACCGCCTTCGGCCAGCACGGCAGCTTCGACCTGACGGTCCAGGCCAAGGGCGACATCGAGATCGAGGCCCACCACACCGTCGAGGACACCGCCATCGTCATCGGCCAGGCCCTGGGCCAGGCGCTCGGCGACAAGAAGGGCATCCGCCGCTTCGGCGACTGCTTCATCCCGATGGACGAAACCCTCGCGCACGCCGTCGTCGACGTGTCCGGGCGGCCGTACTGCGTGCACACCGGCGAGCCGGATCACATGCTGCACACCATCATTCCGAGTGTGGCTCCGACCGCGTCGTACTCGACCGTGATCAACCGCCACGTGTTCGAGTCCATCGCGCTCAACGCCCGCATCGCCCTGCATGTGCGCGTGCTCTACGGCCGCGACCAGCACCACATCACCGAGGCCGAATACAAGGCCGTGGCACGGGCTTTGCGCGCCGCCGTCGAGTACGACCCGCGCGTGTCCGGCGTCCCCTCCACGAAGGGCTCGCTATGACCAAGACGATCGCCCTGCTCGACTACGGCTCCGGCAACCTGCACTCCGCCGGCCGCGCCCTGGCCCGTACCGGTGCGGACGTCACCATTACCGCCGACCCCGAAATCGCCCTGAACGCAGACGGTCTCGTGGTCCCCGGTGTCGGCGCGTACGCGGCCTGCATGGCGGGCCTGCTGTCCGTGCGCGGTGACCGCATCATCGGCAGGCGCCTCTCCGGCGGCCGCCCGGTGCTCGGCATCTGCGTCGGCATGCAGATCCTGTTCGAACGCGGCGTCGAATTCGGGGTGGAAACCGAGGGCTGCGGCGAATGGCCCGGCACCGTCGAGCGTCTGGACGCCCCCGTCCTCCCGCACATGGGCTGGAACACGGTGAAGGCTCCCGAGGACAGCGTCCTGTTCGCGGGCATGGACGCCGACACCCGCTTCTACTTCGTGCACTCCTACGCCGCCCAGCACTGGGCCTGGACCGACGACGGCGGCAGCCAGATCGCCCCGGCCAAGCTGACCTGGGCCGAACACGGCGTCCCGTTCCTCGCCGCGGTGGAGAACGGCCCGCTGTCGGCCACCCAGTTCCACCCGGAGAAGTCCGGCGACGCCGGAGCCCAACTCCTGCGCAACTGGGTCGACTCGATCTGATCGGCCCCCGAAACGACCGAAACCCCCGCTCCCGGCGGGGGTTTCGGTCGTTTCTAGGCCGCTGACGGCTCGGGCCGGGTACCGACCGACCAGATGGGCTTGGAGGCCACGCTCGAGAACTGCCAGCCGTCGGGGGTGCGGACGGCGTCGAAGCGATAGACCTCGCCCAGGGTCAGGCGCGGCTGGGAGCCGAGGGTGGGGTCTTGGGCAGGACCCCAGGCGAAGACGACGAGGAGGTTGGCCCGGACCTTGGCGGTGTCGCCGTCCAGATCGATCAGGATGCCGCTGATGACGTGCTGGATCTGCCGGTCGGGGGAGTGGTTTCGGCCGGCCTGGGTGACCAGGGCGGTGCGGCCGGTGGCCAGGCCGCCGGGGGTGCGGGCGGTGGCATCGGCGGTGTAGAGGGCGGCGAGCTCCTCCCAGTCGCCTTCATCGAGGGCACGGCCGAGGCGGTGGACCAGCTCGGTGATCTCGAATTTGTCGGCCAGGTCCTGGAATTGCCGGGTTGTGGTGTCGATCGCATTCATGGCTACGGTCTTTCGACGAGTTTGTTGGTAGCTCCAACGTTGGTGGAACCAATGTAACCGATTGTGGGTGTCCCCAACAAGTGTTGCTAGATTCCTCTCATGGACACCGCGCCCCAAGGGGCCTCCGGCCGGCTGCGCGCTCTTCCCACCCGCCTCATCGGCCAGGTCGCGATCATCGCCAACCGCTGCACCGAGAAAGCCCTGGAGCCCACCGGTTCCCGCCGCTACCACTACGCCCTGCTCGCCACCCTGGACGAACACGGCCCCCTCAGCCAGGCCGAGGCGGGCCGCCGCACCGGCATCGACCGCAGCGACGTGGTCGCCGCGGTCAACGACCTGGCCGACCGCGGCCTCCTCCACCGCACCCCCGACCCCACCGACCGCCGCCGCAACACCCTCAGGCTCACGCCCGCCGGGCGGGCCCACCTGGCCGACCTCGACGAACGCCTGGAAGCGGCCCAGCGAGAACTACTCCCGGGCTTCACCGCCGCCGAACGCGCCAACTTCGTCCTGACGTTGAACCGGGTCCTCGAATCCCATACCCGAGACGGCTGACCCCCGCCTCAGCACCTGGTCGACCCGGGCGTCACGGTCGTCCCCGACACCTCCGGCGGCCGCCCGGCCATCTGCGCCTTGGTTCCGTCCCAATGGAATTGGACGCAGTAGAAGGTTCCGTCCGAGCAGGCATTGCAGCTGCCGGGGATCTTGTACCGCAGCCCCACGGTGTCGTCGGTGGTGTGGTTCGGATCCGGGGAGATGAACGAATTCCACCTGGGGTCCGCGGTGCCGACGTAGCTCCCGCGATGGAACAGCAACACCTGCATGGGTGAGCTGGCCGTCGCCCCCTCGATCGTGATCAAGTACGCCGACAGGGTCGAGCAGATGTCATTGACCGTCGTCCGCGCCCCCGCCGCGGGCAACGCCCACTTCCACGGCGTCCCCGGCACCACCTCGACCGGAGCCAATGTGGCGGCGGCACTTCGAATCACCCCCGGCTCGGGCTTGCACGGCTGCGCTCCCGTCCCCGCCGTGGTATCCGCGGGTGTGCGCGTGGTGGTCACCGCCGTCGGCTCCCCGGCCTGCGCCGCGGTGCTCGCCGCCGGGCCGGGCCGCGCCCCCGACCCGCCGCTGTCGCCGCACCCGGCCGCACCGCAGGCCAGCGCCAGCGCCGCCAGCCCGATCCCCACCTTCCGCACGACCAGCCCCACCTTCCGCACAACGAGCTCCCTTCGATCGACGACCCCGACCTCCCCACAGCGTGACACCGCCCGCGTGCCCCCGCCCCGGAAATCGTTTCCGCCGCGCGGTGGGCGGCTGACGCGGTTCACCCTGCGGTCGGTGTGACGGCGGGCAACCACTAGGCTTACCCCGTGAGTCTTGTGCTGCTACCTGCCGTCGATGTCGCCAATGGTGAGGCTGTGCGCCTGGTTCAGGGGGAGGCGGGCAGCGAAACCAGTTACGGTTCGCCGCGCGACGCCGCGCTGGCCTGGCAGCACGCCGGTGCCGAGTGGGTGCATCTGGTCGACCTGGACGCCGCGTTCGGCAAGGGCTCCAACCGCGAACTGCTGGCCGAGGTGATCGGCGAACTCGATGTGAAGGTCGAGCTGTCGGGCGGGATTCGGGACGACGAGTCGTTGAAGGCCGCGCTGGCCACCGGCTGCGCGCGCGTCAACCTCGGCACCGCGGCGATCGAGAATCCGGAGTGGTGTGCCCGGGCCATCGGCGAGTACGGCGACAAGATCGCCGTCGGTATGGATGTGAAGCTCATCGACGGCGAGTGGCGGCTGCGCGGCCGCGGCTGGGTGACCGACGGCGGCGACCTGTGGGAGGTGCTCGAGCGCCTCGAGCGCGACGGCTGCTCGCGGTACGTGGTCACCGACGTCTCCAAGGACGGCACACTGACCGGGCCGAACCTGGACCTGCTGAGCCAGGTCGCCAATGCCTGCGAGGCCCCGGTCATCGCGTCGGGCGGCATCTCCCAGCTCGACGACCTGCGTGCCATCGCGACGCTGGTGGACGAGGGCGTCGAGGGCGCGATCATCGGCAAGGCCCTGTACGCGGGCCGGTTCACCCTGCCCGAAGCCTTGGCCGCGGTTCGCTAGCGCCGTGGCCGCTGAACTCGCCGAACTGCTCGGCATCGCCAGTGAGGTTCTCGACTCCGCCGCACCGCGTTTCGTCGAGGGCATCGGGGCGCCGAGCGCGGTCGAGAAGGGGCGCAACGACTTCGCCACCGAACTCGACCTGGAGCTCGAGCGCACCATCTCGCAGCGGCTGGGCGAACGCACCGGAATCCCGGTGCACGGTGAGGAATTCGGCGGTCCGCAGCTGACCTCCGGCACCGCCTGGGTGCTGGACCCCATCGACGGCACCTTCAACTATTCGGCGGGCAGCCCCATGTGCGGCATGCTGCTGGCGCTGGTGCGCGACGGCGTCCCGGTCATCGGCCTGACCTGGCTGCCGGTCCTGGGCCAGCGCTACGCGGCGGTCGCGGACGGCCCGCTGCTGCTGAACGGCAACCCGCTGCCGAGCCTGGCCCCGGCCAAGCTCGCCACCGCGATGATCGGCTTCGGCAGCTTCAATATCGATGGGGCGGGCCGGATTCCGGGCATCTTCCGCTTCAACCTGCTGGGAGCGCTGAGCCGGCTGTCCGGCCGCCAGCGCATGTACGGCTCCACCGGCATCGACCTGGCCTACACCGCCTCGGGAATTCTGGGCGGGGCCGTGGTGTTCGGACATCATCCGTGGGACAACGCCGCGGGCGTGGCCCTGGTCCGGGCCGCCGGCGGCGTGGTCACCGACCTGCTGGGCCGGGACTGGACCATCGAATCCGGTTCGGTGCTGGCCGCCGCGCCCGGCGTGCACGAGGAACTACTGGACCTGATCGCGGACACCGCCGACCGGGTCCGAGGAGAGGCAGAGCAATGCTGAAGACAGAGGTCGTGAAATGACGGTGGCCGTACGCGTGATTCCGTGCCTGGACGTAGATGCCGGGCGCGTGGTCAAGGGCGTCAATTTCGAAAACCTCAGGGACGCGGGCGATCCCGTGGAACTCGCGGCCACCTACGACGCCCAGGGCGCCGACGAGCTGACCTTCCTCGACGTCACCGCCTCCACCGGCGACCGCGGCACCATGATCGACGTGGTCACCCGCACCGCCGAGCAGATCTTCATCCCGCTCACGGTCGGCGGCGGCGTGCGCACCGTCGAGGACGTGGACCGGCTGCTGCGCGCGGGCGCGGACAAGGTGTCGGTCAACACCGCCGCCATCGCCCGCCCCGAGGTGCTGCGCGAAATGTCGGAGCGGTTCGGCTCCCAGTGCATCGTGCTGTCGGTCGACGCCCGCACCGTGCCCGAGGGGCAGCCCGCGACCCCGTCCGGCTGGGAGGTCACCACCCACGGCGGCAAGCGCGGCACCGGCATCGACGCCGTCGAATGGGCCGTGCGCGGAGCCGAACTGGGCGTCGGCGAGATCCTGCTCAACTCCATGGACGCCGACGGCACCAAGGCGGGCTTCGACCTGCCCATGATCCGCGCGGTGCGCGCCGCGGTCTCGGTGCCGGTCATCGCCTCCGGTGGCGCGGGCAAGGTCGCCGACTTCGCGCCCGCCGTGCAGTCCGGCGCGGACGCGGTGCTGGCCGCCAGTGTCTTCCACTTCGGCGACCTCTCCATCGGCCAGGTCAAGGACGCCATGCGCGCGGAAGGAATCACCGTTCGATGAGCACCCTGGATCCCGCGATCGCGCGGCGCCTCAAGCGCAACTCCGACGGGCTGTTCGCCGCCATCGCGCAGGAGAAGAGCACCGGCGACGTGCTCATGATGGCGTGGATGGACGACGAGGCGCTGGCCCGCACCCTGGAAACCCGCAAGGGCACTTACTATTCGCGCTCGCGCCAGCAGTACTGGGTCAAGGGCGAGACCTCCGGCCACACCCAGTACGTGCACGAGGTACGGCTGGACTGCGACGGCGACACCGTGCTGCTCGTCGTCGACCAGGAGGGCGCGGCCTGCCACACGGGCACCCACACCTGCTTCGACACCGACGTGCTGCTGTCCCAGGGCGACCGGCTGCTCACCGACGAGGACTGAGCGGCAACGGTTTCCGGCCTCGGCGAGCCAGCTTGCAGCGTCGGTGAACAGCCTTCGGCGTCAACCCGATTCGTTCGGGTCCATGTCCAGATGCGAGATCGGCCGCCCCGCGCGGCCGAGCCCGCGGGCCATGCCCTTGTCCAGCTGTGCCACCAGGGTCTCGCCCAGTTCCAGCAGCTGCTTTGTCTGCTCGGCGTCCAGCCCGTCGAACGCCAGGCCGCGCACGCACTCCAGATACCCGGGCGCGGCCTCGGTGATCTTCTGATATCCGGCATCGGTCAGCACCGCCTGCGCGCCGCGGCGACCGGTAATGGTGACACGCTCGGCCCAGCCCAGCCGTTCGAGTTTGGAGACCACGTGCGAGAGCCGGGATAGCGATGCGTTTGCCTTTTGCGCAAGGTCACTCAGTTGCAACCGGTGACCTGGTTCTTCGGAGAGCAGAGTCATCACGAAGTATTCGAAATGGGTAATCCCGGACTCACGTTGTAGCTGGGTATCCAATGCGGCGGGGAGTCTGGTGGTGAGCGCGACAAGGGTACGCCACGCTCGCTGCTCCATGGGATTCAACCACTTGGTCACCGTGCGCGCCCTCTCGTAGCAGCCAAGTGACGTGTTGTGCCGGCCCGTGGGAGAGCCGGCGAAACAGCATCGAACGAGTCACTCGCACGTCAAAGTTTGCCACGATTTCGCTCGCCAGTCACGGTGTTGCCGAATGACGTGACATCGATCACGCGTGTCGCGAGTGGATTCAGTTCGCGCCGAGTTCGGGCGGAGGTGTCGGAGTTTCGGGCTCCACGCGAGGCTTTTCCGGTTCGGCGTGCCGGCGTTCGGCACGGTACCGGCGGAATCGCCTGCGCCCCAAGAGAAATGCCATCAGCAGGAACAGCAACGCGGCCACGATCGCACCCGCCAGCGTGGCACCGCGGAATCCCGGCCCGTCGACATCGAGAATGCGCTCACCGGCGTGTGCGGCATTCGAGTTGCCCCACACGATGGTCAGCGTCATCAAATTCGGGATGGCGATGACGATCGCGAGAACCGCCGCGCCGCCCGCCATAAACATGCCGCCCCGTTTACGCCAGCTGAGTCCTGCGGCCAGGAACAGGAAAAGTGGCACAGCCGTACATACCGCGCCCATTATCAGGCCGTACCAGATGCCCTTGGCGAAACTCCCGCTCACCCATTCGCCGATGCGCTGCGCCCACCACCGTGGAATGAATGCGGCCAGCATCAGATACACCAGCCACAAAACGACCGCGGCCACCACTCCGCCAATGATGCGATTGCGCCACGTGACGAAGGTTGAAGGCTTTCGCTCCTGGTCGGTGCTGGGCGTAGTCATGCGCTCAGCGTATGTCCGAATTGTTGGCGCGCACAGGAGCGACGCGGTGGGGGCTCAGCGCTCGCGCGGGAACCTGCTCAGCGCTCGCGCAGGAACTTCAACGCCTCGTCGGCGTGCACGTTCGCGCGCATCTCGCTGTTGATGACCTTGGCGACGGTCCGGTCCTGATCGATGACGAAGGTCGTCCGCTTCACCGGCACCAGCGCGCCCAGCAGGCCGCGCTTCACGCCGAACTCGGCGGCCACCTTGGCTCCGGGATCGGACAGCACCGGATAGCTCAGTCCCTGCTTCTCCGCGAACCCGGACTGCACCTCGACGGAATCCGCGCTGATCCCCACGCAGGTCGCCCCGGCGGCCTTGAATTCCGTTGCCAGATCCCGGAAGTGGCAGGCCTCGGCCGTGCACACCGGCGTGTTCGCCGCGGGATAGAAGAACAACACCACCGGTCCGTCCGCGAGCAGCGACTCGAGCGACCGCACGGTCCCCGACTGGTCCGGAAGTTCGAAATTGGGTGCGAGCTGACCAACCTTCATACCCGCACCCTACCCCCAATTCATCGTGCACGAGCTATCAGAGCCCCCGATGAAATCCTTTGCTGGGCTTCGGGCTTGGCGCCCCGCGAACCGGGCCCCACCGGGCCTCTGCTCGAGGGTCCGGGGAACGGCCCCCGGAGCCCCAACCACCCCCGGCACCGGGTGCCGGTCCTACCTCACACACCGATGAGGGCGGCGACCTCCGGGTTCTTGATATCCATGACGTCCAGGATCCCGTGGGCGCGCAGGAACGGCTCGAGTTCCCTGATGCGGTCGCTGTACTCGGCGTACTCGTCCGGGAAGCTGCGCGGATCGAGCGCTTCCAGGGCCTTCACATACGTGACGAACGAGGCGATGGCGGAGTACTTCCAGCCGTGGTTCATATGCATCATCCGGGGCGGCTGGCCGGGCAGCCCGCCCGGAGCCAGCTGCGGAGCGGGGTGGCGTGGACCCTCCGGTGCCATCGGTTGCGAGGGGTACATCTGTGTTGAACTCCTCTCGAGAATGGGGATAACCGCGTGCGACCTCTCCATCTTGCTGCCGGAGCAGTGACGATCCACCGCGTGTGGAGACCGCCGCGCGTGTAGTGATGACCGCTTCAGGTATTCGCCGCGGCCGCTTGCTCGGCTGGGCGGGGAGCGCGATTTAGATAGCGTCGGGCGGGCCTGGAATGATGGGTGAATGCACGGCGCGCATGGTTTGCCTCTGAACGCGGCTATCGATACCACCACCTCCCGGGAGCAGTTCCGGGCGCTCGCGGCCGACCACCGGGTGGTCCCGGTGGTCCGAAAGGTATTGGCGGACTCCGAGACTCCGCTCTCGACCTACCGCAAACTGGCCGCGGACCGGCCCGGCACCTTCCTGCTGGAATCGGCGGAGACCGGCCGCTCCTGGTCGCGATGGTCGTTCATCGGCGCGGGCAGTCCCAGCGCGCTGACCGTGATCGACGGCGCGGCGGCCTGGCTCGGCCAGACTCCCGCCGACGCGCCGGTGGGCGGCGATCCGCTCGCCGCGCTGCGCGAGTCGCTGCAGGTGCTGCGCACCGAGCGGCTGCCCGGTCTGCCGCCGCTGACCGGCGGCCTGGTCGGCTACCTCGGCTACGACACCGTGCGCCGCCTCGAACGCCTGCCCAGCATCGCCACCGATGACCTGCAGGTCCCCGAGATGGTTCTGATGCTGGCCACCGACCTGGCCGCCTTCGACCACCACGAGGGCGCGATCACCCTCATCGCCAATGCCGTCAACTGGAACGGCACCGACGAGCACGTGGACGCGGCCTACGACGACGCGATGGCCCGCCTGGACCGCATGACCGAGGCCCTGGCCGCCCCCGCCGACTCCACCGTCTCGGTGTTCGACCGCCCCGAGCCCAACTACCGCCGGCAGCGCACCTCCGAGGAATTCGGCGCGGGCGTGCGCCGGCTGGTCAAGGAGATCGAGGCCGGCGAGGCGTTCCAGGTGGTGCTCTCGCAGCGCTTCGAGATGGACTACAACGGCACCCCGCTGGACCTCTACCGCATGCTGCGGGCCTCGAACCCGAGCCCGTACATGTACCTCATGCACATCCCGGACGGCTCCGGTGGCACCGCGTTCTCCATCGTCGGCTCCAGCCCCGAATCGCTGGTGACGGTGAAGGACGGCGTGGCCACCACGCACCCGATCGCGGGCACCCGCTGGCGCGGCGTCACCGAGGAGGACGATCTCCTGCTCGAGAAGGGCCTGCTCGCCGACGAGAAGGAGAACGCCGAGCACCTCATGCTCGTCGATCTGGGCCGCAACGATCTGGGCCGGGTCTGCGAGCCCGGTACCGTGCGCGTCACCGAGTACCGTCACGTCGAGCGCTACTCGCACGTCATGCACCTGGTCTCCACGGTCTGCGGCCGCCTGCGCGCCGGCAAGATCGCCCTCGACGCGGTCCAGGCCTGCTTCCCCGCGGGCACCCTCTCCGGTGCGCCCAAGGTCCGCGCCATGGAGTTGATCGAGGAGCTCGAGCCCACCCGCCGCGGTGTCTACGCGGGTGTGGTCGGCTACCTGGACTTCGCCGGTGACGCCGACACCGCGATCGCCATCCGCACCGCCCTGCTCAAGGGCGGCACCGCCTATGTCCAGGCCGGCGCCGGCATCGTCGCCGACTCCGACGCGGACTACGAGGACGTCGAATCCCGCAACAAGGCCATGGCCGTCCTCAAGGCGATCGCTGCCGCCGAGACCGTGCGCGCCTACCGCCCGAACGGCGCGGATCAATGAGCGATCAGGACCCGGCCAGGGGCCGGGAACGGAAAGCGACACCCGAAGGCAGCACAACACCCGAAGGCGGCGCGGAGCGGGAAAACGCAGCGGCGCAAGCCGATTCGAAGCCCGCCGGGGCGGACACCGGGAAAACCGGTGCCGCCGGCACCGATCCACGCGCCGAGACCGACGCCGCGCGCACTGCCGAACGCGCGCAGGCGGCGGACCTGGCCGAGGCGAATGCCGCTGCGGCGGAAGCCGACACGAACGCCGCGGGGGCGCGGAAGCGGTCGCGGCCGATCGCCGCGGTGGCGCTGCTGGCGGTCGCGGCGGCGCTGCTCTGGGGGTCGTCCCGCATGACGTGGGCCCGGCTCGAGATCACCAGCGACTACGGCCTGCCGCGCCATCGAGATCTCAACGGCGGTGTGTGGTTCGGGGCCCTGACGCCACTGGCGCTGGTCTTCCTGGCCACCATCGCGGCGGTGTTCGCCACCCACGGCTGGTGGCGGCGCGGCGTCGGCGTGGTGGTCGCGGTCCTGGCCGCGGTGTCCGCAGTGCCCGCGTACGCCCTGCTCATGCACAAGGGGACCGCCGATCGCGCTACGCGACTGGCCGAACTGCACGGGGGTGACCACGCGGGCGCGGTGACGACCTCGACGCTGCCGGCCGTGGTGTGCCTGGCCGGTGCGGTGGCCGCGTTCGTGGCCGGTCTGCTCCTGGTCCGGCAGTCGTCCGGGACCTCCCGGATGTCCGGCAAGTACGACAGTCCGGCGGCGCGGAAGCTGTCGGCGGCCGAGCAGGTTGCCGCACATCAGGCCCGGGTCCAGGACCACGAATCCGGGACCCCGGCCGCCGCCGACAAGCAGTTGTCGGGTCGCGTGCTGTGGGATGCCCTCGACGAGGGCGTCGACCCGACCGACGATGAAACCAATCACCCTGCCGCGCACGATGATCCGGGTAACGGGGCAGCGCGTGACAACCGCCCCTGAGCTGGGTGGGGTACCGGCAGCGCCGCCGGTACCCGCCCCGCTGTCAAGCACGGGAGCATAGCCATTTACTCTTTATCAGCATCGGTGAGACAGCGCCTGGGGGGATTCTCAGGCAGCAAGTCCGTCTCCCCAGAAAGGATTCGAGCCAGATGACGGTACTCGACTCGATTCTCGACGGGGTCCGCGCGGATGTGGCCGCTCGGGAAGCCCTTCTGGATTTCCAGGCGGTGAAGGCAGCCGCCGCGCAGGCCAAACCCCCGCGTGACGCCAAGGCCGCCCTGCACGCGGAGGGGATCGGAGTGATCGCCGAGGTGAAGCGGGCCAGCCCCTCCAAGGGTGCGATCGCGGACATCCCGAACCCCGCCGACCTGGCCCGGGCCTACGAGGACGGCGGCGCGCGCATCATCAGCGTGCTGACCGAGCAGCGCCGCTTCGGCGGTTCCCTCGCGGATCTCGACGCGGTTCGCGCGGCGGTGGACATTCCGATCCTGCGCAAGGACTTCATCGTCGGCCCGTACCAGATCCACGAGGCCCGTGCCCACGGCGCGGACGTGATCCTGCTGATCGTGGCCGCCCTGGAACAGGACGTGCTGTCCGCGCTCATCGACCGCACCGAATCGCTCGGCATGACCGCGCTGGTCGAGGTGCACACCGAGGAGGAGGCCGACCGCGCCCTCGAGGCCGGCGCCAGCGTGATCGGCGTGAACGCCCGCAACCTCAAGACCCTCGAGGTGGACCGGGATGTGTTCGCGCGCATCGCCCCCGGCCTGCCCAGTGAAGTGATCCGGGTGGCCGAGTCCGGCATTCGCGGCACCGCCGACCTGCTGGCCTACGCCGGGGCGGGCGCGGACGCCGTGCTCGTCGGCGAGGGCCTGGTGACCAGCGGCGACCCGCGCGCCGCGGTGGCCGAGCTGGTGACCGCCGGAACCCACCCCTCGTGCCCGAAGCCGGTTCGCCGGGGACGGTGAAAGAGCCGATGACGCAAACTCACGGAGTTTCTTCCGAAATGGCCTCCGGCAAGAACGGTCTCGGCCTCCCGCAGGCCAGTGACGGCATCACGCACAAGAGCCACGAACCCGATCTGGGCGGGCACTTCGGCGTGTACGGCGGGCGGCACGTGCCCGAGGCGCTGATGGCCGTGATCGAAGAGGTCACCGCCGAATACGACAAGGCCCGGGTCGATCCCAACTTCCTCGACGAGCTGGATCGCCTGCAGCGTGACTACACCGGGCGCCCGTCGCCGGTGTTCGAGTGTCAGAACCTGGCGCAGCACGCCGGCGGCGCGCGCATCCTGCTGAAGCGGGAAGACCTGAACCACACCGGTTCTCACAAAATCAACAATGTGCTGGGCCAGGTGCTGCTGGCCAAGCGCATGAACAAGACCCGCGTCATCGCCGAGACCGGCGCGGGCCAGCACGGCGTCGCGACCGCCACCGCCTGCGCGCTGCTCGGCATCGAGTGCGTCGTCTACATGGGCGCGGTCGACACCGTGCGCCAGCAGCTGAACGTGGCCCGCATGCGGCTGCTCGGCGCCGAAGTCATCAGTGTGACAACGGGTTCGCAGACCCTCAAGGACGCCATCAACGAGGCGCTGCGCGACTGGGTCACCAATGCCGAGCAGACCTACTACTGCTTCGGCACCGCCGCGGGCCCGCACCCGTTCCCGCTCATGGTGCGCGACTTCCAGCGCATCATCGGCCTGGAGGCGCGCCAGCAGGTGCAGGCCCTGACCGGCCGCCTGCCCGACGCCGTAACCGCCTGCGTCGGTGGCGGTTCCAATGCCATCGGCATCTTCCACGCCTTCATCGACGATCCGGGCGTGCGCCTGATCGGCTACGAGGCCGCGGGTGACGGTGTCGAAACCGGCCGTCACGCAGCGACTTTCACCGGTGGCACTCCGGGTGCGTTCCAGGGCGCGTACTCCTACCTGCTCCAGGACGAAGACGGCCAGACCATCGAATCCCATTCGATTTCGGCCGGTCTGGACTACCCGGGCGTCGGCCCGGAGCACGCCTACCTCAAGGACATCGGCCGGGCGGAGTACTACCCGATCACCGATACCGAGGCCATGGACGCGCTGCTGCTGCTGAGCCGTGCCGAGGGCATCATTCCGGCCATCGAGTCCGCGCACGCGGTCGCGGGCGCGGTGAAACTCGGCAGGGAGCTCGGCGAGGGCGCGATCATCGTGGTGAACCTGTCCGGTCGCGGTGACAAGGACATGGACACCGCCGCCGAGTGGTTCGGGCTGTTCGACAAGGCCGAAGAGAACGCAGGGGAGAAGCAGTGAGCCAGCAGTCCCGCCTCGCGAACACCTTCGCAGCCGCCCGCGAGGAGAACCGCGCCGCGCTCATCGGCTACCTGCCCGCCGGTTACCCGGACCTCCAGGGTTCCATCGACGTGTGCAAGGCCATGGTCGAATCCGGTTGCGACATCATCGAAGTCGGCGTCGCCTACTCCGATCCGGTGATGGACGGCCCGACCATCCAGCATGCCGCCGAGCAGGCGCTGGCCGGCGGCGTCCGGGTGCGTGACGTGTTCAAGGTCGTGGAGGCCATCTCCCAGGCGGGCGGCAAGGCCGTCGTCATGACCTACTGGAACCCGGTGCTCAAGTACGGCGTCGACAGCTTCTCCCGCGATCTGGCGGCGGCGGGCGGCCTCGGCCTGATCACGCCCAACCTGATTCCGGAGGAGGCCGACGACTGGTTCGTGGCGTCCTCGACCCACAATCTGGATCGCATCTTCCTGGTCGCGCCGTCGTCCACCGAGGAGCGCCTGGTCAAGACCCTCGAAGCCAGCAAGGGTTTCGTGTACGCGGCCTCGACCATGGGTGTGACCGGTGCGCGCGACGCGGTGTCCTCCATGGCCCCGGCCCTGTGCGCGCGGGTGCGCAGCCACTCCGACATTCCGATCGGCGTCGGCCTGGGTGTGCGCAATGGCGCGCAGGCGGCCGAAATCGCCTCCTATGCGGACGGTGTCATCGTGGGCTCGGCCCTGGTGACCGCGGCGGCACAGGGTCTGGACGCGGTCCGGACGCTGACGGCGGAGCTGGCGCAGGGCGTCCGCTCGGCGGCGGTCTCCTCGTAACCAAGGCAATACCCAAGGGTGCGTACCGAATTCGGTACGCACCCTTGGGCGTTGTCCGGCGGTGCGGGGATGCGCGCCGCTTCGTATATCCGTTGCGTTACCGGGTGCCGGCGCGACCCGCGGCGGCGAATCCCACGGCGCGCGCCGACCTGAGACAGCATGCCGCAGGCCTGTTGGGCTACGGTGGGGACTCGTGACCATACGAGCCCTTGCCGAGAGCGCCGGTGCCGATGTCCTGGCCTACATTCCCAGCCCGCCGCGCGGGGTCTGGAACATTGGGCCGTTCCCGCTGCGGGCGTACGCCATCTGCATCATCCTCGGCATCATCGCGGCCATCTGGCTGGGTGAGAAGCGGTGGGTGGCGCGCGGCGGCCAGACCGGCATGGTGCTCGACGTGGCCATGTTCGCGGTGCCGTTCGGCCTGATCGGCGGACGGCTCTACCACGTGGCCACCGACTGGCAGAAGTACTTCGGCGCCGGCGGTCACCCCATCAACGCGCTCAAGATCTGGGAGGGCGGCCTCGGCATCTGGGGCGCGGTGCTGCTCGGCGGCATCGGCGCCTGGATCGGCTGCCGGGTGTACCGGATTCCGTTGCCCGCCTTCGGTGACGCCATCGCCCCGGGCATCCTGCTGGCCCAGGCCGTCGGCCGGCTCGGCAACTACTTCAACCAGGAGCTCTACGGCCGCGAGACCAAGGTGCCGTGGGGCCTGGAGATCTTCCTGCGCTACGACCACAGCGGCCAGCTGGACATGATGAACGGCACCGCCGCGGGCCCGGCGGAGAAGATCGTGCAGCCGACCTTCCTCTACGAGCTGATCTGGAACCTGCTCGGCGTGGCCGTGCTGCTCTACGTGGATCGCAAGTTCCGCATCGGCCACGGCCGCCTGTTCGCGCTCTACGTGGCGGTCTACTGCTTCGGCCGCTTCTTCGTGGAGCTGCTGCGCGACGACGAGGCCACCCACATCCTGGGCCTCCGCATCAACACCTTCACCTCGGCGATCGTATTCGTCTGCGCCGTGGCCTATTTCCTGTTCGCCACCAAGGGCCGTGAGACCGCCGACCAGCTGCGCGCCGGCGTGGAACGGCCCTGGCCGTGGCAGTTCGGTGCGCTGCGGGCGTTCGGGGCGGCAGGTGCGGCGGCCGGAACCGGCTCCGCGGCAGGGGATTCGAAGGCTGCGGTCACCGAGGTCGACGAGCCGACCGCCGAAAAATCCACCGGTGACACCGGAACGGAACCCCCGGCCGGCGGCAACGAATCCGAGACCGAGCGCGATATCTCTTCCGAAACCGGCGATTCCGAGCCGGACGAGACGGAGTCCACCGCGGTCGACCAGGCGAAGACGGTCGAGTCCGGCAAGAATGGCTGCTGACCGCGATCAGGAGGACGTGAGTGACCGACCCATTCGACAAGCCGCCGATGCAGGACGGGCCGCAGTACGGCGTTCCCGGCACCGGCCCGCAGTACGGGCAGCCCTACGGTCAGCAGCCGTACCCGGGCCAGCAGCCCTACGGCCAGCCGGGTCAGCCGTACGGCCAGCCGGGTCAGCCGTACGACCAACCGATGCCGTATCCGATACCGGGCCCGGCCGGGCCCTACGGCGGTGACCCGGAAGCCCCGTTCGGCCGCGACCAATTCGGAGTTCCGTTCTCGGACAAGAGCAAGCTCACCGCGGGCCTGCTGCAGATCTTCATCGGGCACTTCGGTGTCGGCCGGTTCTACCTGGGCTACACCACGATCGGTGTGCTGCAGCTGATCACCTGCGGCGGCTGCGGAGTCTGGTCGCTGATCGACGGCATTCTCATGCTCACCGGCAAGGTCCCCGACCTGCAGGGACGTCCGCTGCGCGACTGACGGCGATACTTCCGCGTCCAACGGCCGCCACCCGACCGGGTGGCGGCCGTTCGCGCTTATCATCGGGCGCGATTTCGCGCCAGAGTTTCGCGCATCCTGATGGTTGCCGTGCCGCCCGGTCGGTTCGCGGCGTACCCTTTGTCGGTTGTTTTGTCGCGTGGTCAGCCACGCCCGAGGAGAGGTCCCCGTCGTGCGCCGTAAGCTCACCGCCGTCATGCTCGCCGTTGTCGCCGCCGCAGGGCTCGTCGCATGCAGTTCGAGCAAGGACGACGCGAACACGCTCAAAGTCGGCACCGAGGGCAACTACTCCCCGTTCACCTACCAGGACAACGGCACCCTCACCGGCTACGACGTCGACGTCATCAAGGCCGTCGGCGACAAGATCGGCAAGAAGGTGGAATTCACCACCGCCCCCTGGGACTCGCTGTTCGCCGCACTGGAATCCAAGCGCGTGGACCTCATCGCCAACCAGGTCACCATCAAACCCGAACGCGAGCAGAAGTATTCGCTCTCCCAGCCCTACACCGTCTCCGAGGGCGTCATCGTCACCAAGACCGGCAATGACGGCGTCCACGCCCTGGCCGATCTGAACGGCAAGACCTGCGCCCAGTCCGAGACCTCCAACTGGGCCGACACCGCCAAGGGCGCCGGCTGCAAGGTCGAGGCCATCCCCGGCTTCGTGGAGGCGGTGCAACTGCTCAAGACCGGCCGTGCCGACGCCACCGTCAACGACACCCTCGCGGTGAACGCCTACACCAAGCAGCAGGGCACCGGCACCATCCAGGTCGTCGGCAAGACCGGTGAGGTCTCCAAGCAGGCCTTCGCCGCCCGCAAGGACTCGCAGGCGCTGACCGATCAGGTCGACAAGGCGCTCGACGAACTGCGCGCCGACGGAACGCTCGCCAAGATCTCCGACAAGTACTTCGGCACCGACGTCAGCAAGTAAGCGACACAGGGCAATTCGACGATGGACGACGCCACCTGGGCGCTGGTACGGCACAATCTCTGGCCCATGCTGGAGGCCACGGTCACCAAGACGCTGCCGCTGACCGCCATCAGCTTCGTGATCGGCCTGACGATAGCGCTGTTCGTGGCGCTGGCCCGGATGTCGAGCGTGTGGCCGCTGCACGCGGCCGCGCGCTTCTACATCTCGATCATTCGCGGCACGCCGCTGCTGGTGCAGCTGTTCATCATCTTCTTCGGCCTGCCCGCCTTCAATATCGTGCTGGAGCCGTTTCCGGCGGCCATCATCGCGTTCAGCCTGAATGTCGGCGGCTATGCGGCGGAAATCATTCGGGCCGCGATTCTTTCGGTGGCCCAGGGCCAGTGGGAGGCGTCCTACTCGGTCGGCATGAACTATGCG
This sequence comes from Nocardia sp. NPDC059154, assembly GCF_042755705.1. NCBI lineage: Bacteria > Bacillati > Actinomycetota > Actinomycetes > Mycobacteriales > Nocardiaceae > Nocardia > Nocardia sp. NPDC059154. The sequence continues at coordinate 49,573 of NZ_JBHZCS010000064.1, forward strand.
CAGGCGCTGCGGCTGATCATCCTGCCGCAGGCCTCCCGCATCGCGGTGCCCCCGCTGTCCAACACCCTCATCTCCCTGGTGAAGGACACGTCGCTCGCTTCCACCATTCTGGTGACCGAGTTGCTGCGCACCGCGCAAATGGCCGCCGCGCCGACCTTCGACTTCTTCGCGCTCTATGGCGTCGCGGCAATCTACTACTGGGTAATATGCCTGGTCCTCGGCTTCGGTCAGACTCGACTGGAAACCCGTCTGGCCCGGCACGTTGCGCGTTGATCGTGAGATAGCTGAACGGCTGCTTACGAGATCTGTATATGTGTGTGCCGGGGTCGGCATGAGGGTTGTCACAGGTCTAGGGTTGAACGCGTGATGCGACGAACGAAGATTGTGTGCACCCTCGGACCAGCAGTGTCATCCGAGGACCGGATTCGTGAGCTCGTCGAAAGTGGCATGGACGTTGCGCGCCTGAACTTCAGCCACGGCGAGCACTCCGATCATGCCGAGAACTACAAGAAGGTGCGCGCTGCCAGCGATACGGCCGGCCGCGCCGTCGGTATTCTCGCCGACCTGCAGGGCCCGAAGATCCGGCTGGGCCGGTTCGAGGGCGACGGCAAGACCGTCTGGAACACCGGCGAGGAAGTCCGTATCACCGTCGACGACATCGTAGGAACTCACGACCGGGTTTCCACCACCTACAAACACCTCGCCAAGGACGCCAAGCCCGGCGACCGGCTGCTCGTGGACGACGGCAAGGTCGGGCTGACCGTGCTGCGTGTCGAGGACAACGACGTCATCTGCCGGGTCACCGAGGGCGGCCCCGTCTCCAACAACAAGGGCGTCTCGCTGCCCGGCATGGACGTGTCCGTGCCCGCGCTGTCCGAAAAGGACATCGACGACCTGGAATTCGCCCTGAACCTGGGCGTGGACTTCATCGCGCTGTCCTTCGTGCGCTCGCCCTCCGATGTGGAGCTGGTGCACGACATCATGGATCGCGTGGGCCGCCGGGTGCCGGTCATCGGCAAGCTCGAAAAGCCCGAAGCCATCGACAATCTGGAAGCCATCGTGCTGGCTTTCGACGCCATCATGGTCGCCCGCGGCGACCTCGGCGTGGAGCTGCCGCTCGAGCAGGTGCCGCTGGTGCAGAAGCGCGCGGTGCAGATGGCGCGCGAGAACGCCAAGCCGGTCATCGTGGCCACCCAGATGCTGGAGTCCATGATCACCAACTCCCGCCCGACCCGCGCCGAGGCCTCCGACGTGGCCAACGCCGTGCTCGACGGTGCGGACGCGGTCATGCTCTCCGGTGAGACCTCGGTCGGCGACTACCCGATCGAGGCCGTGCGCACCATGGCCCGCATCGTGCACGCCGTGGAATCCGAGTCCTCGACCCGGGTGCCGCCGCTGACCCACGTGCCCCGGACCAAGCGCGGTGTCATCTCCTACGCCGCCCGCGACATCGGCGAGCGGTTGAATGCCAAAGCGCTGGTTGCCTTCACGCAGTCCGGTGACACGGTGCGCCGCCTGGCCCGCCTGCACACCCCGCTGCCGCTGCTCGCCTTCACCCCGCAGGCCGCGATTCGCAGTCAGCTCGCCTTGACGTGGGGCGTGGAAACGTTCATCGTTCCTCCGGTGGGCACGACCGACGAGATGATCCACCAGGTGGACAACGCGTTGCTCTCGATCGGCCGGTACAAGAAGGGTGACCTCGTGGTCATCGTGGCCGGCTCGCCGCCGGGTACTGTCGGGTCCACCAACCTGATCCACGTGCATCGCATCGGCGAGGAGGACCACTAATTTGAGTGCGTCGCTGGACGAGACGTCTTCGGACGTCGTCGCGGACCCCGAGGGGACCGGTCTGTCCGACGATCTGCGGGAGCTGCTGCGCCTGCTGGATCTGGAGGAGAACGGTCCCGATATCTTCCTCGGACACCATCCCGAGAAGGTGTGGAGCCGCACGTTCGGCGGCCAGCTCGTCTCGCAGGCGATCATCGCCGCGGGCCGGACGGTGGGTCCGGAGCGTCCGATCCACGCGGTCAACGCGCACTTCGTCCGTGGCGGTGACCCGAAGCAGCCGATCGAATACCACGTCGATCGGCATCGGGACGGCCGCTCCATCGCCAACCGCACGGTGACGGCGTACCAGGACGGGCAGGAGCTGTTCGTCATGCTCGCCGCCTTCCAGGACTGGGGCAAGGGGCTCGAGCACGGCGCGCCCCTGCCCGATGTCCCGGGGCCGGACGACCTTCCGCGCGTGGAGGAGTCGTTCGCGGGTCTGGAGGACAAGCTCCAGATGTTCGTCGACGCACCGCATCCCATCGAGATGCGCTACACCAACGACCCGGCCTGGATCCTCAAGGGCAAGGGCGAGAGCCTCGGCCACAACCGGGTCTGGATGCGCACCGACGGGCAGCTGCCCGACGACCCGCTGATTCACGTTGCGGCGCTGGCATATTCGTCCGACACCACGGTGCTGGACTCCATCATCACCACGCACGGGCTGTCCTGGGGCTGGGACCGCATCATCGCGGCCACGGTGAACCATTCCATCTGGTTCCACCGGCCCTTCCGGTTCGACGACTGGTCGCTCTACGCGACCGAGTCCCCGGTGGCGGCGGGTTCCCGCGGCCTGGCCCGCGGCCACTTCTACGCCCGGAACGGCGACCTGCTCGCGACAACCGTCCAGGAGGGCGTGATCCGCCACTTCCCGGCGCGCCGCTGACACGCGATTGCTCGGAGACGACGCATACATGACCGGGCCGTGCCCTGCGGGGTGCGGCCCGGCGCGCGTTCCAGGAGATGGGCGTGGCGCGTTCCGGGTGTCAGGCGTAGCGCGTTCCAGGTGATGGGCGTGGCGCGTTCGGGGTGTCGGGCACGGCGAATCTCGGGGGTCCGGGGGCGGAGCCCCCGAAATCTCGAGGGGGTTCGGGGGCGAAGCCCCTGAGAGCTCTGAGAGTTAGATCAACTCGCGGTTCTCTTCGAGTTCGAAGTTCTCGCGCTGCAGGGCGTGCACGATGTAGGGGATCGGTTCGTCGGCGGACAGTTCCAGCACGAGGCGCTGCTCGAGCTTGGCGATGCCCACCTTGGTTAGTTGACGGGCCTCGCCCACCAGGCTGAGCGCGATCTCGTAGGTGCGGCGGGTGCCCGGCTCCACGCCGGGATTGTCCAGCCGCCACTGGGTTTCGAGCACAGTGTGGGTGGGTTCGTCGCACTCCACCGGGAGGGTGAAGCGCCACGCGAAGATATCTCGATCGGCGACGTATTCATCGACCACCCGGCACACCGTCTCGGTGACGCGGTGCAGGGTCTGAGGTGTCACGTAAACATGGAGCGAAACATCCGAAATTCGCTTCGGCATGTCCTTGGTCCTGTTCTTGTGTCGAACCACCGGCAGTGGCGTTCGGCGGAACGGATAAGTGTTCCGCGCGAGAGTGTAATCCCTTACCGGACCAACCAGGCAGCAAGGTGCATTGACACGCGACAGTCCAGGGCCCGGATGCCGGATTTGCCTGCTATCCGGCGGATTCCGCCACGTGCCGGGTCGGTTCGACTGCCGGCCCGGAGTATTCGGCCGGCCGCGGGTGCGCGGCTCGCCTGCCCTGCTCGCCCCGGCCGCCGTCTATCACCAGCAGCGGCGGCTGCCCGTCCGCGGCGCTGCGCGGGCGCAGTGTGGCCTGCGGATGCTGATGGGCGTGCAGGGCGAGCAGCAGCGGCACCAGCGCCTCGGCGATGCGGTCGCCGACATCGCAAAACTGTTGCGGCGACAGGCCGACCGGATCGGAGATGTTCTCCCGGCCGACGTACGCGAGATCGTTGCGCGCGGCGTGCAGTCCGACCACGGTGCGCGCGCCGCTGACCTTGGCGATCCGGTACGCCTCGAGCAGCGTGAATGTGCGGGGGAGCGCCTCGGGCACGAGTTCGCGCACCTGGTCGCGAATCTTCTCGGTCATGGCCAGCACCAGGTCGGCGCGGTGCACCATCTCTGCCTTGAGGCGGCGGGCCTTGAAATTGTCGGCGTTGCCGCCGAGGCCCACAATCGTCTGTGCGGCAAGGGGTTCCACGGGGAATCCGACCAGCGCGCGTACGCCGGCACTCTCGGCGGACAGCTCCTGTAGTCCGTGGTCAGCGGCCACCGCCAGGGTGAGGCGCTCGGCAATGACGGATCGGCAAACATTTCCGCTGCACACGAACAACACATGCATGCGGATAACTTATGCCCGCCGTTGTCGCTTCGAAACTGTTCCGTGACCGAATCACACGTTTCAACCGCGATGTTCATCGCGCGGTCGAATATCGCTCACCTGATGTTGGTTCTCGTTTACCGGAGTGTCCGTTTGGCAACAGGTCAACGCCCCTGGAATGTGAGCATGCCCGTTCGTGTCCGGCAAATCAATAGCCGAACAGTTATTGGTGTCCGCCGTGTCGTACAACGCGGATTCCGTTATCACGGGCGCGATTTCGGGCACGGCCCGATCTGCGGCCCGGACCGTGTCGCCGACCCGGCCGCGCGTCGAGAACAACCGCCCCCGAGCAGGGACGGTTCGTGCGAACCGGGCCAGCCCGGTGGCCGTGGACATATCGTCGTACACGGAATCGATTCCGCCCCTGGCGAAATAGGCTTCGTGCCAGAATCCGGTGCCGCCGGAATCCCGCAGGAATTGCTGCCACCACTGCCGGTGCGGGTCCGATCGCGTCCACCGTTCCAGGCTCTCCAGATCCCGCCAGTACTGCCGCGCACCCCAGTGCGGCGGCCACAGCGACCACACCACATCCTCGTGTGACAGGAGCCCGTCCGGCATGTCGTGATGTGACCGGTACAGCTTGGGGCCGACGCCCAGCAGCCGCAGGATTCCACGCGGCTTGCGCACGCGCATTCCGAGCAGGATCACGACCAGATCCGGATATTCGGACAGGTCCGCGGTCATTCTCTTCACCCGCATTCGTGACCTCCGCACGTTTCGCTGATCTGTGCGGGACTACGGCGCCGCTGTGCTCGCGGTTCGAAAACGCGGTTTCCTCGTCCTGCCGGAAGTCTAGTCTGCGGTGCGGTGCGCGGCCGGAACGTGGATGCGGCCCGGCGCGCCCCGCTAGGTGCTCAGCCGCAGCACGGCCGAATTGCCCTGGACGGCAACGATCTTCACGGTCAGGCCGTTCAGGAAGATGGTGCCGCCGACGCCGGTCGACCCGGAGACCGGCAATCCGAACACCGTCGTCGACGCGGTGACCGAGCCCGGGCTGATCTGCCCGATCCGGACACTGCTGATCCGGGAGAATCCGGGAACCGGAATCGTGGTCGGCCCGTCGACCCGGACCTCGCAGTTGCCGTTGGAGCAGGCGCCGAGATCGGTCCCGTTCGAGGCAGCCGGCAGCCCATCCGACGGCTGGTTCGATGCTTTCGAAGACGTAGCTTTGGCCACGGTCGTCTCTCCCGCCGTCGATCCTGTCCCGGCTGGTACCGCCGACCCGCCCGTTTCCGTCCCGCACCCAGCGCACAACGCCACAATCGCCACCGCCAGGCCGACCCCGGCCGGCCCCACTTTCGCCACTGCGGATATCGGGATTCGCATGCAACCTCCACCATGCTCTCGGACCTACGGACACCGATGATGCGCGACGCGGCGGCCCGCCGTAGTGAAATCCGACTGTTCGCCCCGATTTATCCCCCGCATTGCCCATCCGAGCCGGGCCCGGTCCCCCTATCGGCCCGCGACGTAGTCGCGCAGCCGCTCGACGACCTCATCCGGCCCGGGCATCCGAGCGATCTCCGTCGCGACCGCCTCGGCCGCCTCTCGATAAGGATTGCCCCGTCGCGGCAGCAACCGCGCCGCCCGATCGGCGATCGTGTCCGCGTCGACCTCGCCCGCCCCGAGCTGAATCGCCGCACCCGCCGCCTCCAGCGCATCCGCATTGGCGAACTGGTCGGCCCCCTGTGGCAGGACCAGTTGCGGCACTCCGAAATTCAACGCCCCGAGCGTGGTACCACTGCCCCCGTGATGGACGACGAGATCGACGTGGGGGAGTAGCCGGGACTGCGGCACCCAGCCGTGAACACTGACGTTGCCCGGTAGCGCACCGAGCTCGTCCGGATCCAGCCGCCCCGCAGCGACGATGACCTGGGCGTCGAGCCGAGAGAGCCCGGACAAGGCCTGCGTGAGCAGTCCCGGCGTGCCGAACACGGTGCCCAGCGTCAGGTAGATCAGTGGCCGAGACGACGGTATGCCCGGCAACGCGCCCAGTTCCCCCGTTTCCGGGTAAGGAACCGGCCGCAACTCGATCCGGTCCTCTTTCAGAAATTCCTTGTCCTGCAGCGAGACCGGGCAAATATCGATATGCGGCACCCCCTCCACCCCGGCGACCCGCATCGGCATCTCCAGCCCGATCCCCTCCGGAAACATCCGCCCGAACCCATGCCACACCGCCGGAATCCCCGCCCGCTGCGCCGCAATCGCCGCGCCCGGCACCCCCCACTCATGAATCACCAGATCCGGCCGCAACCGTTCCAAATCCCCCGCAATATCCTCCGCATACATCTCGGAAAAACAATCCCCCGGCCGAAACGCACCCAATCCATGCCGCCCGATCACCCCGTGCATCCCCGCCCCCACCGCGAAATGCACCTCGCACCCCGCCTCCCGAGCCGCCACCGCCAGCGGCACCAGCGGATACGCATGCCCCACAGTCGCAAGGCTGGCAAACACAAGGCGCATCCCGCCACCCTAGCCCGTCAACCCAGGGTTGACTATCCCCGAACCCCCTGCCGGACTCCACTTCTCACAACCTCACCCGGGAAGATGCGGTCGTGTGTCACCACGGGAAAGCATGTTCCGTATCGACGCCGGACGGCCTGTACCGCAGTCGATTTCGGTGGCCGTCACTTCGCCCTGGACCACCGCGAGGTTCGCTGAACGACGCGGCGAATTCGTTGTCCATCAGCCGGATTCGGCGGCACATTCGCTGCTGGGGTGTAGTCCGTCGCCTGCGTGGCCGAACGGACGCCCGAGTGGTCCGAAGAATCGACCGCAACCGGCGACGGTCGAATGCGCAACCTCACCAGTTGGGGACCTCTTCCGAGGGCCGTGCGCTGGCGCGGGACCTTCGGCAACAGCCGCCCGCGGCGGTCGGTTATGCGGAGGCCGCGGGGATGCTGCTGTGTTCTTTGTCCAGGAGAGCGGTGATGTGACGGTGCAGACCCTGGACGCTTTCGGCGCTGGCTTCGGCGACGAGGGCGCGCTGGGCGGGGGAGAACGGGGAGTCGGGGTGGTAGAGCGTGCGGCGGGTGAACGTGGTGGTGCCCTCGCCGTCCTCGGTGAGCGAGTACTGCAGGCCCGCACCGACGTTGTCGTCGACGATCAGGGAGGACTTGGCGTACTCCTGGTCGACTACGCGCCAGTAGAGATGTTGTTCGCTGCCGTCCTCGAGGCGGCCGTGTTCGTAGATCACATCGTCGACGCGGTAGGGGCGTTCGGTGACGCCGCCGACGTCGTGGCTGGCGACGTGCCATTCGGGCCAGAAGCGGGCCTGTGTGACCAGATCGAAGACGGCGTGGGCGGGGGCATGGAAGGTGACGGTGTTGCTGTCACCCACGGTCCAGTCGTTGTACTCGGTACCCATGTCGTAGACCTCCTCGGAAGAATAGCGCTCTCAAAGTGAGAGTACATGCAATATGCATGTACACGCAAAGTGTAGTCTTCATGCGCAGAAAGGAGCGTGGGAGCGATGGGTGACGACTGGCGGCCGGGGCGTCGAGTGTCGGTCAGTGAGGTGCTCGCGCGTGCGGGCACCGTGCGGGAGGCCTTCGACACCATTGCCAACACCTGGTCGCTACTCATTCTGGTCGCGCTGCGCGATGGCACGCTCCGCTACAACGAACTCAAGCGCACTGTGGGCGGCGTCAGCGAGCGCAGGTTGTCGCAGACGTTGAAGGTGCTCGAGCGTGACGGCGTGGTGGATCGGAAGCTGGTGCGTTCCATTCCATCTCACGTTGAATACAGCCTTACCCCGACGGGCGAGGCGGTCGTCGACTCACTCGGTGAACTGCTGTCCACGATTATCGAATTCTCGCCACAGGTCGCATCCGCACGGAAGCGTTACGACGAGAAGCATGCCGACGCCGCCCCGGAGGGCTGAATCCGGTTGGTTCTCAACGTTCCCCATCGGTACCGGCTATCGGCGACGGCAGGCGGCCCGGTGTCGGGCACTTTTCCACAGGACGACCGGGCGAAGGTGAATCAGGCGGAAGCTATTGCGCCGCACAATATTCGGATTATCGAAGTCTCGCCGCAGCCGGACACTCCGCCCCATGTCAGATCGGGGGGAGTGTCGGAAGATGACCCCTGGAGTCGGGATCGACCGTGGTGCCGAGTGTGGGACTCGAACCCACACGTCCTTTCGGACAACGGTTTTTGAGCTGGTGCTTCTCGACGTTTGCCTGGATGGGCTGCCGTTGGAGAAGGAGGGCGTCGTCGGCTGACCGGCGGCTTCGGTCATTGGCGGCATTGGTCCGGTAGGGCCCAGTCTGGTGCCTCTGCGGACCGGTTGCGGACCTTCTAGGGTGTCCGCTCATAGCCGATGACCGAGTATCTATTCGTCGGTCAGATGCGCAAGTATGGCGGGATGGCGAGCGACAACTTCATGCTGATCCACGATGCCGAGCTCCTTGCCCAGGGCGAACGGGTTCTCGGTGCCGAGTTCAAAGCGATGCACGAGCGGGTTGTGCAGGTCACGGAGTTGACCTCCCGTCTCAACATCCTGCCCTTCGACGACGAGACCGGAAAGGCAGCCCTGCTCGAACAGATCCTGGGCCGCCCTCTCCCAGCAGGAGTCACGATTTACCCGCCCTTCTACACCGACCATGGACTGCACCTGGACTTGGCCGAGCGCGTGTTCATCAATCAGGGGTGTACTTTCCTGGACTACGCCGGTATCCGGTTGGGCAGGGGCGTGATGATCGGCCCGAAGGCCACGTTCATCACCATGGGCCACCCGGTAGACCCGGAGGAACGGCGCCGATTCCTCACCGGTGCACCGATCGATGTGGCGGAGAACGTATGGATCGGTGCCGGGGCGATGATCCTGCCCGGGGTCAGCATCGGGCGTGACGCGGTGGTCGCCGCAGGTGCAGTCGTGGCCGATGACGTGCCAGCGAGGAGCTTGGTGGG
>NZ_JBHZCS010000065.1:0-24207 GCF_042755705.1 Nocardia sp. NPDC059154
GCCCGGTCCCATTCCGAACCCGGAAGCTAAGGCCACCTGCGCCGATGGTACTGCACTCGACAGGGTGTGGGAGAGTAGGACACCGCCGGAACATCATTCGCGAAGGCCCCCAGCATAAGCTGGGGGCCTTCTGCGTTTCCTGGGTATTTCTCGGCCGGCGCGTAATTCGGTGGGCCGGGGCGTCGAAGGTTGCGAAGATGCCTGGGTGAGTTGGGATCTGGATGAGCTGGTGGTCAGCCGTACGTTGCGGCTGCCCGGTGTCGAAGGGCCGGCGGGGTCCGGCGAGGTCGTGGTGCGGCAGTTCGATGCCGTGCTGATGTCGGTGGGGTTCAAGCTTTCCGGGGATCTGATCGCGCGGCTGGCGGGGCTGACGCCGGGGGCGGTGCTCGATATCGCGGTGCGGGTGCTGCCGATCGTGCGCCGGATGGCCGGCGCGCATGTCGAGCACAATGTGTACTTCAAGGACTTTCCGGCGAATGTGCCCGACACGGTGGAGTTCTGGACCGACTGCCTGCTGGATGCGCTCGGTGACGAGCTGGCGGCGGCCGCAGTGTCCGAGGGGTTGGCGCAGGGGGTGCTGAACCTGCTGGCTTTGCCCCGGTATGGGAGCTATCAGCACAGCTATGGCGAAATGGCTGCCGCGCATGATGAATTGATCGCGTCCGCCGGTGACCGGGTGACGGTTCTGCATGCCGGACAGTCGGTCGAGGGCGAGGTGTCGGCGCTCTACCTGTCGCTCGCGGGCCGGGCGACACCCCTCGGTGACGAGGACCTCGCTGTCCTGTGGGAGCTCGCGCTCCACTGTGCCCGCGGCCCGCAGCCGGAATCGATTCCGGTGCGCGAGAATCGGGCGATCATCAATGAGGTCCGGCTGGCGGGCGGCGTGGATCTGCTGGTGGACACCGTCACCGATGTCCTGCGCCTGGCCTGTCTGCTGTCGGGCGGCGATGTCTCGCTGCTGGCTCCCGCTCATTTTCGCTCCCTGTCGCGGCGTTCTCGCCGTGGCCTGCTGGCGGCCCTGGATGTCGCGATCGCCGCCCGGCCGGCCCGGCGGTCGAAGTCCGTGCGCGTTGGCTCTCGTACACGAACCTCACGACGGTGGGTGGTGTGCACTCCGGCGATATCACCGCCGCGCCCGAGGGTGCGTCGGAGTTCATCGAGCTGGAGCTGGGGCGGGTGTCGGCGCACGCCATTGTGCCGCAGGTGAATGTGTTCGCCGGTGAGGGTTTCGATGAGGTGGCGGAATCCTTCTTCGGCTTCATGTTGCGCGACGGCGCTCAGCAGGGCCTGCCCTACGAGCCGCGCACCGTGCGCATGAAGTCGGAGCTGCGGGGTGCCAGGCGAGTCGCCCTGCCGCTGGTGTTCTTTCGCGCGCCGAGCGGCGGGTGGCGGGTGAATTGGCTGCATCTGCACCTGGCGGGCGAGCCCGAGTTCAATGCGGTGGAGAACAACCAGGTCTCGGCGACCGCGCTGGCGCGGGCCCTGGTGGCTCGCCGGTATCTGACGGTGGGTTACCTGGCGGGCCTGATGGCCGACGACGTGATCCGCTGGGGCGGGCAGACTTTCGAGGAGCCGGTCACCTTCATCGGCCTGGAGCGCCCGGAGGGGCTGCCGGAGGGGTCGCGGGTGTTCACTCCCGAAAACCTGGGTGACCTGATTCCGGCATGACTGCTATCGTGGTGCGCGGCGAGGCCATGGGGGAGCTTCCTTCTAATTCTTTTGGGTAGATAATCCAGCGCCTCCGCTCTCCTTGCCGTCCAAGGGCCCCCGGCACTGTGCCGGGGGCCCTTGGCATTTCCGCCTCCGATCGTAAAGCGAGAGCACTGCTCTTGACTCGGTGCCCACAGTGGGTGATCATTGGTCTTAATTGAGAGCACCGATCTCGGAGTAGACATGATCACCACCGCCTGGACGGCCGTCAACCTGACCCTCGCCTTCGTGCTGGAACTCGTCGCCGTCGGCGCACTGGCCTACTGGGGCGTGCGCACCGGTCGCGGCCGGATCGCCAAGGTGCTGCTGGGTGGCGGCGTCGCCCTGGCGGCCATGGTGCTGTGGGGCATGTTCGCCGCACCGCAGGCGAGTTTCTCGATCCCCGTGGCGGCGGTGGCCACCAAGGTCGTGGTGTTCGGCGGTGCGGCCGCCGGGCTCTGGCAGCTGGGACATCGGACGGCCGCGATCGCCTTCCCGGTCCTGGTCGTCGCGAATCTGGCCGTGATCCATGCCGGGCATCTGTCGATGTAGCGCCGACCGAGCTCGAGTGGGCCCCTGGGAAATTCACGCGACACCGAAAACGTTGCACTGTTACGGTCGCACGGCGGAGCGGGAGGTTCCGCCGTGCTCGAGAGCAGGAAGGGGCCGATCATGCGCGTTCATCGCGACGTCGTCGTGGCCCGCCCGCGCTTCGAGGTGATCCTGGTGTCTTCGCCGGCTCGGTGCCGGCTGCGCGGCCGGTACTGAGTACCCCCGGGGCGTCTGCCCTGTCCGGGGGAATCGCGCTGTTCTGTTCCGGATCAGCACGAAGGGCGTATGACCGTGCGTACCAACATTTCTCGACAATCTTTGGCAGCCGTTCGCAATCTCGGGATTCTCGCGCATGTGGATGCCGGGAAGACCACGGTGACCGAGCGGATGCTGTTTCTCACCGGGATGACCCACAAGCGCGGCGAGGTGCACGACGGCACCACCGTCACCGATTTCGATCCGCAGGAACGGGATCGGGGCATCACCATTTTCGCGGCGGCCGTGAGCTGCGAGTGGGCCGGGCACCGGCTCACCGTCATCGACACCCCGGGGCACGTCGACTTCTCCGATGAGGTCGAGCGGTCCCTGTTGGTATTGGACGGCGCGGTGGCGGTTTTCGACGCCGTGGCGGGGGTGGAGCCGCAGAGCGAATCGGTGTGGCGGCGCGCCGACCGCTACGGCGTGCCCCGGATCGCCTTCGTCAACAAGATGGATCGCGCCGGGGCCGACCTGGCGGCCGCGGTCGCCTCGATTCGCGAACGGCTGCATCCGGTTCCGGTGCTCGTCCAGCTGCCGGTGTACGCCGGAGACGCGTTCGCCGGCGTGGTGGATCTGGTTCGCCTGCGTGCCCTCACGTGGGAGGACGGGCTCGTGGCGGGCCCGGTTCCGGATCACCTCGCCGACGAGGTGGCGCAACGCCGGCGCGAACTGGAAGAGGCGGTGGCGGAGCGGAATTCGGCGGCGCTGGCGGAGTTCGTCGAACGCTCCGGCCTGTCCGCCGACACCCTGACCGCCGCGCTGCGGGAGCTCACCCTCTCCGGCGAGGTGGTGCCGGTGCTGTGCGGCGCGGCCTACCGCGATATCGGCATCGAGCCGCTGCTCGACGCCGTGGTCGCGTATCTGCCGTCACCGCTGGACCGGCCCGCGGTCGGGGCCGGTGACGACGTCCGCGCCGCGGATCCGGCGGAACCGTGTGCGGCACTGGCCTTCAAGGTGCATGCCACGCCGACCGGGCGGCTCACCTTCGTGCGCGTCTACTCGGGCGTCCTGCGGAAGGGCGACACCGTGCTGGACGTGGGCGGTGGTCGTCGCGAGCGGGTCGCGCGCATCCTGCGGGTGCAGGCGGATCGGTACGCGGAGGTCGAGGCCGCGGTGGCGGGCGACATCGTCGCGCTGGTCGGCCCGAAGGCCGTGCGGGTCGGCGCGACCCTGTGCGCGCCGGACGCCCCGGTGCTGCTGGAACCGCCGGCTCCCACCGAGCCGGTGGTGTCGGTGGCGGTCGAGGCGCGGACCGGCGCGGACACCGAGAAGCTGGCGGTGGCCCTGGCCCGGCTGGCCGAGGAGGACCCGTCCCTGACGGTGCGGACCGACCCGGAGACCGGGCAGACCCTGCTGGCCGGACTGGGCGAACTGCACCTCGAGGTCGTGGTGGAGAAGCTGCGCCGCGACCGCGGGCTGAGCGTGACCGTGGGCAGGCCGCAGGTGGCGTACCGGGAGACCGTGGTGCGCGGCGTCCGGGGCCTGACCTACCGGCATGCCAAGCAGGACGGCGGGGCCGGGCAGTGGGCGCACATCGTGCTCGATGTGCAGCCGCTGCGTGAATCCGAGCCCGGGGCAACGGGATTCGAGTTCGACTCGACGGTGGTCGGTGGCCGGGTGCCGGCGGAGTTCGTCCGCGCGGTGGCGGCCGGCTGCCGGGACGCTTTGGCGGCGGGCCCGCTCGCGGGTCATCCGGTCACCGGGGTCCGGGTCACGCTCACCGATGGTGCGACGCATTCGAAGGATTCGTCGGAGCTGGCGTTCCGCACCGCGGGCCGCCTGGGGTTGCGGGAAGCCCTGCGCGCCAGCGCCATGGCGGTGCTGGAGCCGCTGGTGGAGCTGACCGTGACCGTGCCGGAGGACCATGTCGGCGCGGTGCTCGGTGACCTCGCCGCCCGGCGCGGCCGGGTGACCGGTTCGGTCACCCGCCCCGGCGTCGTGGTGGTGACGGCCACGGTGCCGCTGGCCGAATTGTTCGGCTACGCAACCCGTTTGCGCAGTCGCACACAGGGCCGGGGCACGTTCACCACGCGCCCGCTGGGTTACGCCCTCGCCCCGTAAAGAGTGACCAGGGCCCGGTGACGGCGGCATATCGATGCCGTCGGTCACCGGGCCCCGTTGTCGCGGGCGGCGATCGAATCGCCGCAAGGGTTGATTGTTGTCGCGACTACGGTTACTGTTGTCGCAACAACAGAATTTCCCGAGGGGAGATGGCAGTCATGATGTACTCGTTCACCGAAGAGGCCGTGATCACCGGCGACATCGACAAGATCTGGGCGGTCGCCACCGATGTGGCCCGCTGGTCGGAATGGGACCCGCACGAGGAGAAGTCCCGCATCGACGGCGAGTTCGCGGCCGGGACCACCGGGTGGGTCAAGCCGAAGGGAGCGCCGGCCGGGCCGTTCACCATTGTCGCCGTGGAGCCGGGACAGTCGTGGACCAGTGAGGCGGGCATTCCGTTCGGGAAGCTGCGCGGCCACCGCACCTACGAGGCCCTTGGCGACGGCACCGTGCGGGTAGCCGAGAATGTCGAGGTGCACGGGCTGTTCGGGCCCTTGTTCAAACTCGTCTGGGAGAAGGCCATGCGCGCGGACATGCCGCTGACCTTCGCGGCACTGGAGCAGGAGGCGCTACGGCGTGGCTGAATCATCGGGGCGGGCGCCGGGAACTCCGCGGCAGGCGCGTGGCGTGCCGCGGGGACCGCTCATGAGCCCGGGCTTCTGGTTGCACCACGCCGCGCTGGAGTGGCGGGCGACGCTGGAGCGCAATCTGCGCCCGCTCGGCCTCACCCCCACCCAGTTCAACCTGCTGGCCTCGGCGGGCTGGCTGAGCCGGGAGGGCGAGCTGCCGACCCAGCAGCAGGTGGCCGACATGTCCGGTTCGGATCGGATGATGGCGTCCAAGGTGATTCGGGGGCTGGAGGAGCGCGGCCTGCTCCTTCGTCACGCCGATCCGGCCGATGCCCGGGTCCTGCGCATCGAACTGACCTCCGCCGGACGGGAACTGGCGAGCCAGGGCGTGCAGACCGCCGTCGACACCGACGCCCAGCTCTTCGGCGACGACGGCGACCTGCTGCGCGAGCACCTGAAACCGATTGCCGCGCACCGGCTGCCGGGCTGATCAGGGCTTGACCAGGATCGCCCGCGTATAGAGCAGCCCGAAGCCCAGCCGCTGCACATTCTGCTGGGACTTCGAGCCGGGCTGGGTGGTCACCACCGCGATATCGCAGCCCGCCGCGGTCGCCTCGGCGAGGCGCACCGACAGCAGCGACGACTGCACCCCGTGCCGCCGATGCGCGGGATCGGTTGCCGCGCCGGTCAGCTGGGCGACGCCCTGGGACATGCGCAGGCTCGCGCCGCCCGCGACCCGCCCCGCCCGCCGGGCCAGATACCGCCGCACCCCCGCCGCACCGGTGAGATCCCGCATGGCCCGGGCGATGACATCGGCCGGAAATTCCTCGTGCGACGCCACCCCCTGGGGATCGGGATGCGCGAACCCCTCCGCGACCACTTCGAGCCAGGTGCCGAACTCGTCCTCGCCGCTGGGTTTCACGTCGACACCATCGGCGACCACCGCGGCACGCTCGCCGCCGAGCTCCAGCCCGAGCACGTTCTCGAACGACACCAGCAGATAACCGCGCGCGGTGAGGAGTTCGCCGACACCCGGATCGCCGAGCTGCGAGACCTCGGCCTGTACCGGCGTCTTCCGTGCCGCGAACAACCGCTCGATCTCGTCGAGTTCCGATGGCTGGGGTATCCCCGCGAATCCGAGCCCGGCAACCTTGTTCAGCGGCGACCCGTCCTCGGCAAACGACGCCACCCCGCCCGCCACCGGAAGTACGAACCCCGCATCGACTCCCACCCGGTCCGCGGCCGCCGCACTGCCCTTCGCAATGAGCTCAGCTTCGACCCGCTCGATCCGCGCCGCCAGCTCCGTCCCGCAGAAAAGCGTTCCCTGATCACTTGGCATGCGCCCGAGCCTAATTCGGGTCGCAACGGACATGCCCGCGATTTTCGTCCCGGGCGAGCCTGCTGCCCAGGTCGTCACGGAACGGCCTGCCGGATCCCATAAATGCCGTAGCCCGGGCGAGCGCGGATGGTGCCGGCCTACTCAGCGCCCGGGCTGCACCGGTTGGGTCGGCGCGGCCGGCGGGTATCGCGCCGTGCACGGTCCTGAGTGGGTGCGACGGTGGTCGGGTGTGGCCGTGGTCGGGTGGGTGGACGTGGGTCGTAGGGTCTGGGGGTGAGTGTTGATCGTTCGGGTGCAGTCACCGGTGGGCTGGTGGTCGGGTTCGACCTGGATATGACGCTGATCGATTCGCGGCCGGGGATTGCGGCGGTGTGGGATGCGGTGGCCGCCAGGACCGGGGTGGCGATCGATTCGGAGCTGGTGGTGTCGCGGCTCGGCCCGCCGCTGGCGCACGAGGCGGCGCAGTGGTTTCCGGAGCATGAGGTGCCGGGGATCGTCGCGATGTACCGGGAGTTGTATCCGGATCTGGCGGTGCACGCGGCGGAGCATCTGCCGGGGGTGGTCGACGCGCTGGCGGCGGTGCATCGGGCCGGTGGGCGGGTGCTGGTGATCACGGCGAAGAACGGGCCGCACGCACAGTTGCATCTCGATCATCTCGGGCTGGCGGTCGACGAATTGGTCGGCGGGGCCTGGGCGGAGGAGAAGGGCGAGGTGCTGCGGGAGCGCGGGGCCTCGATCTATGTGGGGGATCATCTCGGCGATGTGCGGGCGGCCAAGGTGGCCGACGCGGTGTCGGTGGCGGTGACCACCGGGCCCTATGCGGCCGAGGAACTGTCGGCCGCGGGCGCGGATGTGGTGCTCGGCGATCTGACCGAGTTCCCGCGCTGGCTGGCCGCCCACCTCGCCACGTAACCGGTTGACTCGCAACCGTTCTCGGCGCACCGGCCGCGCGCGGTGCGGGCGTTCACGGATAGATCGGCGGGGCGAGCGCGAGGGCCACGGCGTGCGAGGGGTCGAGGGCGGGGATCGGGGCGTCGACCGCGTGGCCGTCGGCATCGCGTACCTGCCAGCCGCGCAGTGATACGACCGGAATACCGCGGTGGTTCGCCAATGCCAGCTCGGACAGGGTGCCCCACGAGCCGCCGATGACGATGACCGCGTCGGCCGAGGCCACCAGGATCGCATTGCGGGCCTCGCCCATATTCGTATAGATCGCCGCGGACAGGCCCCGGCAGACCGCGTCCCGATCCGTGTCGGGGCGGATGCCGAGGACGAGTCCGCCTGCGCCGGAGGCGCCCTCGGCGACGGCGGCCATCACACCCGAGCCGCCGCCGCACAGCACGGTGGCACCCGCCGCGGCGAGCAGCCGGCCCACCTCGCGGGCGGCCGTGGACTCGGTGTCGGTGGAGGTGCTGGGGCCGCAGACGGCAATTTGCAGGGGTGGCAAGGGCTTTCCTCTCGTCGGCGCGGACGGGTCGTTGGCATCAGGGTGATTCGAATGGTGTCGGCGCGGCGTGGCCGCGGCTACCGTTCTGCCCACGGTCACGAGTATCAGCATGTTCGAGCCCCGGCTCGCTGATCGGCAACCCTCGCGCGGCGGTGGGGTGCCCCGGGTGACGACCAGGCGGCGTCCACGCGGACCCCGCAAGCGCTAGTCGAAGGAGCACAGGTCCATGTCTGGATGCCGCCCGGCCAACGGCTGAGGCCCAGCGCCCGAATTCCATGCGGGCGATTCTCTTCCCGCACCGTACGCCTTCGGCGGTCGCGGTCGAGTCCCCATGCCCCGGCGCGGTGTCGGTGCACGAGTGCAGAGGTAGCAATGAGCAGGAACTGGTCCGGGTCGCGTGGATTCCGGGTGTTGGTGGGTGTGGCGGCGGCGACCGCGGTGGCGGGGCTGCTGTCGGCGTGCGGGAACGAGTCGTCGGACAGTAGGTCGGACACCGTGTACTTCGGGGTGTCGGGCCCGAAGACGGGCGGGTCGGCCGAGTACGGGCGGCTCTGGCAGCAGGGCTTCGACCTGGCCCTGGACGAGATCAATGCGGCGGGCGGGATCGACGGCAAGAAGGTTGCGCTGAAATGGGAGGATTCGCAGTCGGATCCGAAGCAGACGGTGCCGATCGCCACCAAGTTCGTGGGCGACAAGTCCATCATCGCCGAGCTCGGCGACTTCTCCTCGCCCGCCTCCATCGCGGCCTCGCCGGTGTACAACCGCGGCAAGCTGGTGCAGTACGGGTTCACCAACTCCTCGGTGGATTTCACCAAGGGCGGC
Source organism: Nocardia sp. NPDC059154 (assembly GCF_042755705.1). Classification (NCBI taxonomy): domain Bacteria; kingdom Bacillati; phylum Actinomycetota; class Actinomycetes; order Mycobacteriales; family Nocardiaceae; genus Nocardia; species Nocardia sp. NPDC059154. The sequence continues at coordinate 8,738 of NZ_JBHZCS010000065.1, forward strand.
GACTACTCGTGGAGCCCGTCTATCACGCTGGACGTGTACATGGAGCGCAATGCCGAGTGGGTGCGGTCCAAGGCGAAGAAGGTCTCCGTCGTCTACCTCGAAACCGACTGGGGTAAGCAGGCTTTCAAATTCTTCGAGCAGTTCGCCAAGGAGAAGGGCATCGAGATCGCCTACTCCTCGGCCATCCTGCCGGATTCGCAGGACTTCCGGCCGGTGCTGATCAAGGGCCGCGACGCCAACCCGGACGCCTTCGTGCACCTCGGTTACGGCCCGGACGGCGCGCTGGTGGTCAAGCAGCTGCGTGATGTCGGGTTCACCGGGCAGCTCTTCGCCGGCCAGAACACCCCGCAGTTCATCGATCTGGCGGGCGCGGCGGCCGCGGGCGACATCGTGAACGGCGTCTTCACGCCGTCGGATCCGAGTCCCAAGATCCAGAGCTTCGTCACCAAGTTCCGGGCCAAGTTCGACACGGACCCGGGCGATTTCAACGTCTACGCCTACGACGCGCTGAATGTGCTGGTGAAGGCCGCCAAGACCGGCGGCGCCACCCGCGAGGGCGTGCTGAAGGGCCTGCGCGAGATCAAGGACTTCGACGGAATCGGCCTGGGCACCTTCGCCTTCGATCAGCAGACGCGGCGGCCCAGCGGCGTGAAGCCGATCGAGCTGGAACTGCGCAGCGGCAAATTCGTGCCGGTCGGAAGCGCCAAATAGATGTTCGACACGCTCATCGCGGGTCTGGTGCACGGCAATGCGTACGCGCTCATCGCCGTGGGCATCACCCTCATCTTCGGGGTCAGCAATGTCATCAACTTCGCGCACGGCTCGATCTTCGCGTTCGGTTCGGTGCTGGGCTGGTGGCTGATCGCCCAGCACGGCGCGCCCTGGTGGACCGCGCTGATCGTGGTGGTGGCGGCGACGGCGCTGGTCGGCGTCGGCATCGACATCCTGGCGGTGCGGCCGCTGCGGCGGGCCCCCGCCATTGCCGCCCTGCTGGCGACGGTGGCGGTCGGGCTGATCATCGAGAACGTGGTCGCCCTGGTGTTCGAGCCCGACACCCGGCCCTTCCCACAGGTCTTGCCCACCAACAACTTCCGGGTCGGCGGGGTGCGGTTCGGCACCTCCGATGTGGCCATGTTCGCCCTCACCCTCACGGTGATGGCGGGACTGTGGGCCTTCCTGCGCTACAGCCGCCACGGCCTGGCCATTCGCGCCACCGCGCAGGACCCCGACGCCGCCGCGCAAATGGGCATCGGCGTGGGCCGGGTGCAGTCGCTGGCCTTCGCCATCGCCTCCGGACTGGGCGGGCTGGCGGGCATCTTCGTCGGCCTCTACAACTCCAACATCTCGCCGACCAGCGGCGGCATCGTCGGCATGACCGGGTTCGTGGCCGCCACCATCGGCGGGCTGGGGTCGATTCCGGGCGCGGTCATCGGCGGTTTCGTGCTCGGCCTGGTGGAGGCGTTCGGCATCTACTGGTTCGGTGACGGCTACCGGGATCTGATCACCTTCGGCCTGCTGGTGGTCTTCCTGGTGCTGCGGCCCGGCGGTCTGCTCGCCCGGCCGCCCGCCATCGAATCCGAGCCCATGACCGGCACCTTCCTCGGCTCGGGACGGGAACTGCGGGCGCGCTGGTGGCATGCCCTGATCGCGTTCGCCGTTGCGGGCGTGGCGATTCCGCTGATCGCGGACGACTACGGCATCTCGGTGGGCACCCAGATCCTGGCCTACGCCATCATCGCGGTCTCCATGACGCTGGTGGCCGGGTCGGCGGGACAGCTGGCCATCGGGCAGGCGGGTCCGATCGCCATCGGCGCGTACACCTCGGCGGTGCTGACGGTGTCGCACGGCTGGGCGTTCCTGCCCGCCATCGTGGCCGCGGGCCTCGTCGCGGCCGTGGCCTCCTCGGTGCTGGCCGCGCCGCTGTGGCGGCTGGGCGGGCACTATGTGGCCATCGCGACGCTGGGCATCGGCATCGTCACGGTGGCGATCATCCGCAACTGGGAGCCGGTGACGCGCGGCAGCTACGGCATCTTCGGGATACTCGCGCCCAGTCTGTTCGGGTACGAATTCACCACGCACACCCAGATTTTCCGGCTGGAGCTGGTGGTGCTGGCCATCGTGCTGGCGGTCATCGTCGGCGTGCAGCGGTCCCGGCTGGGGATCGCCATCCGGGCCATCGGGGCCGACGAGGTGGCCGCGCGCTCGGCGGGGGTGCCGGTGCGCGACTACAAGGCGCTGGCCTTCGCGGTGGCGGCGTTCTTCTCCGGCATCGGCGGCGCGCTGCTGGCCCACCAGTACTCCTACATCGACCCGACGGTCTTCAACCTGCCGATGTCGCTGCTGGTGGTGACCATCCTGGTGCTGGGCGGCACCGCCTCGCCCTACGGCGCGGTGCTGGGCGCGGTCGTGCTGATCGGGGTGCCGGAGCTGCTGCGGCTGGCGCCGTCGTGGCGAATCGTGTTGTACGGCTTGGTATTGCTGCTGGTGGTGCGGTTCCGGCCACAGGGAATCCTGGTGAGGAGGAATCGTGTCCCGATCAACGCCTGACGTGCTCACGGTCACCGGTCTCCGACGCTCCTTCGGCGGCGTGCGAGCCGTGGACCGGGTCGAATTCTCCATCGCGCCAGGTGAATTCGTCTCGATCATCGGGCCCAACGGGTCCGGGAAGTCGACGACGGTCAATCTGATCTCCGGTGTGCTGAAGCCGGATGCCGGAGAAGTCCTGGTGCACGGCAGCAGGATTCGCCCCGGCCGCCCGGAGGCGGCCGCCGCGGCGGGCATCGCCCGGACCTTCCAGAACGGCCGCGTGTTCGGCAATATGACCGTCCGCGAGAACGTCGATGTCGGCCTGCAGCCCACGCTGCGCGCCGCGCGGCCACTCCGTGCGCTGGCGAATGTGCCAGTGCTGAAATGGATTTCGCTGCTCGCCGAGCTGGGGGTGGCGCTGGTGCCGACACCGGCGGCGCGCGCCGAGCGGCGGGCGTCGGCCGCTCGGATCGACGCGGAGCTCGCGCGGTTCGAGGACCGCCTGGCGCCGCGCGCCGGCCATCCGACCTACACGCTGTCCTACGCCAATCGCCGCCGCACCGAGATCGCACGGGCGCTCGCCGCGGAACCCGGCCTGCTGCTCCTCGACGAGCCCGCCGCGGGCATGAACCAGACCGAGACCGCCGAAATCGGCAGGCAGCTGGCCGCATTGAAGGCCCAGGGCCAGACGGTGCTGCTGGTCGAGCACAAGATGGACCTGGTCCACGACCTGTCCGACCGGGTGCTCGTGCTCGACGAGGGGCGCATCATCGCCCAGGGCACGCCCGCCGAGGTGCTGGCGGATCCGCGCGTCATCGAGGCCTACCTCGGGCGCAGCCGGGCCGGCGGGAAGGTCGGCGCGGATGTCTGACTTCGACGAGAATGCCACGCCGATCCTCGAGTTCGACCGGGTGGTGGTGCACTACGGCCCGTCCCGGGCGCTCGACGAGGTCTCCCTGCGGGTGCGGCCCGGCGAGATCGTCTCGCTGCTGGGCGGCAATGCCTCGGGCAAGTCGACCACCATGAAAACCGCGCTCGGCCTGCTGAAACCGTCCTCGGGCGTGGTGCGCATCGACGGTACGGACGTGAGCGCGACGCCCCCGTCGGCGCGGATCCGGGCCGGGCTGGCCTCGGTCCCGGAGGCCCGGCGCGTCTTCCCGGCCATGACCGTCGAGGAGAACCTCTTCGTCGGCGGCTACATCCGCCGGGAGCGCCGCGCGGTGCTTGCCGCGCGCGCCGCCGAGCTGTTCGACCACTTCCCGCGCCTGGCCGAGCGGCGCGCCCAGCGGGCGGGCACGCTCTCCGGCGGCGAGCAGCAGATGCTGGCCTTCGCCCGCGCGCTCATGAGCAAACCGCGCCTCATCTGCATGGATGAGCCCACCATGGGATTGTCGCCACTGTTCGTCGATCGGGTGCTGGAGGAGATCGCCCGGCTCAATCGGGAGCTGGGCCTGGCCATCCTGATCGTCGAGCAGCAGGCGGAGCTGGCCCTGAGCATCGCGCACACCGCCAATGTGCTGCGCAGCGGGCGGATCGTGCTGCACGGCCCGGCCGCGGAACTCGTCGGCGATCCGGCGGTGCGCGACGCCTACCTCGGAAAGGTGACCACATGACCCCGCAACGGCTCGGCTTCTTCACCCGCCTGGTCCGCACCGATCCGGCGGAGGACGCGGGCACGGTGTACCGGCAGGCGCTCGAGCAGATCGGGCTGGCCGAACGGCTCGGCTACGACACCGCCTGGGTGGCGCAGCATCACCTGGATCCGGCCGAGGGCGGGCTGCCGTCCCCGTTCGTGTTCCTCGCCCACGCGGCCGCCCGCTTGCCGCGCATCCGCTTCGGGACCGCGATCGTGACGCTGGCCCTGGAGGATCCGATCCGGGTCGCCGAGGACGCGGCGGTGCTGGACGAGCTGTCGGGCGGGCGGCTCGAGCTCGGGTTCGGTGCGGGCGGGTCGCGGCACGCCTTCGAACTGTTCGACCTGGCCGGCGCGGATCGGCAGTCGGTGTACGCGAACAAGCTCGCGCGGGTGACCGCGGCCCTGGACGGTACGCCGCTGGTCGGTGACCGCGGGCTGAACCCGCCGGCCGCCGGGCTCCGTGACCGCCTGTGGCAGGCCACCTTCTCGGCCGGGGGCGCGGGCCGGGCCGGGCGGGCCGGTGACGGACTGCTGCTGTCGAAGGCCCAGCCGCGTGATCCGGCCGGGCCGGACGCCACCCTCTGGGAGATCCAGCAGCCGCTGGTCGACGCCTATCTCGACGCGCTGCCCGCGGGCGCCGAACCGCGAATCGGGGCGTCCCGGGGCGTTTTCGTGGCCGACGACCACGACGAGGCGGTCGCCCTCGCCGAGCGCGGCGCGGCCCGGTTCCTGGATCAGCTCGGCCGCAACGGCGGACCCGAAGTGGCGGAATCCGTCGACGAGGTGCTGCGCGACATCTACATCGGCACCCCGGACGAGGTGGTGGCGCGGCTGTCGGAGGACGTGGCGCTGCGGCACGCCACCGACTTCATCGTGCAGGCGCACCCGGTCGACCCGGGCCACGCCGCCACCCTGCGCTCCATCGAACTCATCGCCACCAAGGTCGCGCCGCAACTGGGTTGGCGACCCGACGAAAGGACCACCCGGTGACCGAGGCATCCACCGCTTACGACGACACGCCACCTGCGGCAACGGAAGTGGCTGGAAAGACTGCTTCCGACACCGCCGACCCGGCCGGCTCGCGCGGCGGCGCAGGGGGCCGCCGCGCCGATGTCATCGATGCCGTGCTGGGTGCGCGGGCCGAATCGGTGCGCGCGGTGCGCGCGACACGCCCGGAGGTTATCGAACATTCGCAGGGTGTATTCGAGGCGCTGCTCGACGGCCCGGCCACCGCGAGCGCCGGACGGGAGCGGCTGATCGCGGCGGCGGTCGCCGTCGCCGAGCTGGCCGGCGCGCCGGAGCTGGCGGCGTACTACGCGGCGCTGGGAACCACTCCCGCGGAGGGCGATCCGGTGCTGGCGGCCATTCTGCGGCACGCCGCCCGGGTGACCTCCGCGCCGGCGTCCCTCGCCCGCGCGGACATCGACGCGCTGGCCGCGGTCGGCCTGTCCGAGCGCGACATCGTGACGGTGGCGCAGCTCATCGGGTTCGTGCACTTCCAGGTCCGGCTGCTGGCCGGGCTGCGACTGATCGGAGCGGATGATGAGTGAGCCCGGGCGCGAGGTGCGCAGTGTCGAAACATCCCGGCGGCCAAGTGGATTCACCCAGGAGCAGCTGGACTGGGTGCCGTGGGTGGAACCCATCGTGCTGGCCGATGCCGATGAGTTGCAGCGTCCCCTGCTCGAGGGTGACCGCGGTGTCGGCCCCTACTTCCGGCTACTCGCGCGCAATGCCGAGGTGCTGGCGCACCGCAGCGCGAATGATCGAGCGATCTTCTACGGTAGAGGGGGATTGACCCGGGCCGAGCGCGAACTCGCGGCGACCGTTACCTCCCGGCACAACGGGTGTGAGTACTGCGCATCCGTTCATTCACGTTTCACTTCTGCGCTGTCCAAGCGTGTCGCGGATGTGCAGCGGTTGCTGGACGAGGGCAACGAGGTGCGGATCGACGAAAGGTGGGACGCCGTCATCGATTTCGTGGACGCGCTGGCCGCCAATCCGCCGCGCGCATCCGCCGATCATCTGAAGCGGCTGCGAGAGCTGGGTTTCGACGCCGCCGAGCTGCACGATCTGGTGCTGTCCGCCGCCTCGTTCTCGTGGGCCAACCGGCTCATGCTCACCCTGGGCGAGCCGGAGGTCCCGGCCTAATCTAGGGCTCTCTCAAAAAAATTCTAGAAAGTTCATCGGAAATCTTCCCTGCGCGGGTACCGGATCGGTATCGTGCCGAGGGCAAACGGTCAGTGAAAGCACTGGCACCCCGGCGGATCGGAGCACCACCATGGCGAACTTCCTTTCGGATGTTCTCGTTCAGACCATTCTCAAGTTGCTGGCAACCGGCTCCTCGAGCGTTTCCGCCAAGTAGCCACGCGAGCGCCATCTTTCGGCTACTGCGCGGAAGCCGGGGTGATGTGGAAGGACCCGATCTCCGACGGGGGGATCGGGTCCTTTTTTATGTCCGTGTCGACGGGTTTCGCGCCTGGTGTCAGTGGGTACCGCGCTGGGTACTCCGCTCGCATCGAGTGCTCCCGCGCTGGTCCGGCCGGGCATCGCGAGGGTCCGACAAATTAATACTAAAAAGATCCTAGAAAAGTATTCCGTCCAGTACGGCTGCTCTGTATCGTGTTGAACGGCAAACGATCAGTGACTTTCGGGTCAATGCGACATCGGGCCGCGAGTCTCTCCCCCCGGACCCGCGTCCCGAACCCGGGACGGTTCCCCTGCCTATACCCACCGTCCCGGGTGCGCCGCCCGGCCCGAAGTCACTGAGCCATCTTTCGGCTATCGCGCGGTAAGTCGAAGGTTCAAACGAAGGGCCCGATCCATGACGAGGGGATCGGGCCCTTCGGTATTGTCTGGCGCAATGTCACAGGAAACGAACGCGGGAAGAATGTACGCCGGGCAGCCCGTAGAAGACCGGCAGCGGCAGCGTCGTGCGCGTTTTCTGGAGTCCGGGCTCACGGTGTTCGCGCGCGATGGATATGCCAATAGTTCTGTCGGAGCCATCTGCAAGGACGCCGGCCTCTCCTCGAGACAGTTCTACGAGGAGTTCACGGGCCGCGAATCGCTCTTGCTCGAGCTCTACGAGCAGATCGATCGCGAATCCCGGGAAGCCGTGGCGGCCACCATCGCCGAGCACTCCGACGCCAGCGCCATCGACATCATCGACGCCGCCGTACGCGCCTATATCGAGTCCATCGGGCGAGATCCGCGCAAGGCCAGAGTCGCGCTCGTCGAAGTCGTCGGGGCGGGACCCAAGGTGGAGAAGTTCCGCCTGGAACTGCGGCGCGCCTGGGGCGCGCTGCTGGCCAGCGCCGCCGAGGATGCCGCCCTGCACGGTGAAATCCCGCCCGGTGACTACGAAATGCGCGTGCTCGCCATCATCGGCGCCGTGAACTACGTGGTGGACGCCTGGAGCGGTTCGGAACCGCGCGAGCCGCTCGACGACGTGATCCGGGTGCTGCGCCGCATCATCATGGGCGCCGTCAGCGCCTGACCCGGTCCGAACCGCTGTCAACCGACACCCGAACCCCCAACCACCGACCCGTTTTCGCGCCCGTCCGCTGCCTCGCGGACGGGCGCGACCTTTACGGGTAGCGTGCCGATCATGGAGACCGTGCCCATTCAGATGCCCGACGGGACCACGGTGCCGGTGCGCTTGATACCGGCGAAAGGCCCGCACCGGCATCCGATTACGGCCGACAGCCCCCGGCCGGTGGTGGTGATCGCGCCCGGCCTGGGCGTCCCGGGGGAGTACTACTCGCTGTTCGGGAAGCCATTGGCGGACCGGGGTTTCGATGTGGCGCTGCTGGAGGTCCGCGGAAACGGAGACAGCCGGCCGAAACCCGGCGTCCCGAGCACCCACGGCTATCAGGAACTGGTGGCCATGGACTTCCCCGCCATGTTCGAGGTGGTGCGCGAGCGGTTCCCCGAGAGCACGCCATACCTGCTGGGGCACAGCATGGGTGGCCAGCTCGGCGTCATGTACGCCTCCCGGATCCGCGGGCGGCTGGGCGGATTGATCCTCATCGCCTCCGGCACGCCGCATTTCCGCGGCTACACGGGCCTGGCCGCGGTGGGCAGCGCGGCGCTGTCGCTGACCGCCAATCTGGCCGGGTTCTGGCCCGGCGACACCATCACCGCGGGCGGCTTCGGACGGCAGTCGAAGGCGCTGATCGCCGACTGGGCGCGGCTGGCTCGCACCGGCCGATTCCAGCCCGCCGGAGCCGATATCGACTACGAGGAGCGCATCGGACGGCTGAAACTGCCGGTCCTGTCGATCACCATGACCGGCGACGAGCTGACCCCGCGCGGGTCGGCGCGGCAGCTGCTCGCCAAGCTGTCCGAGGCCGACATCACCACCTGGCACAATCCGGACCCGCTCGGGCACAACGGCTGGATCAGCGATCCCGAGTCCACCCTCGACTATGTCGAAAAGTGGCTCCGGGACCGCTGATTCGCGGGCCGATTCAGAGGGTGCGCGACCTCGGCCCGGTCATCTTCTCCGGGCTCAGCAGCTCGTCGAGCTCGTCCTTGCTCAGGGCGCTGCGCTCCAGCACCAGGTCGTAGACGCTGCCGCCGGTCCGCAACGCCTCCTTGGCGATCGCCGCCGACTGCTCGTAGCCGAGCTTGGGCACCAGCGCGGTCACCAGGCCGATGCTGTGCGCCACCAGATCCCGGCAGTGTTCCCGGTTGGCGGTGATGCCGGTGATGCAGCGGCTGGTCAGGGTGATGGCCGCATTGCGCAGCATCATCAGGCCCATCAGCAGGTCGTAGGCCATGATCGGTTCGGCCATGTTCAATTCCAGCTGGCTGGCCTCGGCGGCCATGGTGACGGTCATGTCGTAGCCGATGAGCTGGAAGCAGACCTGGTTCACCACCTCCGGGATGACCGGGTTGACCTTGCCCGGCATGATCGACGAACCCGGTTGGACCGCGGGCAGATTGATCTCGCCCAGGCCGGCGCGCGGGCCGCTGGAGAGCAGCCGCAGATCGTTGCAGATCTTGGACAGCTGGACCGCCGCGCGCTTGAGGGTGCCCGACACCGCCACGAAATCGCCCGAGTCCTGGGTGGCTTCGACCAGGTTCTCGGCCTGGCGGATGGGCAGCCCGGTGATCTCGGCGAGATTCCGGGTCACCAGGTCCGCGTAGCCGGGCGGGCTGGTGATGCCGGTGCCGATGGCGGTGCCGCCCATGTTCACCGCGAGCAGGTCCTGCCCGATGCGCTGCAGATGGCTGACGGCCTCGCCGATCATGACCGCGTACGCGCCGAACTCCTGGCCCAGCGTCATGGGGACGGCGTCCTGCAGCTGGGTGCGGCCCATCTTGATGACGTCGCCGAATTCGACCGCCTTGGCCCGCAGGGCATTCCGCAGTTCCGTCAATGCCGCGGCGGCGTCCTGCAGCGACAGGTACACGCCGAGCTTCACCGCGGTGGGGTAGACGTCATTGGTGGACTGGGAGCGGTTCACGTCGTCGTTGGGGTGCAGGTAGCGGTACTCGCCCTTGCGATGCCCCATCAGCTCCAGACCGCGGTTGGCGATGACCTCGTTGGCGTTCATATTGGTCGAGGTGCCCGCGCCGCCCTGCACCATGTCGACCATGAAGTCCTCGCGCAGCCGCACCGCTGCCGGGCTGCCCGGCTCCAGCAGCTCGTCGCAGGCGCCGATGATGGCCGTCGCCTTCTCCTGCGTGATCGACCCGAGTTCCGCGTTCGCCAGTGCGGCGGCCTTTTTCACGTAGGCGAGCGCGGACACCAGGTGCCCGAACCGGCGCAGCTTCACGCCCGAGATCGGGAAGTTCTCCATAGCGCGCAGGGTCTGGACGCCGTAGTACGCTTCGGCGGGCAGTTCCCGGGTGCCCAGCGAATCGTGTTCGGTGCGAATGCCGCCCAGCGGCTGCTGGGCCGCGATCGCCGCCGCCAGCCGCTCGGAGACGGTACGCATGCGGTGCGCGATGAGCCCGGCGACGCGGGCGACGATGCGGTAGTAGCGATCCGGGTGCTGCCCGGCCAGTTCCCGCAGGGTCGCCCGGGGCACCACGAGTACCACCGCCCCGTCGCGGGTGCGGCCGCTGGCGGTGTGCGGGGTGTCGTCCACCAGCGCGACCTCGGACACCAGGCTGCCGGGGCCCAGGCGCGCAAGCTGGATCTCCTGACCCGTGAGCCCGGAGATGATCTGGACCTCGCCCTCGACCACGATCCCTGCCCACTCCCGCGGGGTGGCCTCGTGGAACAGGGTTGAGCCGGCCGGATATTCGCGCCGCTCGGCGGTGGCGGCGAAGGACCGGAGGTCGTCCGGATCGAGCCCGGTCGCGGCGGCGGTGGTCTCGATCAGCTCGTCCAGTTGGTCCACATCGGCTCCCGGGGCGTCAGTCCATCAGCTGCTGGGTGAAGAACTCGTAGATTATCGCCGCCTGGAAGGCGGACTGCTTGTTGTCCGCCGCGCCGCCGTGGCCGCCCTCGATGTTCTCGTAGTACCAGGCGTCGTGGCCCTCGGATGCCAAGCGCGCGGCCATCTTTCGGGCATGGCCGGGGTGCACGCGGTCGTCGCGGGTAGAAGTGGTGAGCAGGATCGGCGGATACTGCCGGTCCGGGCTGGTGTTCTGGTACGGCGAGTACTTCGCGAGGTACTCCCACTCCTCCGGCTTGTCCGGGTCGCCGTACTCGGCGATCCAGGACGCGCCCGCCAGCAGCAGGTGGTAGCGCTGCATGTCCAGCAGCGGCACCTGGCACACGATGGCCCCGAACAGCTCCGGGTACCGGGTCAGCATGACGCCCATGAGCAGGCCGCCATTACTGCCGCCCACCGCGCCCAGCTGCCCGGGCGTGGTGATGCCGCGCGCCACCAGATCCCGCGCCACGGCCGCGAAATCCTCGAAGGCCTTGTGCCGGTTGGCCTTCAGCACCGAGGTGTGCCATTCCGGGCCGTATTCGCCGCCGCCGCGGATATTGGTCATGACGTAGGTGCCGCCGCGCTCCAGCCAGCCCATCCCCACCATGCCGCTGTAGCTGGGGGTGCGGGAGACCTCGAACCCGCCGTAACCGGACATCACGGTCGGGCCCGGGGAACCCTGGCGATCGCGGTGGCGGATCACGAAATACGGGATCTGGGTGCCGTCGTCGGACTGCGCGAAGAACTGCTCGGTCACGATGCCGTCGGCGTCGAAGAAGCCCGGCTCCTGCTTGAGCACCTCCACGCTGCCGCCCACCGACCCCGACATCAGCGTGGTCGGGCGGGTGAAACCACTGGTGGAGAGCATGAATTCGTCGCCGCCGTCGAGGCGGTCCAGGTTCATGATGCTGGTGCTGGCCATGGCCGGGGTGTCGGCCAGCGGCTCGCGGGTCCAGCCGTCGGGGCCGGGGGTGAGCACGTACAGCTTGGTCTGCACGTCCTCCAGCGTGACCAGCAGCAGGTGGTTCTCGGTCCAGCCGTAGCCGTGCAGCGCGGTGTGCGCGTCGGGGGTGAACAGGACGTCGAAATCGCGTGCGCCGGACAGGAATGCCTCGAAGTCGGCGGCCAGCAGCGCGCCGGCCGGATAGATGGCGCCGTTCACCTCCCACGGCGCCTTCAGCCGCACCAGCAGCCACCGCTTGTACCAGGTCTCGGTGGCGTCGGTGGGCACGTCGATGAAGCGCAGCGTGCCGTCGGATTCCAGCAGGTAGACCTCTTCGTTGAAGAAGTCGGTGGCGCGGCTCAGGAAGTGCCGCTCGTAGCCGGGGGTGCGGTCGTAGCCCGCGGAGACGGCCACATCGGTGACCTCGCCCTCGTACACGAATTCCGCTGCCTCCAGCGGGGTTCCGCGCCGCCAGCGCTTCACCACCCGCGGATAGCCGGAGTCGGTCAGCGAGCCGGGGCCGAAATCGGTGCCCACGTACAGGGTGTCGTGATCGATCCAGGCGAAGTCCGACTTGGCCTCGGGTAGGTGGAAGCCGCCGTCCTCGGGCGCGATGAAAGCTTTTGCCTCGATATCGAATTCGCGGACCACCTTGGCGTCCGCGCCGCCGCGCGAGAGGCTGATGAGCGCGCGCCGCTGCTCCGGCCGCTTCACCGCCGCACCGCCCCAGACCCAGTTCTCGCCCTCGGCGGCCGCCAGCGCGTCCAGGTCGATGAGGATCTCCCAGTCCGGCTCGTCCTTCGCGTACTCGGCGAAGGTGGTGCGCCGCCACAGGCCCTTCGGGTGCTCGCGGTCGCGCCAGTAGTTGTAGAGCCACGGGCCGCGCCGGCCCGGATAGGCGATGCGGGTGTCGGTGTCGAGCATGGCCAGCACGCGCGCCTCGAGGTCGGTGAAGCGCTCCGAGGACGCGAACCGCTCCCTGGACACCGCATTACGTTCTTCCGCCCAGGTCAGGGCGCGTTCGCTCTCGACCTCTTCGAGCCACAGGTAGGGATCCGTCACGTCCTGTCCAACACCGGTCATGCCCTCATTGTTGCCGAGGTGCGCGTTCGCCGGTCGCGAACGTGTTGCCGGGCACTCCGCCGCACGATCAGTAGGATTGCGGTTTCGATACCGATCGGATCCAGGAGGCCTCGGCGTGTCGCATGAGCCCCGGCTGTGGGAACAGCACTGCTGCCTGCCGCTGCTGCCGACCGCGGACCTCACCGAGCTGACGCGGTACCCGCTGGGCTCCTACCTCTCGGTCAATATCGGCTACGCGCCGCAATCCACCCGCGAGTCGCTCGAGCTGGTCACCCAGTTCCGGCGGGATGCCCTGACCGACGGCCGATTCCGCCTGGTGCACAGCATCGAGGACGCCTGGCCGGAGGTCCCCACCGCGGAGACCGACGCCACCCTCGCGCTGGCCTTCGACCTCGAGGACTCCGGGCCGCTGGGGGGTGATCTCGACAATGTCGAGCTGTTCCACGAACTGGGCCTGCGCTCGCTGCTGCCCACCTACAACCACGCCAACGCGGCCGGCTGCGGGTGCCTCGACACCGACGACACCGGCCTCACCGCCTACGGCCGCGACCTGATCCGCACGCTCAACGAGGTCGGGGTGTTCGCCGACGGGTCGCACTGCTCGCGGCGCACGGGACTCGACATCGCCGAGACCACGACCGTGCCGATGATCTACAGCCACTCGAATTTCGCGACGCTGTGGGCACATCCGCGCAATATCGGCGACGACCAGGCCAAGGCGTGCGCTGCCACCGGTGGCGTGATCGGTATCAACGGTGTCGGCATCTTCCTGGGCCGCAACGAACCCGCCGACGGGGCCGGGCGCATCGAGGCCATGGCCGACCACATCGCCTACGGCGCGGAACTGGTCGGCATCGAGCACATCGGGATCGGCTCCGACTACTCCTTCGACGCCGAGGATTTCAACGCCGAACTGGCCGGCAATCCGGACAGCTACTCCGAGGAGTACACGCGCTACGGCCAATTGCAGTGGGTGCCACCGGAAGACCTGCTCGGCACGTCCGGGGTGCGGGGGCTGGACGAGGCGCTGGCCGCGCGCGGCTTCTCCGCCGCCGACCGGGCGGCCGTCTTCGGCGGCAATTTCGCGCGCGTGGCGCGGCAGGTCTGGCGGGATTAGCCGCGGCGGGTCCGGCGGGATCAACGGACGGTCGGAGATCTCGGCCGGGCCACCGGGCGCGACGGACTGATCGGTCGCATCCAGACCGCGGGCGTGACCGCTCTCACGTGTTCCGCGTCTCACGCGGGCGGGGGATGGCTGAGTGAGGTCCCGGCGACAGGTCTAGTCTCGATGCCGTGACTTCCCACTACGATGTCGTCGTTCTCGGCGCTGGTCCCGGCGGTTATGTCGCCGCGATCCGTGCCGCTCAACTCGGCCTGCGAACAGCGATCGTCGAGCAGAAATACTGGGGTGGCGTGTGCCTGAACGTGGGCTGCATTCCGTCCAAGGCACTGCTGCGCAATGCGGAGCTGGCTCATATCTTCACCAAGGAAGCGAAGACCTTCGGTATCTCGGGTAACGCGACCTTCGACTTCGGCGCGGCGTTCGACCGCAGCCGCAAGGTCGCGGACGGCCGGGTCAAGGGCGTCCACTTCCTGATGAAGAAGAACAAGATCGACGAGTTCGACGGCAAGGGCACCTTCACCGGCCCGAAGTCGCTCTCGGTCGCGCTCACCAAGGGCGGTACCGAGGACATCACGTTCGACAATGTGATCATCGCCGCGGGCACCGAGACCAAGCTGCTGCCGGGCACCTCGCTGTCCGCCAACGTGGTCACCTACGAGGAGCAGATCCTCACCCGTGACCTGCCGGGTTCCATCCTCATCGTGGGTGCGGGCGCCATCGGCATGGAGTTCGCCTACGTCCTCAAGAACTACGGCGTGGACGTGCGCATCGTCGAATTCCTCGACCGCGCACTGCCGAACGAGGACGCCGACATCTCCAAGGAGATCACCAAGGCGTACAAGAAGCTCGGCATCACCATCACCACCTCTGCGGCCGTGCAGTCCATCGAGGACGACGGCTCCAAGGTCACCGTGTCGATCAAGGACAACAAGTCCGGCGCGATCGAGACCGTCACCGTGGACAAGGTGCTGCAGGCCGTCGGCTTCGCGCCGCGCGTGCAGGGCTACGGCCTGGAGAACACCGGCGTGCAGCTCACCGACCGCGGCGCCATCGCGATCGACGAGTACATGCGCACCAACGTCCCCGGTATCTACGCCATCGGTGACGTCACCGCCCTGCTGCAGCTCGCGCATGTCGCCGAGGCGCAGGGTGTGGTCGCGGCCGAGACCATCGCGGGCGCGGAGACCATGTCGCTGGGCGACTACCGGATGATGCCGCGCGCCACCTTCTGCCAGCCGCAGGTCGCCTCCTTCGGCCTCACCGAGCAGCAGGCCCGCGACGAGGGCTACGACGTGAAGGTCGCGACCTTCCCGTTCACCGCCAACGGCAAGGCGCACGGCCTCGGCGATGCGCAGGGCTTCGTCAAGCTCATCTCCGACGCCAAGTACGGCGAGCTCATCGGCGGCCACCTCATCGGCCCCGACGTCTCGGAACTGCTGCCGGAACTGACCCTGGCCCAGAAGTGGGATCTCACGGTCAACGAACTGGCCCGCAACGTCCACACCCACCCGACCCTGTCGGAAGCCCTCCAGGAAGCGATCCACGGCCTCGCCGGCCACATGATCAACTTCTAGCTCTCGAAGACTCTCGGGGGCTTCGCCCCTGAAACCCCAAGGGATTTCGGGGGCCGGCCCCCGTACCCCCGAAGGGGAGGCGAGTCCCGCGAATCTCAGGGTTCCGTCGCCGAAATCCTGAAGCGGGGGAGTGGTGGCGGGTTCCGTCTGTACCCGGGAGGGTTTTTTTTTTTTTGGGTTCCCTTCCCCCCCCGTC
>NZ_JBHZCS010000065.1:24217-58656 GCF_042755705.1 Nocardia sp. NPDC059154
GGGGGGTTTGGGGGACCGCCCCCCGTCCCCCGGAGGGGGAGGGAGGTCCCGCGAATCTAGGGGTTCCGTCGCAGAAATCCGGAAGCGGCCTGGGGCGGGCGGTTTCCGCGGGCACCGGGCCGCTTTCGTTTGTTCGAGCGCTCAGTCCGCCAAGTGTAGGCGGCGGTGGAGGGCGTAGACGCGGTCGGTCAGTTCCGGGAAGGGGCCGGAGACCGGGATGCCCGGGGCCACCTCCTGGATGGCGAGGGGGCGGATGGGGCCCGCGGGAACGCCGAACTCGTTGAGCCACTCCGTGAGCTGGGCGGTGGAGGCGGCGTAGACGATGCGGCCCAGGCCGACCCAGGCGTGCGCGGCCGAGCACATGGCGCAGTGTTCGCCTGAGGTGTAGACCGTGGCCGTCGCCCGGTCCTCGGGGGTGAGGTGCTCGGCGGCCCAGCGGGCCAGCTCGAATTCGGGGTGGCGGGTGGCATCGCCGCCGGAGACCCGGTTGCGGTCCTCGGCGAGCACGGTGCCGTCCGCGCCGACCAGCAATGATCCGAACGGCTCGTCGCCCGCGTCCAGGGCTTCGGCGGCCAGCTCCACGCAGCGTTCGAGATACTGCAGATCGGTATCGGCGGACATGCGGCTCCGTTCTTCGGTTTACGTGCGGTGGTAGGCGGTCTGGGCCGCTTCGATCTTCGCGATATTGGATTCGAGGATTTCGATGAGGCCGACGAGCTGGTCGGCCACCTGCGCGCCGAGGTCGGTGAGGGTGTACTCGACGACCGGCGGGATGGATTGCTGGACTTCGCGATTGACCATGCCGTCGCGTTCCAGGGTCTGCAGGGTCTGGGAGAGCATGCGCTCGGAGATGCCGTCCACGCGGCGGCGCAGCGCCGAGAACCGGTAGGGGCTCTCGCGCAGGGCGGCCAGGGCGAGCACGCCCCAGCGACTGGCGACGTCTTGCAGGACCGGGCGCGAGGAGCAGTTGCGGGCGAAGACGTCGGCTTCCAGGGTGGGGTCGTCCGGGTAGGACCGGTCGGGAGGCCGGGCGTTCATGAGATCGAGGTTACCTGTGTTTCGGGTAGCGGTTCAGGAATAGCATGTGCTTACTATTAGTTAGTACATGTCAGCAGTGCAGTTCATTCCCTGAAACCTGGAGGTAGTCATGACCGTCGCAGTCACCGGAGCAAGCGGACAGCTGGGTCGCCTGGTCGTCGAGGCGCTGTTGAAGGACGGATCGCAGCCGGTGGTGGCGGTGGTCCGCGATCCCGCCAAGGTGGCCGATCTGGCCGCGCGGGGTGTCGAGGTGCGGGTGGCGAGCTATGACGATCCGGAAGCGCTCGAGCGCGCCTTCCAGGGCGTCGACCGCGTGCTGCTGGTCTCCGGCAACGAGTTCACCAAGCGCGTCGCCCAGCACACCAACGTGCTGCGCGCGGCCGAGCGGGCGGGCGTGAAACTGCTGGCCTACACCAGCATTCCGCAGGCCGGCCGCAATCCGCTGATCCTGGCCCAGGAGCACATCGGCACCGAGGCCGCGCTGGCCGGAGCGAGCATCCCGACCGTGCTGCTGCGCAACGGCTGGTACTGGGAGAACTACACCGGCGGCCTGGCACACGCCATCGAGACGGGCGTGCTCTACGGCGCGGCGGGCGAGGGCAAGGTATCCGGTGCGGCCCGCGCCGATTACGCCGAGGCCGCCGCCCGCGTCCTCACCACCGACGGTCACGAGGGCAAGGTCTACGAGCTCGGCGGCGACGAGACGCTCTCGTATGCCGAACTGGCGCAGGTGATCTCGGAGGTGGCCGGCAAGCCGGTCCGCTACCAGGACCTGCCGCAGGCCGACTACGCCGCGGCGCTGCAGGGCGCGGGTCTGGACGCCGCCTACGCCGCCGCCCTGGCCGATGCCGACGCCGGTATCGCCGACGGCATCCTGGCCGTCGACTCCGGTGATCTGCAGCGGCTGCTGGGCCGTCCGTCGACCCCGGTCGCCGAGGTCTTCCGTGCCGCGCTGAGCTGACAGAGAGCCGCGCTGAGCTGACAGAGAGCCGCGCTGAGCTGATAGAGATACGTACCGGGCTGATCGAGTTCGGGGACCGGCAGGCTCAGTACCAGTTGTGGGCCTGCCAGAAGGCCCAGGCGGCGTTGGGGCTGCCGTAGCGCTCGACCATGTAGCGGTAGGCCCAGCGCAGCTGGGTGAGCGGGTTGAACATCCAGTCCGGGCCCTCGCTGAACATCTTGTGTGCGGGGAGGGCCTGGGCCAGCCCGTAGGCGCCGGAGGTCGGGTTGATGGCGAAGACCTGCCAGTCGCTCTCGTGCGTGATGATCTGATTGAACGACCCCCACTGGTCCCCGGGCACGATGAAACGTGACAGTGTCTGCAAGGCCGGTTTGGAGAACCGCTGGGCCGCGCCGACCAGCTGCAGCAGGGACGCCGGGTCCACCGGCAGGGCGGCCGGGAGCGCGGATTGAGCGATGGGGTCGGCGATTTCGGTGCGCGCGTCGGCGGTGCCGACGGCGACGGTGAGCGGGGCGAGGGCCGCCACGAGCAGTCCGAGGACGGTGGCTCGGAGCGGACGCTTGTCGAGAATGGGCAACGCCTGGTCCTTCCGTGCGGTTCACGAAAAAACAGACCCATCTGGCTTCAGCTAGAAAACGACCGTACGCCCTGCCGTTTCCCGGGAGGGGTGAGCGACACGCGGTGAAATGCCTGATCGCAGTGGATTGCCGGTCAGCGCGCCCGGCCGAGCAGCAACTCCCGCTCGATCTCATTGCCGGTCAGATCGGCCGCGCGCCGAAAAGCGGCCCGCGCCTCCGCATCCCGGCCCAGCCGCGCCAGCAGATCCCCGCGGACCGCGTGCAGCAGGTGATAGTCGTCGAGCGCCCCGGTCGCGGCAATGGCGTCGATCAACTCCAGGCCCGCGCCGGGTCCGTGCACCATGGCCACCGCGACCGCCCGGTTCAACTCCACGATCGGCGACGGAAACCGTTGCGCCAGTAGGGCGTACAGTCCGGCGATGCGCCGCCAGTCGGTCTCGGCGGCGGTCGGGGCCACGGCGTGCACGGAGGCGATGGCGGCCTGGAGCGCGTAGCGCCCGGGTGGAAGGTCCCGCATCCGATTCAGCGTGTGCGCGCGGCCCAGCGCGGACAGGCCGCGTTCGATCGAGAGCCGATTCCACCGGGACCGGTCCTGATCCGGCAGCAGCACCAGCGCGTTGTCCGCGTCACTGCGGGCGGTGGTGCGGGAAGCCTGCAGTTCGAGCAGGGCCGCCAGCCCGTACGCCTCCGGCTCCTCGGGCAGCAGCCCGGTCAGGATGCGCGCCAGACGCAGTGCGTCCTCGCACAATTCGGCCCGGACCCAGCGCTCGCCGGAGGTGGCGGTATAGCCCTCGTTGAAGATCAGGTAGATGACCTCGAGCACGGAGTCCAGGCGCGCGGCCAGCTGGGCGCCCGCGGGCACCTCGTAGGGAATCTGTTTGGCCGCGATGGTGCGCTTGGCGCGCACGATGCGTTGCGCCACGGTCGATTCCGGGACCAGATGGGCCCGCGCGATCTCGGCCGTGGTCAGGCCGCCCACCATGCGCAGGGTGAGCGCCGCCCGCGCCGGGGGCGAGAGCACCGGATGGCAGGCGGTGAAGATCATGCGCAGCAGGTCGTCTACGATGGCCGGTTCCGGTTCGCCGGGCGGCTGCTCGGCCGTGAGCGTCTCACGGCCGAGCAGCTCCAGCTTCCGCGCGAAGTTCACGTCGCGCCGAATGCGGTCCACCGCGCGGTGTTTCGCCGTCAGCATGAGCCAGCCGCCCGGATTCGGCGGGACGCCGTCGCGAGGCCACTGTTCCAGCGCCGCCACATGGGCGTCCTGCGCGAGCTCCTCGGCAGTCGCGATATCGCCGACCAGGCGGGTCAGGCCCGCCACCAGGCGCGGCCATTCGATGCGCCAGGCCGCCTCCACGGCCCGGCGCGCCCGCTCCTGCTGCGGATTCAGTTCTGGCCGTCCAGCTGTCGTATCTCGATCTCGATGTCCCAGTCCGGCCCGTGCACCCGCAGGAACCGGGACGCCCACTCGGCCGCCTCCTCCTGCGAACGGGTCTGCAGCACCAGGTATCCGCCGATGATCTCCTTGGATTCGGTGTACGGCCCGTCCATGACCGTCTGCACGCCGCCGGTCTGCCGGATCCGGGTGCCCTCCTCGACCGGGCGCAGGCCCGCGGTGTCGAGCAGCACGCCCGCCTTGGTCATCTCCTCGATGATCTCGTTGACCTTGGCGATCAGGTCGTCGCCGGGCCCTTCCCCGGGTATCTGGGCGGGGTCCAGGCGAATCAGTGCCAGGTATCGCATTGCTCAATCCTCTCGCTGGGCGACTGCATAGCGGACATAGAGGGCACCACCGTCGAACGACTTCGATTCCAGCAGGTTCAGATTCAGTTCGGTCTTGTCCCGGAACATAGGGGTGCCGGAGCCGATTGTCACCGGATGGATGACGATGCGGTACTCGTCGATGAGCCCGGCGTCGGCGAACCAGTGCACCAGCGTCGGGCTGCCGTAGATGACCAGCGCGCCGCCGTTCTCCGCCTTCAGTTCCGCGATGCGCGCCGCCCCGTCACCGTCGATGATCCGGGTGTTCCGCCAGCCGGCCGACTCGAGCGTGGTCGAGAAGACGATCTTGTCGATGTTCGTGACCCATTCGGCGTGTTCGAGATCGTGTGCCGTGGCCTCCGGGTTGTCCGGAACGCTCGACCAGTGATCGCGCATGCCCTCGAAGGTCTTGCGGCCGTAGATCGTGGTACCGATATCGGCCCGGATGTGCTCGTCGTGGAAGGCGGCGAGGTCCGGGCTGTAGGCGCCGAATGTCCATTCCAGTCCCAGCTCGGTGTGTGAGGCCGCGAAGCCGTCGAGGGTCATGTGCTCGAAAGCCACCACTTTTCGCATCGGATTCCTCTCGTCGAAGTGCCGGGCCGCCGTTCGACCCTCGACTACTCCTCGAACGGGCCCGGCCGGAATCGACACGTTCGACGGAGGAATCTTTCAGCGGTTTTCGGTCAGACCCACTGGACCAGTTGGATGACGATCCCATTCGGGTCGAGGGCCTGGAAGTAGCGCTCGCCCCACGGCTCGGTCTCGATGGGGGTCACGATCGGCACGCCTTCGCGTTGGACGCGGGCGTATTCGGCGTCGATGTCGTCGACGACGAACACCACCAGCAGGCCCTGGCCCGCGCTGCCCGCGATGCGCTCCGGCTTGAAGCTGCCGAGACCGGTGCGCAGATAGATGACGTCGAATCCGGCGTCGGGCCGGGTCACGTTGACGAAGCCGTCGGCCGACATCTTCTCGGTGAAACCGAAGTGGTCGATGAGGAACGTCGCCGAGGCGATCGGGTCGGGCACGTTCAGGGAGATCGCGGATGCGGTGATGGTCATGGGGCCTCCTCGGGTGGTGCCGATCAACTCTGTACTAAGTACGCTGTACTTTGTACGGACATTCCCGACGGCATGCCAAGTGGCGACTGTCACATCGATACGATCGGCGACGGAGGTGACACGAATGGCCGGACGAAGCGGGGAACGCAGCAGCGCGGGCGACCCGGTGCGCACGCTGGAACTACTGTGGCGCGAGCCCGGCTCCGGGGGTTCGGCGCGCGGGCCCAAACAGCGCACCACCCTCGACGCCGTCATCGCGGCCGCGCTGGAGATCGCCGACGGTGCGGGGCTGGGCGCGCTCACCATGCGGTCGGTGGCGGCCAAGCTGGGCATCACGCCCATGGCCACCTACACCTACGTGCCGGGCAAGGCCGAACTGCTCGACCTCATGCTCGACACCGTCTATCAGCGCATGCCGCGTCACGATCTCACCGGAATGCCCTGGCGGGAACGGGTTTCCACGATCGCCGCCGAGAATCGCGCCCTGCTGGCCGAGCATCCGTGGGTGGCCCATCTGCCGACCACGCGGCCGCCGCTGGGTCCCGGCGTGGCCGCGAAATACGACCACGAGCTGCGCGCCTTCGACGGGCTCGGCCTCGGCGACCTGGAGATGGACGCCGCCCTCACCTATGTGCTGGGCTTCGTGACCTCGACCGCGCAGCTGGCCATCGACAGCGCCCGGGCCGCGACCGAGAGCGGACACTCCGATCGCGAGTGGTGGGAGCGGGCGGCCCCGCTGCTGGCGCGGGTCTTCGACGCCGGCCGCTATCCCCTGGCGGCCCGGATCGGCGCGGTCGCGGGGCAGGCCCACGACAGCGCCTACGGTGCGGACCACGCCTACGAGTTCGGGCTGGCCCGTGTCCTGGACGGATTGGCCGCGCTCATCGAAAACCGCAGGCCCTGAGCGCGGCCGGTCGGTTCGGACGACCTGCGCAAGAGAGACCGATCGGGACGATGGTCTCAATTTCGCCGCGCGGACCGGGCGATCGCGGGCAGAATTCCCCCCATGCCGCGATCAACCCCGGCAATCGTCGCCGCCGAAACCTTCAGTCGGGTAGCGCAGCCGGTGCTCCCGATGGGAGACGGGCTGGTGCTGCGGCCGTGGCTGCGCCGGGACGGACCCGAGGTGTACGTGGCCTTCCAAGATCCGGCCATTCGGCGCTGGCACGTGCGCACTGCGGACACCGTGGAGGAGGCCGGGGAGTGGGTGGACTCCTGGGCGCGCTCGTGGAGCGGTGGCACCGCGGCCAATTGGGCTGTCGCCGATGGTCGCAGCGGCCGGCTGATGGGCCGGGCCTCGCTGCATCACATGGAACTCGGGCACGGCGAGGCCGAGCTGGCGTACTGGGTGGTCCCGGCGGCGCGCGGCCGCGGCATCGCCCCGCGCGCGGTGGAGGCGCTGGTCGGCTGGGCCTTCGAGGTGGCCGGATTCCACCGCCTGGAATTACGGCATTCCGTGCATAACGCCCAATCCTGCCGGGTGGCACACAAATCCGGCTTCGTGCTCGAGGGCATCAATCGCAGTGCGGGCCTGCACGACGACGGCTGGCACGACATGCACCTGCACGCCCGCATCCAGCCCGCCCGCCCCGCCGAACCCGCCTACGCGCATCGCATCCCGCACACTGAGACCGTTCCCGAAGCCGCCACCCAGCCGGTCTACCGCCTGCGCCGCTGACGCACGGCCGGATCGCGCGGCTAGTGGTCGGTTTGGATGCGGAGGGCGGTGATGGTGCTGGCCAGGCCCTCGTATTGGTTGGTGAGCAGGACGATTTCGATGAGGCGGCGCTCGTCGTAGTGGTCGGCGAGGGATTGCCAGGTGGCGTCGTCGAGGTCTCGGGTGGTGACCAGCTGGTCCACGGCGGTGAGCAGCGCGCGCTCCTTGGCGGACCACCCGGCGGCGGCCGGGCCTTCGCGGAGACGGTCCAGGATTTCGGCGGTGACGCCCGCGCGGCGGCCCAGCCGGATGTGATGGTCGGTCTCGTACTCGCATTGGCGCAGGTGCGCGACGCGCAGGATGACCAGTTCGGACTCGTACCGGCGCAGTTTGCCGCCCGGCATGAGGCGGCCGGAGAAGTGCAGCCATCCCCGGAACAGGCCGCCGGTCCGGCCCAGCGTGCTGAACAGATGCGCGTCCTCCGTGCCCGCGGCACGGGAAAGCGCCTGCCAGACAACCCAGTTCACCGGACCGAGCTCCCGCAGGCGACCAGGAGCGATGCGTGGCTTCGTCGACACCATCCCCCCAGTCAACACCCTGTCTGAGCCACTCGCCAGACCGACGGCCCGGCGCGGCGCGGATCGGGTCACTCGCGGACCGCCTGAGCGAGTTTGGTGAGCTCCAGTGCGCGGCGGGCGCGGGTGAGGACGTGGGCTCGGGAGCTGGTGAGGTGGGCCAGCAGGGTGCGCAGGGCGGTGTCCAGATCTCCGGCGAGCAGGTGTTCGGCGATGGCGATGTGGTCCTCGGCCATGGCGGCGATCCGCCCGGGAGTGGGCATGTCCAGGGCCCGCACCGGCCGCACCCGCGCGTGCACCGTCGAGAGCGCCTCGGCCAGTGCGGAATTGCCGGCGGCCAGCAGGAGCGTGGTGTGGAACCGCTCGTCGGCGGCGATGAGCTCGGCCCCGGGCTCCGGCGGGTCCTCGCGTATGTGCCGCCAGAGCTCGAGCTCTCGCTCGACCGCACCCAGATCGTGCGGCGTGACCGCAGGCCGAGCCGCCAGGGCCGGCGGTTCCGGCTGCACGGCGGCGGCCAGCGGTTCCGGGAGTGCCGCCGCGGTGGCCTGCAAGCGTTGGATTCCTCTGGCTTCCAGGACTATTCGGAGTTCGTACAGGTCCCCGAGTTCGTCGACCCGGGGGCGGTACGGGTAGAGGCCGTCGGTGTGGCGTTCCAGCAGGCCGTCGGCGAGGAGCCGGGCCAGCGCCTCGCGGACCGGGGTGCGGGAGACACCGTAGGTCTCGGCGAGGCGTTCCTCGCCGAGTCGTTCGGTGGGTACCAGCATCCCGGCCGCGAGATCGCGCTGCAGGGATCGATAGACCCGCTCGGACAACGGAATACGCCCCCTGCGCGCGTTCACGGAGTGTCCGATCAGATCGCCATGGCCTGGCGTACCGCGGATTCCGCGCGCGCCCCGCCCGCCCCGGAGGAGGTGACGCGGCCCGAGCGCAGGACGTAGAACTGCTGCGCGGCCTGCAGCGCGAAGCCGATGTGCTGTTCGACCAGCAGCACGCTGAGTCCGCCCCGGCCGGTGAGTTCGATGATGGTGCGTTCGATCTCGGCGACCACCGAGGGCTGGATGCCCTCGGTCGGCTCGTCGAGGATCAGCAGCGCCGGTTCGGTGATGAGGGCGCGGGCGATGGCCAGCTGCTGGCGCTGGCCGCCGGAGAGCAGTCCGGCCTTGCGGGACAACAGCTCCCGCAGCGCAGGGAACAGGTCCAGCGCTTCGTCGACGAGTGCCTTGCCACGTTTGCGGCCGTCGGCCACCACCTGGAGGTTCTCCATTGTGGACAGCTGTGGAAAACTCTGCTGCCCCTGTGGAACATAGGCGAGGCCGCGCTTGACCCGCCGCGACGGCGACATCCTGGTGATGTCCTCGCCGCCGAAGCGGATCCGCCCCGACTTGGCGGGCAGCAGCCCGACCGCCGCACGCAGCAGTGAGGTCTTACCGGCCCCGTTGTGGCCCATGATGGCCGCCACGCCATTGTCCGGAACCGTCAGGGACACACCGTGAATCACCTCGGTCCGGCCGTAGCCGGTGTGTAGGTCAACGAGTTCCAGCATCGGCGGCCTCCTTCGCCTCGTCCGATTCCTGCTCCACGCCCATGGATTCATCAGCGCTGGTCTCAGCGGGCGGTAGCTCACCGGCCGCGGCGGTGCCGAGGTAGACCTCCTGCACCTTCGGATCGGCCTGCACCTGCTCCACGGTGCCCTCGCTGAGGACGCGGCCGCCCGCGAGCACCGTCACCGAGCTGGCGAACGCGCGCATGAAATCCATATCGTGCTCGACGACGATGACCACCCGTTCACCGCCGATGCGGCGCAGCAGGTTTCCGGTCTCCTCGCGTTCCTCGGCGCTCATGCCCGCCACCGGTTCGTCCAGCAGCAGCACCGAGGCGTTCTGCACCAGCAGCATGCCGATCTCCAGCCACTGTTTCTGACCGTGCGCGAGTACCCCGGCAGGTTTGTCGCGCAGCTCGGCGAGTCCGGTGGTCTCGAGCGCCTCCTCGATGGCGGGCAGCACCGACTTGCGCCGGCGCAGCAGGGTGAGCGCGGAACGTCCCGCGCCCGCCGCGATATCGAGGTTCTGCAGCACGGTGAGCTGTTCGAACACGCTCGCCGTCTGGAAGGTGCGGCCCACTCCGAGCCGGGCGATCTGATGCACCTTGCGGCCGATCAGCTCGGCGCCGGTCTTCTGCGCCGAGCCGGTCGCGGGCACCAGGCCGGTGATGGCGTCGATGAGGGTGGTCTTGCCCGCGCCATTGGGTCCGATGAGGAAGCGCAGGTCGCCCTGCAGGACGGTCAGATCCACGTCGGAGACGGCCTTGAAGCCGTCGAAACTCACGGACAGGCCGCGGATTTCGAGGTATTCGCTGTCCATTCCGGCATTGCCGCCGATTCTCGGTTCGGGTGCGGTCATCGTGCTTCCACCTTCTGCTCGGCCTCGGACTCGGCCTCCGGCTCGGCCTCGACCGCCGCCTCGCTCTCGGGCGCGGCGGCCGGTTCCGGTGCGGCGTCGGGGGCCGTCGCAGGCCGCAGCCGCTCCAGCAACTGCTTGGCCATGGGCCCGAATCCGGCCAGTCCGGCCGGAATGAACCCGACCACCACGATGAACAGCGCACCCTGGAAGTAGGTCCACGCCGACGGGAAGTGCTCGGAGAACGTGGTCTGCGCCCAGGCCACGCCGATCGCGCCCAGCACCGGCCCGAGCAGGGTGGTGCGGCCGCCGATGGCGACGCCGATCAGGAACGCGATGGACGGGACCACACCGATGTCGGCGGGGGAGATGATGCCGACGATCGGGGTGAACAGGGCGCCCGCGATGCCCGCGAAGAACGCGGCCACCACATAGGCGACGATCTTGATATTGGCCGGGTCGTAGCCGAGGAACCGGACCCGTTCCTCCTGATCACGCACGGCGACGAGCAGTTCCCCGTACCGGCTGCGCATGAGCTGGCGTGCGACGGCCACCACGATCAGGAGCGTGCCCGCCGCGATGAAGAACAGCATCCGCCGGTTCACCGGATCATCCAGGCGGAAGCCGAAGAACGAGCGGAAGTCGCTCAATCCGGTGAAGCCGCCGATGGTCTGCTGCCCGGTGAGCAGGATCGCCAGCGCAGCGGCCAGCGCCTGGCTCAGGATGGCGAAGTACGCGCCTTTGACCCGGCGCTTGAACACCCCGAAGCCGAGCACCGCGGCGATGGCGGCGGGCAGCACCGCGATCGCCAGGAGCGCCACCGGCGCGGACTCGAAAGGCCGCCAGTACGTGGGCAATTGGTCCACACCCGCGATGGTCATGAACTCCGGCACATCCTCGTGCGCCTTGGCGGCGTCGGCCATCTGCATGTGCATGGCCATGATGTACGCGCCGATGCCGAAGAACACGCCCTGGCCCAGGGTGAGCATGCCGCCCCGCCCCCAGGCCAGGCCGATGCCGACGGCCACGATGGCGAAGCAGAGGAACTTGGCCAGCAGGCTCAACCGGAAATCGCTGAGCACGGCCGGCGCCAAGCCGAACAGGACGATGGCGGCAATGACGAAGCCGCCCAGGGCTTTCAGGGAAGAGTTGGCACTCAGCCGCTGGATGGTGGTCATGCCAGACTCCTCGTCCGGACGGTGAACAGACCCTGTGGGCGTACCTGCAGGAAGATCACGACCACGATGAAGACGATCACCTTGGCGACCGTCGCGGTGGTCGAGTATTCGACGAACGAATTCAGCAGGCCCATGGCGAAGGCCGCGATCACGGTGCCCTTGATCTGCCCGAGGCCGCCGATGACGACCACCAGGAAGGCGTCCACCAGATACGACTGCCCGATGGTGGGGCTGGTGGAACCGATCAGGGTCAGGGCCACACCGGCCACCGCCGCCAGCCCGGAACCGATGAAGAAGGTGCTCACATCGGTGAGACGCGAAGAGACGCCCGAGGTTTCGGCCAGGCTGCGGTTCTGCACCACGGCCCGGATGCGGCGGCCGAGCGGCGTCGTCTTGAGCGCGGTGGCCAGCGCGATCACCGCCACCACGGCCAGCACCATGATGAAGATGCGGGTCTTGGGCACCACGGTGCCCGCGATGGTGAGGCCGCCGGTCAGCCAGTCCGGCGCGACCACGTTCTTGGCGGGCGCGCCGAAGATGTCCCGCACCGCCTGCTGCAGGACCAAGCCGACACCGAAGGTGACCAGCAGGGTGTCCAGGGGGCGGTCGTACATCCAGCGGATGAGCCCCATCTCCAGCGCCGCGCCCAGCAGGCCACCGACCAGGAAGCCGACGAACAGCGACACGATCAGCGCCACGCCCGTCGCCGAGATCAGTTGTTCCACAACGTAGGTCGTGTAACACCCGGCCATGATGAATTCACCGTGCGCCATATTGATGACGCCCATCTGACCGAAGGTCAGCGACAGACCCAGCGCGGCGAGCAGCAGGATCGAGCCCAGACTCAGCCCCGTGAAGAGCTGTCCGACAGCCACATCCATGATCAGTACCTCTCGAGCTCTATTGGTGGCGAACGCCGTACGGCTGGTGCGATGTCGCGGTGAGAGTCGCGCGGACACCGCACCAGCCGCCCCTCATCGGCGGCCGCCGAATTACTTCAGGCCCTTGGCCCAGTCGTAGTTCTTCAGGTACGGGTCCGGCTGGATCGGCTTGCCGGAATCCCAGACGGTGTAGATGAGCCCGTCGGGGTGGATCTCGCCGATGCGCGCGGTCTTGGTGATGTGGTGGTTGGAGCCGTCGATGGTGACGGTGCCCTCCGGCGCGTCGTAGCTGACGCCGTCGGCGGCCTTCTGAATGTCGGCCACCGCGAACGACTTCGCCTTCTCCACCGTCGCCTTCCACAGGTAGACCGAGGTGTAGGCGGCCTCCATCGGGTCGGAGGTGGGCTTGTTCGCGCCGTAGGCAGCCTTGTACGCGGCGACGAACGCCTTGTTCTGCGGGGTGTCGACGGTCTGGTAGTAGTTCCAGGCGGTCAGCTGGCCCGCGACGTTCTGCACGCCGACGCCGCCGACCTCTTCCTCGGCAATGGACACCGAGACCACCGGCATGTCAGCGGCTTTCAGGCCCGCGTTGGCGTACTCGCGGAAGAAGGCCACATTGGAGTCGCCGTTGAGGGTGTTGAACACCGCGCCCGCCTTGGCATTGCGGACCTTGTTGACGATGGTGGAGAAATCCGTGGAGCCCAGCGGGGCGTAGTCCTCGCCCTTGATCTCGATGCCATTGGCCTTGGCGTACGCCTTGATCTCGCGATTGGCGGTCTGCGGGAAGACGTAGTCGGAGCCCACCAGGTAGAGGGAGGTGATGCCCTTCTGCTTCAGGTAGTCCAGCGCCGGGATGATCTGCTGATTGGTGGTGGCGCCGGTGTAGAAGATGTTCTTCGAATCCTCCAGGCCCTCGTACTGAACCGGGTAGTACAGCAGCGAATTCAGCGATTCGAACTTGGGCTTCATGGCCTTGCGCGACGCCGAGGTCCAGCCGCCGAACACCGCGGCCACACAGTCGGAGCTGATCAGCTTCTCGGCCTTCTCCGCGAAGGTCTTGGGATCCGAGGCGCCGTCCTCGAGCACCACGTCGAGCTTCTTGCCCAGGACGCCGCCCGCGGCATTGATCTGGTCCACCGCCAGCTTGGTGGCATTGGCGACGGTGACCTCGCTGATGGCCATGGTGCCGGTCAGCGAGTGCAGTGAACCGATCTTGATGGTGTCCTTCGACGTGTCCACGCAGGACTTGGCATTGGAGCCCGACGCGGTGTCGCTGTCGCGTGAACCACAGCCGGCGACCAGGACGGCGGACAGCGCCAGCGCGGTCGGAATGGTGATCGCCTTCATCAGGCGGGCGGCCCTGTCCCGGCGGGGAGAGTCGTGCATGGGCGGATCCTTCACTTCACGGTGTTCGGCGGCACCACGTGCGCCGCTTGCGAATACCGCCGCGTATACAGCGGCTGTATTCGTGGAACGAAAGGTAAACGGGAAGTGTTGCGCCGGAATGACTCTCGATGAATGTCCGATTTCCTACATTGCCGCGGCGTGAATTTCTGCTCACCGCATCGTGGTTCGTTCGATGTGCAGGAAACGTTATTGCAGGTCAAGGGATATGAAACGGCCCGAGCCGGGACCAAAGAAGGTGGACACCGGCTTGTTCTCGACGGTGAGATCGGGTCAGTAGCAGTACTGGTCGTGGGTGTAGTAGTCGGTGTGGCAGTCCTGCTGCCACGTCCAGCCGTCCTGCCGGTCGTCGTTGGTGGTGCCGGCACCCGCCGCGCTACCGGTGCCACCACCGATCAACGCACCGATCATGGCCGCGAACGGCAGGGCGATGACGCCGAGCCCCCCGGTGGCCACCGCGATGATGACGCCGACGACGACGCCACCGAGCGCACCACCCAACGCGCCCACGGCACTACCGGTTTCGGTCGCGCGCTGCTTGGGCGAGGTCGGCACCCACCGCCCGACATCCGCCGCACCCGGCTGCGCGACCTCGCCGGCCTCCGGATGCGCAACCAGCTTGGTCCCGTTGTCCTCGATGCTCGGATGCATCGAAACCACCAGATCCGTACCCGCGGTGGTCATCGCCAGCGGCATCCGCGACACGACCACCCCGGAGCCATCCAACACGTCCACCGACGCATCGGTGAGCCGGAAAGTGCCACCGGTCAGCGTCGTCGTAACCGTCTGGTCCGCATCCGACCGAACAATGGAGTAACCCAGATCGTTCTGCCCCTGAGCGGGGTGCTGAATCGACTGCACCGCAGCCGGATCCGGCGTCGGCGCGGCGTAGGACGTACCCCCTGTGATCGCCAGCGCAGCAATGGTGAGACCAGCTGTGGCGATAGCCTTCTCGATTTTCACACGATCATGTTCGTCTGCGATTCAACGCGTGTTTCCCGTCCGGATAGGTCATCCAATCGGTCATCAAATGATGTCCAGCGGTCATCGAATGATGCACGGAGCCAATCCCGACGCCTCGCCGGACGAACTGAAAGTGCGGATCCAGAACTTCATCGACGATGGCCAGTCGAAGGACGCGGTCACTGAATGACGTAGGGGGAGATGGAGCTTCGGTGTTCGCTGATGTCGAGTGATTTGCCGAGGGGTGGGAAGGCGCGTTGGGGGCAGTTGGAGCGTTCGCAGACGCGGCAACCGGCGCCGATGGGGGTGGCTTTCGGCTCGTTCAGGTCCAGGCCGTCGGCGTAGACGGTGCGGCCGGCGTGGCGGAGTTCGCAGCCCAGTCCGATGGCGAAGGTTTTGCTGGGTTCGCCGTAGCGGGTGGCGCGGCGTTCGACGGTGCGGGCGATCCAGAGGTATTTGCGGCCGTCGGGCATCTGGGCGATCTGGGTCATGATCTTCGCGGGGTAGGCGAAGGTCTCGTAGACGTTCCAGAGCGGGCAGGTGCCGCCGCTGGAGGAGAAGTGGAAACCGGTGGCGGACTGGCGTTTCGACATATTGCCGGCGCGGTCCACGCGGACGAAGGAGAAGGGGACGCCGCGGAGTTTGGGGCGCTGCAGCGTGGACAGGCGGTGGCAGATGGTCTCGTAGCTCTGGGTGAAGAACGCCGACAGGCGTTCGACGTCGTAGCGGAAGTCCTCGGCCACCTCGTGGAAATGGGTGTAGGGGAGGACCGTGGCAGCGGCGAAATAGTTGGCGAGGCCCAGTTTTGCCAGCACGACCGAATCGTGGCCGCTGAAATTGCCCTCCGCCACCAGCTTTTCGATGAGCTCGCCGCATTCCAGATAGGCCAGCTCGGCGGCCAGCTTGAACACCCGCTGCCCGCCCGAGAGATGCGGCGCGATTTCCAGGCGGCGCTGCTCGGGATCGAAACGGTGCAGCACGCCGTCGCCCAGATCGATACGCTCCACGATCTGCACGCCGTGCGCATCGCTGAGGCGGCGCGGGATCTCGCGCTTGAGATCGCCGCCGTGGAATCGCATGCGATGGGTGAGTTCCTCGGCGGCGGTATCCAATTCGTGAATGTAGTTCTGCCGCTGATAGAAGTAGTCGCGCACTTCCTCGTGCGGTTTGGAGATGGCGGCCGAACCGCTGCCGTCGGCGAAACGGTCCTCGGTGGCGGCGGCCAGCTGCGCGGTCGTATTCCGGTAGCGGCGATGCATGTTCACCATGGCCCGCGCCAGACCCGGGTGCGCGGACACCATTTCGGCGATCTCCTGGGCGTCGGCCTCCACCCCGAGCTCCTGGTCCATCACGACCTCCTGGAGTTCGGCGATGAGCCGGGTGTCGTCCTGGGAGGAGAAGAAGCCGGCGTCGACGCCGAAGACTTCACTGATGCGCAGCAGGACCGGTACGGTGAGCGGACGCACGTCGTGTTCGATCTGATTCAGATAGCTCGCGGAGATCTCGAGCTTCTTGGCCAGCGAGACCTGACTCAAACCGCGCTCGGTACGCAGCTGTCGCAGCCGCGCACCGACGTAAGTCTTGGCCATGCGCCCAAGTTTATTGGTGTCTTCGCATCGTTGCCAACGCGAGAGTTAGCAGAGCTGCTGAGCTGTGTGTCACATCGTTGTCGGTCGCTCGGGTTACCGTCGACAAGTGCTCTTGTCCGATGTGGTTGAGGCGTCACAGGGTGTGCGGGCGACGTCGTCGCGAAAGAACAAGATCAAGATCTTTGCCGACCTGCTCGAGCAGGCGGCGCCGCAAGAGTTGGCGCAGGTCGTGGCCTGGTTGTCCGGCGAGCTGCCGCAGGGGCGGATCGGAACGGGCTGGCGCACGCTGACCACGCTCGTGGTCGAGCCGGCCGAGGTGTCCACGCTGTCCGTGGACGAGGTGGACACCTCTTTCAGCGAGCTGGCCGAGGTCGGAGGCAGCGGGTCGACGGCGCGACGACAGGAACTACTGGCCACCCTGTTCGGGGCCGCGACCCAGGACGAGCACGAATTCCTGCTCCGCCTGCTGACCGGGGAGATGCGGCAGGGCGCGCTGACCGCGATCGTCGCCGAGGCGGTGGCCACCGCCTTCGACGTGCCGATCGAGGCGGTGCGGCGGGCCCACATGCTGTCCGGGCGGCTGCCGGTCACCGCCGTCGCGGCGCGCACCGGCGGCGTCGAGGCCCTGGCCGGGTTCCGGCTCGAGGTCGGGCGGCCGATCCAGCCTATGCTGGCCTCGCCCGGCGCGACCCTCGAGGAGGCGATGGCCGAATTCGAGGGGCGGGCCAGCGTCGAGCACAAGATGGACGGCGCCCGCATCCAGGTGCATCGCGACGGCGACCGGGTGTGGGTGTTCACCCGCACCCTGCGCGACATCACCGCGAGCGTGCCCGAACTGGTCGAGGTGGTGCGGCAGCTGGACTGCACCAGCGTCGTGCTCGACGGAGAAACCTTGGCGCTCAACGACTCCGGCCGCCCACGGCCCTTCCAGGAGACCATGAGCCGCTTCGGCGCCACCACCTCCCAGGAACTGCTGCTGCACCCCTACTTCTTCGACTGCCTCCACCTCGACGGCGCCGACCTGCTGGACGCCCCGCTGCGCACGCGCCGCGAGGCCCTCACCGCGGTGGCCTGCGGCCTGACCATTCCGGCCCTCATCGCCCCCGACCCGGAAGCCGCCGCCGAATACTTCGACGGCGCGCTGGCCGCGGGCCACGAGGGCATCATGATCAAATCCCTGGACGCCCCCTACGCCGCCGGTCGCCGCGGCCGCTCCTGGCAAAAGATCAAACCCACCCACACCCTCGACCTCATCGTGCTCGGCGCGGAATGGGGCTACGGCCGCCGCACCGGCTACCTCTCCAACCTCCACCTGGGCGCCCGCGACCCCGAGGGCGGCGACCCGATCATGGTCGGCAAAACCTTCAAGGGACTCACCGATGCCCTACTCCATTGGCAGACGGCCGAATTCCCGCGCCACGAACGCAAACGCGATGGCAACACCGTCTACCTCTACCCCGAACTGGTAGTCGAAATCGCCCTCGACGGCGTCCAGACCAGCCCCCGCTACCCCGGCGGCGTAGCCCTCCGCTTCGCCCGGGTAGTCCGCTATCGCCCTGACAAGGAACCTCACCAGGCCGACACCATCGACTCCATCCGCGCCCTGCTACCTGGCACCAAATAGCCTCGGGGGCGTGCCGCTCTCGTCTTCTTCCTTTTCTGAGGCGCTGCTGGGTGGATTCCCTGGGGGTCCCGGGGGCGGAGCCCCCCGAAATTGTCCCTGGGGGTTCGGGGGCGAAGCCCCTGAAAGTCTCGAGAGTTGGGCCTACCTCACAGATGATTCACAGCTGGAACAGGGCACGCTCCGAGTTTCGGGCGACATGATTCACGTGTCGACGCTCGACCGGACGGTTGTCAGGTGACGGGACACAGGAACTGCCACCGCATCTCCCACGCGGATTCCCTGTGAGCTCGTGCCGTTCGGGAGACTTCGACGGTGGATTGCGCATGGTCCACCTTGTGGCCGGTGGTGCCCCGCCCCCTCGCCGGGCACCGCCGGCCGCGGTCAAGATTCGTGCCGCGGTCAGGATTCGTAGTCGCGGGTGCCGGTCAGGTTCGGCAGCCGGCGGCGGCCAGCGGCCAGCTCACCCGCCAGATGCTCGTAGGCGATGGCCAGTTCGGTGAGCCGCTGGGCGGCATCGTGCACGGCGTCGTCGGGTGACATGGCCAGGGACAGATAGGCGAGCGCGGAGAATTGCGCCAGCCGGTCCACCACCGTCCCCACGGTCTCGGTGTGCAGGTGGGCGTCGCGGGCGGCCTTGGGGAGTTCGGCCGCCACCCAGCTGTCGATATCGAGCACCAGCCGCGCCCGGTCGTGGTCGATCCGATCGGTGCCGCCCGCTCTGGTGAGCCTCCGCTCGTGCAGGTCCGCGAGTAAGCCGGCGCAGCGCAGCACCGGATGGTCGTCGGGGGGCAGGCCACGGCAGGCCTGCAGCAGCAGGTGTTTCGGTGGGAGCGGATGCACGGCCGACATCCTGCCCCTCGAATATCTCCGAATGGCAACGACATTCGGTGCCACTTTGCCGTGCAGGGGTTGCATCCGGTGCCGTGACGTGCCGAGATGGTGGGGTGATCCTCACCGTGACCCTGAACCCGGCCTACGACATGACCTACCGGGTGGAGCATTTCGAGCGGGGCCGGGCGCAGCGGGTGCGGTCGGTGGATCAGCGGCTGGGCGGGCGCGGCATCAATGTCACGCGGGTGCTGAACCAGCTCGGCAAATACGCCCGCGCCACCGGCTTCTCGGACCATTCCTTCGCGGCCGCCGCGGAACTCGAGATGCCCGTGGACTTCGTGCACGCGCTGCCGTGGGTCCGCCGCACGGTGGTGATCAGCGAATCCGATGACGGCACCGCCACCGCGCTGTGGGAGCCCGGCCCGCGGGTCACCGAGCCGCACGCGGTGGATCAGCTGCGGGTGCGAGTGGCGGGCCTGCTCTCGGATATGAGCGGCCTGGTCATCTCGGGTTCGCTGCCCGGCGGGGTGAGTCCGGGCCTGCCCGCCGAGCTGGCGCGCACCGCTATCGCCCGGGGCGTGCCCACGATCTGCGACTTCGACGGCCAGCCGCTGGAATTGGCCGCGCGCGTGCCCGGCGTCGTGCTCACCCCCAATGTCGAGGAGCTGGAACGCCTCACCGGCCGCCCGGCGGGCACCATTCCGGAGATCCTCGCGGCCGTCGATCCGCTCATCGCCGACGGCGTGGGCACGGTGGTGGTGACCCGGGGCGGCGCCGGCATGGTGGCGGTCACCCCGACCCGGGCGTGGACGGCGGCGCTGCCGAAACCGCTGGCGGGCAACCCCACCGGGGCGG
Source organism: Nocardia sp. NPDC059154 (assembly GCF_042755705.1). Lineage (NCBI taxonomy): Bacteria > Bacillati > Actinomycetota > Actinomycetes > Mycobacteriales > Nocardiaceae > Nocardia > Nocardia sp. NPDC059154. Next base: position 43,567 of record NZ_JBHZCS010000065.1, read on the forward strand.
GCGACGCGGCGGTGGCGGCCATCATCGCCGCGCTGGCCGCCGGTACCACACCGGACTGGCCGGAGCTGCTCGCCGACGCGGTCGCCACTTCCGCTGCCGCCGTGGTCATTCCGGTCGCGGGGGAGATCGACCGGGTGCTGCGGGATCGGCTGCTGCCCACCGTGCGGGTGCGGGAACTCGAATCCGTCGCCGTCCGGCCGTAACACTCCGGGGACACGCCGTATGTGAGGTAGCTGTGAACTGAACCGCGCGGCGGCGTGGTGGCGGAGACCGGGGATTGTCCCGGGTTAGGTTGGGGGAGTGTCGGACCTAGGAACTCAACCCGATCGGGGGTCGGGTGTGGACGACAGTTATCGAATGCCCCGGGCGGTGCGTGCGGCGCAGGTGCTCGCTCTGGGAATCGCTGGGCTGGGCGCGATCTGCGTGGCCTCCTCGGGATGGCTGCTGGGAGCCAAGGCCGCGATCGGGACCGCGGTGCCGTTCATCCCGGCGTTCCTGCTCGGTCTGGTCGCGCTGACATTCAACTCCGAGGGGCAGTCGGTGCGCATCGGGGCGATTCTGGTGGCGGTCATGAACATGCTGTGGACGGTGCCGTCGATCACCGAGGGGCGGCCGCCGGGTCCGCTGGGTCCGCTGGTCTCGCTGGCGGTGATCGTGCTGCTGTTCCGTCGGGAGGCGCGCGACTGGTTCGAACCCCCGGCCTGGTGGTGAAACCCAACTCTCGGGCAGATTTCGCAGCTCGCTGCGTAACAAATAGGTCATCTCGTCCGTTCATTTGCAATCTGCGTGCAATTCCCGGCACTTACCGTTGGCGCTATGAGTTCGGAAGCCGCCGCGGGGACGGGCATTCACATCAGCGGGCTGAGCAAGACCTTCCGCTCCGGGCGGCGGGTGGTACCGGCCCTGGACGCGGTGGATCTGCATACCGCGCAGGGCGCGTTCCTGTCGCTGCTGGGGCCCTCCGGGTGCGGGAAGTCCACCATCCTGCGGATTCTCGCGGATCTGGAGTCGCCGTCGGCGGGGACCGCGAAGATCAATGGTGAGACCCCGGCCGAGCTGCGCAGGCGGCACGAGTTCGGGATCGCGTTCCAGGATTCGGCGCTGTTGCCCTGGCGCAGTGTGGAATCCAATATCAAGCTGCCGCTGCAGGTGGCGGGGCTGCCCGCGGACCGGGAGCTGGTCGCGGATCTGATCCGGCTGGTCGGCCTGGAGGGCTTCGAGAAGGCCAAGCCCGCGCAGCTGTCCGGCGGTATGCGGCAACGGGTTTCGATCGCCCGCGCGCTGGTGGTCCGGCCGACGGTGCTGCTGCTGGACGAACCCTTCGGCGCGCTCGACGATATGACCCGGCAGCGGCTGAACCTGGAACTGCTGCGCATCTGGACCGAGAAGCCCGCCACCACACTGATGGTCACGCACGGCATCGCCGAGGCGGTCTTCCTCTCCGACGTGGTGGCGGTCATGAGCCCGCGGCCCGGGCGGGTGGTGGAGGTCGTGAACATCGACCTGCCGCGGCCCCGCACACCGGAGATGATGCGCACGCCCGAATTCCACAAGCTGCACGACTATCTGTCGGAGCTGCTGTTCGGGCGCACCGGCCGGGGCGGGGTGGCGTCGGAATGAACTGGGGCGCAATGAGAGAGAGTCTGCGGATAACCAGGCTGGGCGGTCTGGCGGGCATGCTCGCGCTGCTGGCGGTGTGGACCCTGCTCGCCGAACTGCGCGTCGCGGGCGGCACCGTCCCGAGCCCGTGGACCGTGCTGCACACCATGTACACCGACGGCTGGGCGCTGTACGGACCCAACTTCAGGATCACGGCCTGGGGTGCGCTGCAAGGGTTTCTGTGGGGCAATGCGCTGGCCATCGCGTTGGCGGTGCTGGTGGTGCTGATTCCGCCGATCGAAATGCTGGTCACCCAGCTGGCCATCCTGAGCTACTGCACGCCGCTGCTGGCGCTGGGGCCGATCATCCTGGTGGTGTTCGGCGGGCGCACGCCGACGGTGTTCCTGGCGGCCATGTACTGCTTCTTCACCACCATGGTCGGCACCGTATCCGGATTGCGGTCCGCGGATCGCACCAGCCTGGATCTGGTGCGCGCCTACGGCGGCGGCCGCTGGCAGCGCCTGACCCGGGTGCAGCTGATCGCGGCCCTGCCGAATACCTTGGCCGCCTTGAAGATTGCCGCACCCTCCGCGGTACTGGGCGCGATCATCGGCGAGTACCTGGGCGGCGTGGACAGCGGCATCGGGGTGGCCCTGACAGCCGCGCAGACCGCCTACAACGTGCCGCGCACCTGGGGCATGGCGCTGGCCGCGGCCGCGCTGGCCGGGCTCGGCTACGCGATCGTGGCGCTGGTGGCGCGGGTGGCGGTGCCGTGGACGCGAGCGGAGGCATGATGACCGACAAGGTCGTGAACCCGGCGGCGGGCCGAGCCGCGCAGCTGCTGAACCTGCTGCGGCCGATCGGGAGATTCCTGCTGCCACTACTGGTTTCGCTGATTCTGCTGGTGGCGCTGTGGTACGGCTTCCTGAAGCTGTATCCGCAGGTCGGGCTGGTCGGCAAGAGCCCCGGGGACGTGTGGAAGTACCTGGTGACCGGACCGACCTCGGCGGGCGCCCGTCAGGTGATCTTCGACGAAATGCGAATCACCCTGCGGGACGCGGTGATCGGCTTCGGCGCGGGCATGGGCGCTGCGCTGGTGGTGGCGGCGCTGTTCATCGGCGTTCCCGCGGTGGCGCAGGCGTTCATGCCGGTGGCGATGCTGCTGCGATCGGTCCCGCTGGTGGCCATCACCCCCATCATCGTGCTGGTGTTCGGGCGCGGGCTGCTCGGCGTCACCGTGATGGCCGCCATCGTGGTGTTCTTCCCGGCCCTGGTGATGATCATGACCGGCTTGCGGTCCGCGCCCCGGCAGGCCACGGAACTGGTACTGGCCTACGGGGGTTCGAACTGGACGGCCATGCGCATGGTGGCGGTCCCGGCCGCACTGCCCGCGGTGTTCGCAGCCGCCCGGGTCTCGGTGCCCGGCGCGCTGATCGGTGCGCTGCTCGGCGAATGGCTGGGCAGCGGAACCGGTTTGGGCGCGGGGCTGATCCGCGCCATCCCCACCTTCCAGTACAACCGGCTCTGGGCGTCGATCGCGCTGGTCACGCTGGTGTCGGTATTCGCCTACGCGGTGGTGGGCGTGCTGGAAAACCTGGTGCTGGCGCGGTTCTCGCCGGAACGGAGCCGGGAATGAGCACACGAGTTAACGCGGCGCACACAAATACCTGCGGAAAAGCAAAAAATCGGAAATCGAAACGGCTTACATTCGCGGCATGAGTGGTGTGCTCCGGCCGGATTCGGCCTCGCAGTTGTCCATGGGTCGGCGATCCTTCCTCCGCTACGCCGGATTGACCGGTGCGGCGGTGGGCGGGGCCGGATTGCTGGCCGCGTGCGGTAAGGATTCCTCGGGCTCCGGCAATGGCTCGGTCGCCGACGGTTCCAAGTACGGGACGGTGGCCGTGCAGCTGTCCTGGTTGAAGAACATCGAATTCGCCGGTGAGTACTTCGCCGATTCCAAGGGCTATTACAAGGACGCCGGATTCGGGTCGGTGAATCTGATCGCGGGCGGCGCGGCCAGCACCTCGGTGGAGGCGGGGCTGGGCACCGGCAAGATCTGGATCGGCATGTCCGCGCCGCAGACCACCGCGCCCGCGATTCTGGAGGGCCTGTCCGCCAAGATCGTCGGCACCACGTATCAGAAGAATCCCTTCTGCATCGTGAGCTCCGGCAAGACCCCGATCCTCGATCCGCAGGCCATGAAGGGGCGCAAGATCGGTGTGCAGGACACCAATCAGCTCATCTTCAACGCCCTGCTGACCGCCAATGGCATGTCGCCCTCCGACGTCACCATCGTGCCCGCGCAATACGATCCGACGCCGCTGGCCAACGGTGAGGTGGACGGCTGGGTCAGCTATGCGACGAATGAGCCGATCACCTTGGCCACCAAGGGGTTCCAGAACTTCAACTTCCTGTTCGCCGACTTCGGGCTGCCGCTGGTCGCGGAGACGCTGACGGTGAGCCAGCAGACCATCGACAAGGAGCGCGACAAGCTCAAGGCGTTCCTGACGGCGGAGATCAAGGGCTGGAAGGACGCCGTCGCCAACCCGGGCGAGGCGGCGCGGCTGGCCGTCGAGGTGTACGGCAAGGATCAGCGCCTGGAGCTGCGTGAGCAGACCATGGAGGCGCAGGCGCAGAACGGGCTGGTCGAATCGGCCGACTCCAAGGCCAACGGGCTGTTCACCATGACCGACGCATTGATCGAACAGAACATCGCGGCGCTGGCCAAGGCCAAGATCGATATCAAGGCGGACAAGCTGTTCGACCTCTCGGTGCTCAAAGAGGTCTTCGCCGAGCACCCCGAATTGAAGTAGCTCAGCGCATCAGGGTCGAGTCAGCGCATCAGTGCCGAGTCAGCGCACCAGCTGCACGTGCCGGCGGCCCCCGCCGGAGGAGGCGGACAGCGGTTCGCCGGAGGTGCCGTTGCGGACCGCCAGCAGTTCGGCGGTGATCGACACGGCGGTCTCGGCGGGGGTGCGGGCGCCCACGTCGAGACCGGCGGGAGAGTGCAGGCGGGACAGGGTCTCGTCGGTGAAGCCGCCCGCCTGCAGGGCCTCCAGCCGATGTCCGTGCGATGCCGGGGTGCCCAGGGCGGCCAGGTACCCCAGCTCGGGTAGTCGCAAAGCCACGGTGAGCAAAGGGATTTCGAACTTCGGGTCGTGCGAGAGCACCACCATGGCGGTGTCGGCGCCGATCTCACCGGCCGAGGCGAGGGTGTTGAGGTAGCGGTGCGGCCAGTCGACCACCACCTCGCAGCCCGGGTAGGCGGTCGGATTGGCGAAGGTGGGGCGCGCGTCCACGATGGTGATCCGGTAGCCGAGCAGCCGGGCCTGGGTGGCCAGCGCGCTCGCGAAAGCGTTGGCCCCCACCAGGATCAGGTGCGGCGGGCGGGCGAACGAGGACACGAAGACATCGGAGTCGGGGAGCGAGACCAGCTCGGTGCCGTGCTTGCGGTCGGTGATGAGGTGCTGGCCGATCACATCCGGGTCCGAATGCCAGACCACGGTGAAAACGGTGACCTGCCGCTGGGCCGCCATATCGGCGGCCACATCCGGGAATTCGGGAAAGTGCCTGCGCGAGAAGGGTTCGGTGAACACGTCCAGGGTGCCGACGCAGTCCATCTGCGCGTCGAGCCCGCTGCCCGGTCCGAATCGCTGCAGCCCGCGCCGTCCGGTGTGCGCCGAGTCGATGGCGGCCTCGTAGGCGGCGGCCTCGGCGCAGCCCGCCGAGATCGATCCGAAGGCCCGCCCGTCGGCGTCCACCACCATGGCCGACCCGATCGGCACGGGTGTAGCGCCTTGTGTCCGAACCAGAGTGGCCAGCCCCCCGGTGCGCCCGCTGTGCCAAATTCGAAGAAGGTCGTCGACGATTTCCCGCATCACATGCTCCCGATCACAGTGCGGTGTCCGCCGGATAATCCCGATCGATCCCCGTTGCGAGGTCATCGCACGTGACGCACACCATATCCGCTCGTTGTCGTAAATAAGTGCCCGCCCCCGAATTTCCCTCCGCGCTCGCGCACACCCCCGCCCAGTGCGCCCGCCCCAGCACCACCGGATGCCCGGGCGTGGTCCCGAAGAACGCCCGCGCCAACCGGCTCTCGCTCGCCCGCGCCGCCGCGATCACCCGCTCGACCACCGCGGGCCCGACGTCCGGCGTATCCACCGGCATGATCGCGACCAATTCCGCGGGCGCTGTGCTGTGATTCGTCGGTGCCGCCGTGGCACGCCCGGTGCTGCTGAGGCCCGGTGCCGCAGCCGCAGCCAGACCCGCGCGGGTGGAGGCGCTCAGGCCGAGGTCCCAGTCCGCTGCCCAGACCGGGTGAACTCCCTCCGGCAGGGCGATGCCCGAGGTTTGCGATACCTGCCACTCGCCACCCGGCGCGCGGTGCGCGGGCCCGGTTGCCCCCAGTACCACGAAGATTCGCGCGCACCCGCCGTCCCGCAGCGCCGCCACCGCCCCGCGCAGCCAACGACCGTCCTCGGCCAGCACTTTCGGCATGCCATATCGCCGACCGGCACCGGCCGCGAGCAGAATTCCATCGCAGCGTTCGGGACTCACGCGAGCAGGGTAGTCCCGCTCGCGCACCTTCGCTGACCAAGCGACCATCAGGGATTGCCTGACCCGCCGGACCCCGGCAACCGGCAGCGCGTCGCTTCAGCTACCGAGGGCGGTCAGGGTCTGCTGGACCTCGAGCAGGTGGCCGAGCCCGAAGTGGGCGTCGAATTCGGCGGCGCGGTCCCCGATGGCGTGATTGATCCCGTCTGCGAGCTCGAACATGCTGCGGCTCTCGGCGAAGTAGCCGAGCGCCGCGAGCTGGCTCGCCAGCAGATCCGCGAATCGTGCGGTGTCCGAGGTGCGTTCGGCGGTGCGGGCGCACGCCGGCATGGTCTCGAGCCGCTCCTCGAACCACAGCCTGGACTGCATGACGGCCATGTTCGGATTGCGCGCGTCCGGACCGGCGTGGTGCGGCACGGTGTCGAAGGGGCGCGGCTTTCCGATGCCGTTCGCGGTCTCCAGGTAGTGCCGCAACAGCCGGCCCAGGGCCGCGCCGCGCTCGCCCGGTCGGCTCTCGGCATCCGCGCGGCACCGGGCATAGAGGTGAAGCAGATTGTGCATCCGATAGCGCTGATGACCCGGGCGACTGGTGAGCTGATCGATCATGCCGTCCTCGAAGACCCGCTGCAGCAGGCGTTTCGCGGCGGAGTCCTCGGCCTGCGCCATGGCCGCGAAGTCGTCGGCGGACACGGTCGAGCTCGGAAAGCAGCCGAGGGGTGCGCGTCGGCGGATCGCCCGGCGACTGTCGCCCGGGCAACAACGAGGCCCCGCACCGAGTTCGGTGCGGGGCCTTCGTGTGCGGGTGGCTCAGAAGAGGCGTGTGCGGGTGGCTCAGAAGAGGGCCAGGGCGGCGAGCAGGCCGGACAGGGCGATGAACTGCAGGGCCACCCGGAGGTTGATGATGCTGTCCCACTTGTCCTGCAGCGCACGGGCATCGGCGGGGATGACCCCGGACTGGGCGGCCGCCTTCTGCGCGGTGTTCACCGGCTTGGCCACCTTCACGTAGAAGGCCAGCCAGGCGACCAGGGCGACCAGCGCGACGGCGGCGGCGACGGCCGCGCCGGTGTGGCCGGAGACCGCGGCGACGATCAGCGTGAGGGCGGCGGTGACGACGCCGCCGGCGCCGAAGATCGGCATGCGCTTGTCGCCGTAGTAGTGGCCCCAGCCGGCGCTGACAGTGACGGAGGCGTCGTCGAGGCGGCGGTAGACGGATCGCATGATGAGGGCGGCGCACCAGTCGGTGCCGTAGACGACGGCATTGGCGAGGACGGCGAGGGCGGCGAGGAACTGGCCGGTCAGGACGAGCATCGGGGGCCTCTTTCGGCGATGATCTAGCGGTGCTAGGAACTAAAGCAACGATAACAAGCCGAGGCTATTTTGTCTAGCGGTGCTAGATCGTGAGATTTCAGTCGACCGAATGGTCCGAAGTGGGCACCCCGGTGGCTCGCCTCACAACCATCAAGATCGGAATGATCTGTGAAGGTGCTCACATCCGGACGGCCATCGGCGCGTCATGCGCCGGTGGCCCCCGTCACGCAAACAGTACGGGCGTTATGCAAAACCGCACGTCAGCGCTACCGGCAAGTAGATTTCACCGCTGCTATTCGCAAGCAAATTTTGCAGGCTTAGCAAAATGCTGGTGAAAGCTAGCGGGGATTCACACTTGCAACAGGTAGACGCATATTTTTTCCTGTGCCATCGTGTGGAAGTACACCTCGCGGGCCTAGCAAGTCTGCAAATTGCCCCTCCAGCAGTGGTCGAACATCCTCGCTCCCCCATCCCGAGCTTGGTTCGATCCGCGGGGCTACCGAGACCGAACGAAGAAGTGGAGTCAGAGATGTCGAAGGTCGGCACCCCGAAGACCGCTGCGGAACTTCAGCAGGATTGGGACACCAACCCCCGCTGGAAGGGCGTCACCCGCAACTACACCGCCGATCAGGTTGTGAAGCTGCAGGGCACCGTCGTCGAGGAGCACACCCTCGCCCGCCGCGGTGCCGAGATCCTCTGGGATCTCGTCAACAACGAGGACTACATCAACTCCCTGGGCGCCCTCACCGGTAACCAGGCCGTGCAGCAGGTCCGCGCGGGCCTGAAGGCCATCTACCTGTCGGGTTGGCAGGTCGCCGGTGACGCGAACCTGTCCGGCCACACCTACCCGGACCAGTCGCTGTACCCGGCCAACTCGGTTCCGGCCGTGGTCCGCCGCATCAACAACGCGCTGCTGCGCGCCGACGAGATCGCCAAGGTCGAGGGTGACACCTCGGTCGCCAACTGGCTGGCCCCGATCGTCGCCGACGCCGAGGCCGGCTTCGGTGGCGCGCTGAACGCCTACGAGCTGCAGAAGGCCATGATCGCCTCCGGCGCGGCCGGCGTGCACTGGGAGGACCAGCTGGCCTCCGAGAAGAAGTGTGGCCACCTGGGCGGCAAGGTGCTGATCCCCACCCAGCAGCACATCCGCACCCTGACCTCCGCGCGTCTGGCCGCCGACGTCGCCGACGTGCCGTCGGTGATCATCGCCCGCACCGACGCCGAGGCCGCCACCCTCATCACCTCCGATGTGGACGAGCGCGACCGTGAGTTCCTGGACGGCACCCGTACCGCCGAGGGCTTCTTCGGCACCAAGAACGGCATCGAGCCCTGCATCGCGCGTGCCAAGGCCTACGCCCCCTACGCCGACCTCATCTGGATGGAGACCGGCGTGCCGGACCTCGAGGTCGCGCGCAAGTTCGCCGAGGCCGTCCGTGGCGAGTTCCCGGACCAGCTGCTGGCCTACAACTGCTCGCCGTCCTTCAACTGGAAGGCGCACCTGGACGACGCGACCATCGCGAAGTTCCAGCGTGAGCTCGGCGCCATGGGCTTCAAGTTCCAGTTCATCACCCTGGCCGGCTTCCACTCGCTGAACTACGGCATGTTCGACCTGGCCTACGGCTACGCCCGCGAGGGCATGACCGCCTTCGTCGACCTGCAGGAGCGCGAGTTCAAGGCCGCCGCCGAGCGTGGCTTCACCGCCGTCAAGCACCAGCGTGAGGTCGGCGCCGGCTACTTCGACACCATCGCCACCACCGTTGACCCCAACACCAGCACCGCTGCGCTGAAGGGCTCGACCGAAGAGGGCCAGTTCCACTGAGCCACAACAGGTTCTGAGGACCTGTACCCGGGGCGGTAGTCGCATCACAACCTCCGCCGCCCCGGGAACCTCGAACCCGCCGGGAGAGATGGCAAGCCTCTCCCGGCGGTGTTCACCCGCCCTTCCCGTCGACAGCCCCGGCGGGGAGGGCATCTTCCTATAGCGTTTTTTGCAAAGACCTTAAGAAGGCGCAGGGTCGAAAAAGTTAGTCCGACGCCTTCACCCACAGCCACGACGGCCGACTGGCGGCGTTCGATACGAGACAACTGGTTTCGTACCGGTAGGGGTAACTCACCGGGTACGACCGAAATCGGTTCGGCACTCGACGCAGGCACGGATGCAGAAGTGGCAACGGCACTCAGCCGCCCGCAAAAGTTGCGGGGAGGCGGAACGGAGCGGGACGTGAGCAGCGAAAAGATTCAGCGCGTCGGCATTATCGGCGCCGGACAGATGGGCGCGGGTATCGCAGAAGTCTGCGCCCGGGCACATGTCGATGTCCTCGTCTTCGAGCAGACCCGGGAACTCGCCGCCGCCGGCCGGGCCCGCATTCTGCGGTCGCTGGACCGCGGGGTGTCCAGCGGCAAGATCACCGAGCGCGAGCGGGAGCAGGCCGCCTGGCGGCTGCGCTTCACCTCCGACCTCGGCGACTTCGCCGACCGTCAGCTGGTCGTCGAGGCCGTCGTGGAGAACGAGGACGTGAAGACCGCCATCTTCGCCGAACTCGACAAGGTCGTCACCGATCCGAACGCGGTGCTGGCCTCGAACACCTCCTCCATTCCGATCATGAAGATCGCCGTGGCGACCAACAACCCGGAGCGGGTGGTCGGCATGCACTTCTTCAACCCGGTGCCGGTGCTGCCGCTCGTCGAGCTGGTCACCACCCTCAAGACCACCGAGACCGTCACCAAGCGCGCCGAGCAGTTCGCCGCCGACATCCTGGGCAAGCAGGTCGTGCGCTCCGCCGACCGCTCCGGCTTCGTGGTGAACGCGCTGCTGGTGCCCTACCTGCTCTCCGCCATCCGCATGGTCGAATCCGGTTTCGCCACCAAGGAAGACGTCGACAAGGCCATGGTGCTGGGCTGTGCCCACCCGATGGGCCCGCTGGCGCTCACCGACCTGGTCGGCCTCGACACCGTGAAGTCCATCGCCGACTCCATGTACGCGGAGTTCAAGGAGCCGCTGTACTCCGCGCCGCCGCTGCTCATGCGCATGGTCGAGGCGGGCCTGCTGGGCAAGAAGGCCGGTGCGGGCTTCTACCAGTACAACTCCCCCGCCTCCCCGCGTACTTAGCGGGCGGCTGAGAGCCGTCGGCGTCTCGCACCCGTGCCGGCGGTTGGGTGCCCAACCGATTTTGGACGTACCCGGCGAGTTACCCCGAACCTTGCGAAATCAGTTGTTGCGTTGGGTCGTGGTGCTCGCCGGGCCTTCGGCCACGGCGCTGTAAGAGTGCGGAGCGTCTTTCTTACCAAAGGTGCGCGTCGCCGGGCTTGTGGCGGCGTCCACCTCAACCGGGCATAAGCTGCAAACAGGTCGAGCAGGACCGGCAGCTCGGAAGGAGTGTCCGTTCATGGTCAACGTCAGCGATGGGTTCGGATCGAGCATCCTGGGTTACCCGCGAATCGGAGAGCACCGGCAACTCAAGCGTGCTTTGGAGTCGTATTGGCACGGCACGCTTTCTCGTGACGAACTGCTCGCGGTCGGGCGCGAGATCCAGGAGAGCCAGTACCTGGAGTTGGCCGCCACCGGGTTGACCCAGGTCCCCGGCAACACCTTCTCCTTCTACGACCACATTCTCGACAACGCGCTGCTGTTCGGGGCGGTCCCGCAGCGGTTCGAGCCCTTCCGAGAAGGCTTGGACCCGTTGGACTTCTACTTCCTGATGGCTCGCGGCCGGCCGGATCTGCCGCCGCTGGAGCTGGTGAAGCTGCTGAACACGCCGTACCACTACCGGCAGCCGGAACTCGAGCCCGACACCGAATTCTCGCTGCACCCCGAGGCGCTGCTGGACGAGTTCGATCGCGCCAAGGCGGCCGGTATCGAGCTGCGGCCGGTGATCCTCGGACCGCTGTCGCTGCTGCTGCTGTCCAAGACCGGCCATGTTCCCGGCGAGACCGAATTCGACAAGCTGGTGCTGCTGGACAAGCTGCTGCCGGTGTACGAGGAACTGTTCGAGATCCTCGCCAAGCGCGGCGCCACCTGCGTGCAGCTGGACGAGCCGTGCTTCACCAGCGACCGTTCGCCGTCCACGATGGAACTGTTCGAGAAGACCTACCAGCGCCTGTCCAAGGCCCCGCTGCGCCCGCGCATGCTGGTCACCGGGCAGTACGGCGATTTCGGTGCGGCCATCGAAATCCTGTGCCGCACTTCGGTGGAGGCCATCGGTCTCGACCTGGCCAGCTACCGGGTCGTGCCGGAGGAACTGGCCAAGATCCCGGGCATCAAGCGCAAGCGGCTCTACGCCGGTGTCATCAGCGGCACCAATGTGTGGCGTGCCGACCGGTTCGTGACGCTGGAATACCTCAACGCCCTCGCCCAGGTCTGCCCCGACATGGTGGTCTCCACCGGCGCCACGCTGCTGCACGTGCCCTACGACGTTCTCGTCGAATACGAGCTCGAGGGCCCAGTCGCCGACCGCCTCGCCTTCGCCAAACAGAAGGTGCTGGAAGTGGTTTCGCTGGCCAAGGCGCTCACCGCGGGCCCCTCGGAGAAGTGGCGCCGGAAGCCGACCTCGGTGCACTTCAAGCAGAAGCACGCGGTGCGCCAGCGCGTCTACGCCGTCACCCCGCAGATGCGGGTCCGCGAGCCCTACGAGACGCGAAAGGTCGCGCAGCAGGCCAAGCTTCGGCTGCCGGTGGTGCCCGCCACCACGCTGGGCTCGTTCCCGCAGACCGAGACGGCCCGGCAGGCGCGCCACGACCTCGGTCAGGGCCGGCTGTCCTACGAGGAGTACCGCAAGCGCATCGAAGCCGAGATCGAGTCCACCATCCGGCTGCAGGAGGACATCGGCCTCGACGTGCTGGTGCACGGCGAGCACGAGCGCAACGACATGATCCAGTACTTCGCGGAGCTGCTGGACGGCTTCGCCACCACCCACTTCGGCTGGGTGCAGGTGTACGGATCCCGGTGCGTGCGACCGCCGATCGTGTACGGCGACGTGTCGCGCCCCGAGCCCATGTCGGTGTCGTGGACCGCGTACGCCCAGTCCCTCACCGACAAACCGGTCAAGGGCATGGTCACCGGTCCGGTCACCATGCTGGCCCGCTCCTTCGTGCGCCAGGATCAGCCGCTCTACGAGACCGCCGACCAGGTGGCGCTGGCCATCCGCGACGAGGTGGTGGATCTGGAGAAGGCGGGCATCGCCATCATCCAGGTGGACGAGCCGTCCATCCGCGAGCTGCTCCCGCTGCGCAAGAAGGGCCAGGCCGAATACCTGCGCTGGGCCGTCGGCGCGTTCAAGCTGGCCACCTCCGGCGTCGCTCCGGAAACCCAGATCCACACGCACATCGGCTATTCCAGCCGCGGTGACGTGGTGGCGGCCATCGAGGAACTCGACGCGGACGTCACCGCCATCGTCGCCACCCGCTCCATCGAGTGGGTGCTGGAGGCGCTGAAGGAGGACTGCGCCGAAGGCCGCGGTCTCACCCACGGCGTCGGCCCGGGTGTGTACGAGTCCCGTTCCGCCCGGATCCCGGACATCGACGAGCTGGACGAATTGCTCACCGCCGCAGCGGAAGCGGTCACCCCGGAACGCCTGTGGGCCAATCCGGACGGCGGCCTGAAGACCCGCCACCACTGGCAGCTCGACCCGTCCCTGCGCAATATGGTCGCCGCGGCCCGCCGCGTCCGCCGCCGCGCGGAGGCCGCTACGGGCGAAACCGCCTGAGGCGGTAGCGAAGCCGCTGAGGCAGTAGTGAAGCCGCTGAGGCGGTAGCGCTCACCCCCGGAACCCCGGTCCGATCCTCCGATCGGACCGGGGTTCCGTGCGTCCGGCGTCACGAATCGGTCATGAACCGACGATTAGCGTGCGGGACACAGGTTTTCGAGAAAGGCAGTGGGCATGGATCCGACGGGTAAGAGCGATCAGCCGGTGGACGATCCCGAGACCGAGAAGCAGTACAACGACACCTACGACCAGAAGGGGGATCAGGTGCCGCCGGATCCGCCCTGGAAGTCGGGGCGCTGAGCGCCGACCCGGGATTGTCGGTGGGTGCCGCTACGGTGTGGGCGTGAACCGCACGGATCGGCTCTACGCGATTGTCGAGGAGTTGCGGGCAGTGTCCCCGCGGCTGCGGACCGCACGGGAATTGGCCGTGCGGCACGGGGTGAGCGTGCGCACCGTCGAGCGGGACATCAGCGCGCTACAGCAATCGGGGGTGCCCATCTACGCCGATGTGGGGCGGCGGGGTGGGTACGCGCTGGAGAAGAGCATGTCGCTGCCGCCGCTGAACTTCACCGCGGCCGAGGCGGTGGCGCTGGCGGTCGCCGTGGCCCGCGCCGACGATGGGCCCTTCGCGGCGGCCGGGCGCAGTGCCCTGCGCAAGATCCTGGCCGCCATGTCCCAGCAGAATGCCGACGCGGCACGGCAATTGGCGTTGCGGGTGCGCCTGCTGGAGTCGCCGGAGACCGTCGCGCCGATGCCGATCCCGGCCGACGTGGAGCAGGCGGTGGTGGCGCGGCGCGTGCTGCGCATCGAATATCTGGATCGCTCGGGGGTGCTCAGCGAGCGCGAGGTGGAGCCGGTGGCGCTGCTGCACGGGACCAACGGCTGGTATCTGCTGGCCTGGTGCCGGCTGCGCGACGAACCGCGCAACTTCCGGCTCGACCGGATGAAGGGCATCGAGCTGACGGAGTGGACCGGGCCGGAGCGGACCATCGACATGTGCCGGCCGGACGAGCCGGTGCACGAGGTGCGGATGATCTCGCTCGGCTAGGCCGGCGAACACCGACAAATAATCCGGAAACACCGACACAGGGTTGTCGCCGGGCCCGGAGATCGTGGTGGGGCAAGGAAATCCACCATGACTCTTCGGGAGACAGAGATGACCACTCCGCCCTTCAACACCGTCGCCTGGTTCCAGGTCGGCAGCAATGAGCCCGAACAGGTGAAGGCCTTCTACCGGGAACTGTTCGGCTGGAGCTTCGCTCCGGACCCGGACGAAGACGGCAAGTACGACATCGTCACCTATCCGGGCAACGAGATGCCCGCGGGCGGTATCGCGCATCAGGACGATGCCTCCGGCAACCACGCCATCTTCTATGTGCTGGTCCAGGACGTGCCAGCGGTACTGGCCGCGGCCGAGCAGGAAGGCGGCAAGGTCTTCCTGCAGCCCGTCACCGCCAAGAACGGCCTGGTCTTCGCCGAGCTGCTCGACACCTCGGGCAACCGCTTCGGCGTCTTCAGCCCGCCGCCCGCGAACTGAGCCCCGCCGCTCCCGCCGCGCCGCGGAGATAGCCTGTCACGGAGGTTGATTCGAGACAGGAGTGTGGATCGTGGGCATGTTCGACCAGTTGAAGGATGCGGCGGGTAAGGCGGCGGAGCTGGCGGGTCAGCACGCCGACAAGCTGGAGCCGCTGATCGACAAGGCCGGCGATCTGGTGGACCAGCAGACCGACGGCAAGTTCGCCGGCGCGGTGGACAAGGTGCAGGAGGCCGCCAAGCAGGCCCTGCGCGAGCAGTCGGGACACTAAGCGGCACAGGGTGTTTCGCGCCGAACAGGCGGGCGGGGCGAAAAAACCCCCCGAACTCACACGGTGGGGGGGTTTATCACGAAACGGTGGAGCACGTCTGGGGTGATCCCCCCCTCTTC
>NZ_JBHZCS010000066.1:0-58377 GCF_042755705.1 Nocardia sp. NPDC059154
CGTGGCCGACCTCGGGGCAGCAGTCGAAATCCCCGCACCGCGCGTCTGATCCGATCTCGAAGGCCAGCTAGGGACGGCCACCGCCATCCCGGCCGGTCTTCGTTCATCCGTCCCGAAGGAAACACATGACGAGAAGCGAACCCGCCACATCCATCCCTAACCTGGTCACGGGTATCGTCCCCACCCCTTACCTAGTTCGGCGCCTGACCGGTCCGGAAATGGCACTCACCCCCGACACCGCAGTCCTGGCCGACTCCGACTCTGCGATGCCGATCGCCAGACGCTTCGTCAGCGAGTACTTTTCGGACACCTCGGTCCGCCTGAACCTGATCCGCGACGCAACGGAGGCCCGCGGACCGGTGCTCGAATTCCGGCTGGATGCACCGCCCGACGATGCGGTACCGGGGGCAACCGGCATCGATCCCACCGGCGCGGACACCGATGAGCGCCACTCGATTCGGATCGAGGCACGCGGGGCGACGCTCACCGCACCCACCCCGGCCGGGCTCTACCGCGCATCGGCCAGCTTCCGCCAACTCGCTGCCGCACACCGCATTTCCGGCACGGGCATCACCCCCATGATGGTGCTCGACGGCCCACGCTATCGATGGCGCGGACTGTCACTGGACATGGCACGGCACTTCTTCACCGTCGGCGAACTGTCCAGGGTCATCGACCTGCTCGCCTACTACAAGCTCAACGTGCTGCACCTCCATCTAACCGACAACGAGGGCTGGCGACTGCAGGTCCCGGGCCGCCCGAAACTCACCGAGAATTCGGATGACTTCCTGTCGGTCGGCGAATACGCCGCGATCACCGACTACGCGAAGCAGCGATTCATCACCATCGTCCCCGAAATCGACATACCCGGTCACATCGGTGCGGCCGCCGCGGCGTATCCGGAGATCGGGACGACCATTCGGGGCGAGGCGAAGCTACCGGGACTGCCCGCGACCGCGTTCACCCACCTCGATCCCGACAATGAGGACGCGCGGCGTTTCGTCAGCGATGTCCTCGGCGTCGTCGCCGAGCTCACCCGAGGGCCTTTCGTTCACATCGGCGGCGACGAGACCGTGTTCATGCCTGCCGAAAAGTACCGCCGCTTCATCGATTTCGCCGCTACCCAGCTGGCCGAGCGAGGCAAACAGGTGATCGCCTGGCAGCAAACCGTACGGGCCGAGCCGGAACGGATCGCCATGTTCCAGTATTGGAACGACATGCTCGCCCCGGACGACTCCACCGCGATCCCCGACCCGATCCCGAGCGACCACCCACTCGCGGGTATGGCTGCGGCGCTGCAGGATTCGGCGGTTCTCGATGCCATTCACGCGGAATCGGCACGTGCTCGACAAGATCCATACCTTCTTGCGCGGGCCTCGGCACCGGTACTGCTGTCGCCTGCTTCGCACGCGTACCTCGATCGCGCCTACGCCGAACCGCCCCGCGATCCGGGCGCGTCACGTCCGCACCTGGGCCACCCGATCCACGCGGCGTCGACCATCCGTCGCAGCTGGGAATGGGACCCCGCGCGGATTCTCGGCGATCTCGAGGTCGAGATCGCAGGCGTCGAGGCGGCCATCTGGTGCGAGACCGTCGAGGGCTTCGCCGACCTCGGGCGGCTCGTGCTGCCACGCCTGGTCGGCACGGCCGATCGGGCCTGGTCGCTCTCGACCGACCACACGTGGGACGAGTACCGCGACGGCCTGGCCTCGCACGCGCGCTGGTGGCGACAGCGCGGATGGGAGTACTTCGACTCCTCGCTGGTCGAGTGGGCGTGAACGGCGCAGAGAGGTACGCAGCCGACCACTGGGCAGAATGAATTTCAGTTTTGCCTTCCTGTGAGGTCAGAGCGCTGCTAACGTGGAGCCCGTCACTAGAATTAATTTCAGTTCCGTTTCCGGAGGTCCCGTGACTGCCTCAGTCCTCGAAGCTTCACACCCCCAGAGCTCGCAGCTCCCGCCCTCGATGATCGAGAGGATGAGCCTGATCCTCGACACGTTTCCCTACCGCACCAGTCGCCTGACACTCGACGACGTCGCCCGAGCTACCCGGCTGCCCCGCTCCACCGCCCACCGGATCATCGAACAAATGATCAGAGTCCGGTGGCTCGACCGCACCAGCTTGGGCTACAGCCTGGGACCACGGGCACTGCAGGTCGGCAGCAACGACGACTCCAACGCCCTCAGATCAGCAGCCGCGCCGTTGCTGCACGCATTGATGCTGCGCACGGGTATGACAGTGCACCTGGCAACCCTCGACAAAGGGCAGGTGTATTTCCTCGACAAGATGGGTGGCCACTTCGCCAAAAGCGTGCCGTCACGTGTCGGTGCAACAGCACCCGCGCACGCGACGGCGCTGGGGAAAGCAATGCTGGCCTGGCTCACGCCCGAAGACGTGGACCGACGCGTTGCCAGCGCGATGACCCGGTCGACCGCGAGCACCATCACCGATATCAACCTGCTTCACAAGCAACTCAGCGCCATACGCGACCGAAACGGCATCGCGTTCGCGCGCGGAGAATGCTTCGATGACATCGCCTGCACCGCTGTCGCTATCCGCACCCCCCTCGACAGCACGATCGGTGCAATCTCGTTGACCGGTAAAAGCGACGCGCAGCTCGAGCGAGTCGCGCCGCTGGTGCTCGACGCTGCCCGACAGGTGACCGCCGCGATTTTTCACCAATCTTGATTCGCGAACCTTCCGAAGTGCAGCAGTAGTTCGAGCGAGGCAGAAACTCGACACCACCGCCCGTTTCCGCGCCACGCGGGACTTCGAGCGTTCGGTGTGGCCCGGCGGTTAGGTCATCCAGCACCCGCCTGCGCGCCGGGCGGTCGAATCTACGACGTCTGCGCCACCGCCGAATACTCCGACGCATTCGGCCGTCCCGTCACACCTGGACGGCGATCGAGAGCTCGACGCCATCGAGCCCAATAGGCGCTGCGGGCCCGGTCGGCACGGAGGCCGACCAGGACCGGCCGCCCAGTCGCCAAATCTGTTCAGGACCCCGCCTCCCCTAGAAATGAGGCCTCACTGATGCCCAGCCAGTTCGGTCGGCGGTTGAACGCCCTATTCGACCAGTGGGCGCAGCAGCACCATGAGCGCTTGACCAATCATCGGTTGGTTGCTGAGCTCGACCGTCGTGGCTTCTCGGTATCCGAACCGTATCTGTCCCAACTCCGCCGCGGTCGCCGCTCTCATCCTTCATCCGCGCTGGCAGCCGCTCTGGTCGACTTTTTCGGCGTCGACCCGGACTACTTCGGCGACGGCACCACGCACTGCGATGCAACGAACAACAACACCATCATTGCCGATATCCACGGCGATACGCTGCGGCAGCTATTGAGCACGGCCGCCGAGCTGTCGGCTGACTCCCTCGACTACTTGATCATGCTCGCCGTCCGGTTGCGCCGCGCCGAGAACCTCCCCATCGAGCCCTAGGCTATTTCCCGATAGTGGCCGCATTGGGCCGCGCACGCTGCATGCCGTGGCTGGCAGTGAGGCGGAGCCGGGTCTGCGTGAGCTGCGTTACGAGTATTGTAAAGCCTTCCGCAGCAAGAGCTTTCGCTCTTCGTGGACCCGGCTCGCAGGGGGTCAGTCGAATGATGTTGGCCAGCGCCGTATCTCGGGTTGGCATCAGGTGTTGGTGCCCAGATGGCGGGGTCATCGGGTTTTGACTGGAAGGATAGCGAGGGCGCCGAGTCCAGCGACAACTGCCACAACCGGGTACAGCGTGCCGTATCCGTGGGACGCTGTGACGATCGCTGCGGCCGCCATTGGTGCGAAGGTGCTCGGCAGGGTGGATGCGATATTGATGATGCCGAGATCCTTGGCGGCGCTGTCGGCGTCGGGGAGTACTTGGGTGACCAATGCTTGATCGACGGCGAGGAAGGTGCCGAATCCGATCGTCAGCACAACAGTGGATCCGATCAACCCGCCCACGGTCGGAGACCAAATCAGGAGCAGCGCCGAGGCCGCGATGATGATGCCGCCAGCGAGAACGATGGGTTTGCGTCGTCCGATTCTGTCCGAGAGCGGTCCTGCGATGCCGAGGGCCAGGAGAAATCCGGGCAAGCTGACCAGACTGATTATCGGGGTGAGATGCGTGGCTTCCGTGAGCGTCAGGCCTACGTAGTCCTGGGCGATATAGAGCTGGTAGGTCAGCACCATGTAGTAGCCGCCGCAGATCAGGAACCGGCCGAGAAATACCCAGAAGAAATCGGGATGGCGTCTGGGGTTGACCCAGAACATCTGCAGCACAGTGGCGACCGAAAGCGGGGGTCGGCTGCTGTTTCGATTGTCGGCGTCCGGGTTCGCTATCAGGAATCCGAGCGAGAAGACGAGGGTGATGGTGGCGACAACGGTGTATCCCAAGGGGATTCGGGTGGCGAAGCTTGCCCCGATCACCGGACCGAGGATCGCCGCGATCACCGTTCCCAGGCCGGCCAGGGTTGAATAGCGGCCGCGCCGATCCACCGGCACCCGGTCCGGCTGGATCGCGGTGAGGGGGCCACCGAAGGTGTTGAAGCCCAGGTAGGCGATGCTCGCGGTCATCAGCAGCATCGCGACCGACGTGGACGACCCGGCCGCGATCAGACCCAGGAATCCGAGCAGTGCACCGGCCAGCATCCACGGCGATCGTGCTCCGAACCGTGTCCGCGTGCGGTCGGACAAGACGCCCACGACCGGTTGCGTGAGAACCGAAACGGTAGCGACGACCGCGTTGACCAGTGCGAGCTGCTGCACTTTGTGATCGGAGTCCATCGACTGAACCTGCAGCGCAGCAAAGTATCCGACGGACCCGAAGCACAATTGTGGGCAGACATGCGCGAACGGAGCGCTGAGGAACAGGCGCCGCAGGGAACGGTCGGCGATCGGGCGCCCCGCGGCCGAGGGAACCTGGGACGGCGGAGGGCTGGCGTCGGTCGAGGTGGCTGGGGCCATCGGGTGTCCTTGGGGCGCTTGACGATAGCGGGTGGGAGGTCGCGGGCGATGCGGCCGCTACGCCATGAAGGCGGCGCCGCCGTCCACGCTGATGGTGGTTCCGGTGACGTAGCTCGCGTCCGGTCCGGCCAGGTAGACCACGGCCCGGCCGATGTCGTTCTCGGCATGGCCGAGGCGAGGGATCGACAGGTTGGCGAGGATGTTGTCGAGCTGTCCCGGGTGTTTTTCGAATTCGGCTGCAGCGGCGTCGGACAGGACGAACGGGCAGATGGCGTTCACGGTGATGCCGGATCGGCCCCACTCGCGCGCGGCGGCGCGAGTGATTCCCGCGATCGCGGATTTGGCCGCGATGTAGGTGACGAAGTTGGGAATTGCGGTCACTTCCGAGCCGGATCGGAGGTTGATGATTCTGCCTCCGTCGACAAGATGCGGATAGCAGGCGCGCATGAAGTACAGGGTGGCCATCGGGCCGGTACTCATCGCCAGTTCGATGTCCTTGTCGCTGGTTTCGGTCAGCGGCAGCAGTGCGGATGCCATGGCATTGTTGACGAGAATGTCGACGGTCCCGAACTTGGTGACAACCTCGTCGACGAAGGCGTTGACCTGGGAACTGTCGCGGATGTCGCAAATCTTGGCGAGTGCAGTGTCCTCGCCGAGCTCGGCGACGAGGTCGTCGGCCGGTTTGATATCGGGTATTGCCACGCGGGCTCCGGCATGTGCGAGGGCGAGCGCGATACCGCGACCCACTCCCCCGGCTGCACCGGTGACGATTGCGACTTTGTCTTTCAGTGTTTGCATACCTGTTCTCTCATTTCTCGTTGTCGCCGTGTATTTCCGGAGTTATGTGATGGGTCATGGGCGGATATTGCCGAGGACGAGGCCGCTGGTCGGCACGCCTGTGCCCGCAGTGACCAGGACGCTGGTGAGGTCGGGCGGCTGGTTCACCGCTGTTCCCCGGACCAGGCGTACCGCCTCCGCGATGCCGTTCATTCCATGCAGGTACGCCTCGCCCAGCTGACCGCCGTGAGTGTTCAAGGGCTGTGGGCCGCCGGGATCGAGGTGGCCGTCGGCGAGGAGATGGCGTGCTTCGCCGCGGGCGCAGAAGCCGAGCTCCTCGAGTTGCGGTAGCACCAGCGGCGTGAAGTGGTCGTAGAGGATGACCGCTCCCATGTCGCGCGGCCCGAGCCCGCTTTGATTCCACAGCTGCCGCCCGACCAGTCCCATCTCGGGAATGCCGGAGATCGAGGGCCGGTAGTAGGAGGTCATCATGAGCTGGTCGTCGCCGGCGCCTTGGGCCGCACCGAGCACGTAGGCCGGTGGATGCCGCAGGTCACGCGCTCGTTCCGCGGACACGACAACCACGGCCTGGGCGCCGTCGGTTTCCTGACAGCAATCCAGCAAGTGCAGAGGTTCGGCGATCCACCGGGAGTTCTGGTGTTCCTCGAGCGTGATCGGGCGACCGTGAAACCAGGCCTGCGGGTTCGTTGCCGCGTGCGCGCGATCGATGACCGCGACGCGACCGAAATCCTCACTCGTCGCGCCGTACTCGTGCATGTAGCGGCGAGCGAACATCGCCACCCACTGCGCCGGGGTGGACAGACCATAGGGGGTCATCCACGAGTAACTCGCCCGGTCGGCGCTGATGTCCATGGGTCTGTCGGCCTGGCCCAAACCGTAACGCTCGCCGGAACGTTCGTTGAATGCGCGCCAGCACACGACGACCTCGGCCAGCCCGGCGACGATCGCCGCGACCGCATGGGCGACGGTGCCGCAAGCCGCGCCACCGCCGTGCCCGACTCGGGAAAAGAACGACAGTTCGCCGATACCGACATTGCGTGCGACGTGATTCTCGGACGAGGATTCGGCGGTGAACGTCACCATGCCGTCGACATCGCCCGGGGTCAGTCCCGCGTCGGCGATGGCGGCCGTGACCGCCTCGCAGGCCAGCTGCAGCTCACTGCGCCCGGACGCCTTGGAGAATTCGGTGGCCCCGATGCCGGCGATCGCCGCCGCACCGGTGATGGATGGGCTCATCGTTCACTGCTTCCGAGGAGTTCGCCGAGTTCCTGCAGGACGGCTTCGGGTCCGCCGAAAGTGGCGGCGAGTTGTTTGCCCCAGAGGAAGTGGCGGTGGACGGAGTAATCGGTGTCGACTCCGATGCCGCCGTGGACATGCTGGACGCGGTGCACGACATCGAGTCCGGCCTGCCCGCACCACCATGCGGCGACCAATGCCGCTCTGTCCGCTTGGTTTTCGTCGGAATCAGAGGTGAGGGCCTGCCACAGGGTCAGGCGCATGGCGTCGACGTCGGTCCAGCAGTCGGCCAGCTGATGCTGCACGGATTGAAACGAGCCGATGGAGCGGCCGAACTGGCGGCGGTCACGGACATAGTCGGCGGCCAGGCGCAGCGCGCCGTCGGCAACGCCCACCTGCAGTGCGGCCACCGCCAGCCGCGACCAGCGCACAACCTCGGTCGACGCCTGCCTACCACCGACCCGCAGCGCCGGTGTCGACTCGAGCACCAGATCCTGCGCGCGGTCGAGATCGGTCGTCGGCGCGGGTTCCCAGGCCAGATCGTGGTTCGTCACCAGATACAGGCCCGGGCCGTCGTCGGCGACGGCGGAGACGAGCACGAAATCGACGCCCTCGGGTGTCGGGACCGCAGCCTTGATACCCGACAGTCGCCATGTGCCAGAGCCACTTCCGTTCTCGGTGGGGGTGGCTCGGCACGTCGGTGCGGCCGCAGTGGCGCTCCCGTATTCCTCGAGCGCGACCGTCAGTCGGACGGCGCCGTCGGCCACGCCGGTGAGTACGTCGCCGCAGGCGTGGCGGGCCAGCGCCGAGGCGGCGACGATGTGCGGCCAGACCGGGGCGGCCGAGACGGTCCGGCCCTGTTCTTCGAGCAGCACGCACGCAGCGTCCATGCCCAGTCCGGCGCCGCCGTGCTCGTCGGGGAGGGCCAGCCCGAGCAGTCCGGTACGGCCGAGTTCGGTCCAGATGGTGTCGGAATCGCCGAGCGCCGAGAACACGCGGGCGGCCAGCGCTTGGACTTCGAGCAGTTCATCGCTGAGTCGGAAGTCCATCAGCGTTCCTCGATAGTGGCCGGTGCGAAGACCGGCAGGCTCAGCTCGGAGTCGGCGTCGAACCAGCCGAGGGTCAATGGCATACCGATTTCGAGGTCGGCGACGGCGACGCCGGTGAGATTGGTGATCAGCCGGGTTCCTTCTTCGAGCTCGACGAGCCCCACGATCAGCGGGTAGTCGAAGGCGGGATGGCGGGGATGGTGTGCCACGACCCAGGAGTAGAGGGTGGCCCGGCCGGTTGCCTGCACGGCGTCCCAGTCGAAGGACTGACACCGCGGGCATTGGGGACCGGGTGGGTGCCGAAGTGTTCGACACGCCGCACAGCGTTGCACCAGGAGCTGATGCCGGCGTGCAGCTTCGAACCAGAACCGGTTGTCGAGGTTGATCGCCGGCCGCGGGCGGAGCTCGCGGATTTCTGCTGCAGTGGCGTCGGAGGATTCGTGGTTCATCGCGCACCTCGGGGCAGCCCCAGGGCGCCGGTGGCGACCATGTCGCGCAGGACATCGTTGACTCCGCCGCCGAAGGTGTTGACGATGCCCTGTCGGGACAGCTGCTCGACCTGTCCGTGCAACGCGGCCCGGGCCGCCTCGGAGCGGAGCCGTCCGGCGGCGCCGAGCACGAAGCTCATCGACCGCTGCAGGTCGATATGGGCTTCGGTGCCGTAAACCTTTGCGGCGGCGGCCTTCTCGGGGCTCAGGGTTCCGTCACCGACCTCGGCGGCGAGCCGGTGGTTCATCAGCCGCATCGCTTCCAGCCGCGCGTGTGTGCGCGCGAATTCGCGCCGCACCCAAGGTTGTTCGGCCACGCCGGTGTCCTGGGCCCAGGCGAGCGTTTCCTCCCACAGCTGGATCATCCGGCCGCCGAGGGCGGCCAGCGCCACCCGTTCGTGGTTGAGCTGGGTGGTGATCAGCCGCCAGCCGCCGTTGACCTCACCCACCACGTCGGCCGCGGGGACACGGATGCCGGAGTAATAGGTGGCGGTCACTGTCATGCCGCCGACGGTGGTGATCGGGGTCCAGGAGTAGCCGGGGTCATCGCAGGGCACGATCAGGATCGAAATGCCCTGATGCTTGGGGGCTTCGGGGTCGGTGCGGCAGGCCAGCCACACGTAGTCGGCGGTGTTGCCGCCGGTGGTGAAGATCTTGGCTCCGTCGACGACGAACCCGTCACCGTCAGCGACCGCGCGAGTCCGCAGGGACGCGAGATCGGTTCCCGCCTCGGGTTCGGTGTAGCCGATCGCGAACACGATCTCGCCGCTGAGCATGCCCGGAAGGAACCTGGCCTTCTGTTCCTCGGTGCCGTACTGCATGAGTGCCGGGCCCACGGTATTGATGGTGACCAGGGGGAACGGCACTCCTGCCCGCTGAATTTCGTCGTAGAAGATGAACTGTTCCTCGGCGGTCAACCCGCGGCCTCCGTACTCCGGCGGCCACCCGACGCCGAGCCATCCGTCCCGGCCGAGCATGCGAGTCACCTCGCGGAATCGCGGCCCGCCGGCGCCGGCCTCGGCCACCTCTCGACGTTGCGCCGGGGGCAGGAGTCGGGCGAA
Source organism: Nocardia sp. NPDC059154 (assembly GCF_042755705.1). NCBI lineage: Bacteria > Bacillati > Actinomycetota > Actinomycetes > Mycobacteriales > Nocardiaceae > Nocardia > Nocardia sp. NPDC059154. Next base: position 9,574 of record NZ_JBHZCS010000066.1, read on the forward strand.
GTACTCGCGCAGCTCTCTGCGTAGGGCCCTTTGCTGGGTTGTCTCTCGCAGATCCATGGGTCGTCATTCTGCTGTCGAGGCGAAAACGTGCAACCGGCCCTTCTGCTCACCGGGACAAGCCAATTGGGGCCGGCATTTGCGCGAACAGAGCCGTCGATGGGCGGTCGTGGACCATCAGCGAATACCAGCCAGGGCGGCGTCGTCGATGGTCGATCGACGGCGCCGCCCCAGGCGGTTTGTTGAGAGAATTTGCTGGCAGGGAACCTACCGTGGCGTGTGCGTGGCCAGGGATCTGGCGACGCGGGGGGCGTTGATCAGAACTCCCAGGAGTGGGTCGGTTTCGGTGTGCGGTGCCGAGGCCAGCCATGCGATCACTCGGCCGGACGCATCCGAGGGTGCCCCTGTGAAGCCGCTGGCCTTGATGTCGGCTGTGCCTCCTCGGGCGGCGCCCGATTCGGTGATGACGAATCCGGGCTCTATGTTGAATGCGCGGATCCCGTCGCCGCGGTGTTCGGCGTTGATGGCGCCGGCCAGGCGCCCGAAAGCTGCCTTCGCCGCCGAATAGCCCAGTCCCCAGCCTCCTTCGCCGGGCGGGGCCGGGGGATCGACGACGGCTGAGCCCGAACACAGGTTGACGATCGTGCCGCCGCCGGAGTCGATCATCGCCGGCAGGAGTGCCTGGGTCAGGCGGATCTGCTCGATGAGATTGGCTTCCAGCGATTCGCGCAGGTCATCGAGATCCAGTTCGAGGAACCGTGCGTGCGGCTTGTGCAGGATGGCGTTGTTGACCACCAGGTGCGGGGCTCCCCAGCGGTGCAGCAACTCCGCTGCCGCCGCGGTCACCGAGGCCGAATCTGCCAGGTCCATCCGCAGCGGTAACGCACGCGCTCCCAGTATCTCGATCTCAGCGCGGGTGGTGGCCAGACTGCCCGGCACCCCGAAGCTGATTTCCCCTTCCCGCGTAGTGCGGGCCGGCACGGTACCTTCGCCTTCCACCACGGTGCGCGCGGTGAATGCGACGTCGAATCCGGAGCCTGCCAGCACCAGCGCTGTGGCGCGGCCGATACCTCGGCTGGCGCCGGTCACGAGTGCTGTGGGACGAGACGAAGACATGTGTGAAGCTCCTCGAGACAGATGGTCCCTCGGCGCGGTGGACGGGCCTGCGGACCGCGGATATGACCAGGGAATCGGGGTGGAGACGTCGTTGGGCGGCAGCTGATCACCGGTTCTGCCGCGGCGCAGGTTCGGCGACGCCTACCCTGTCGGGCCTGGTGCTCGCATCGCCGCTACCGGCCGGGACTCGATGAATGCCACATGCAGGCTGCGTCGTGCGAGCAACCAGCCTGCATGGGTGCTGCGGTAGTGGTCGCGGTAGATGATGTGCCAGACCAGGTCGGCGTCGCGGTCGTGGCGTCGGGTGAGGTGATGTGCGGTGCACGAGACCCTCCCGATAGCCGTTGCCGCGGTGGGCCCGGGATCGAAGACGGCGCCCACGATCGCGTGGAATGTCACCGGCACGGCGGCCACGGCGGCCAGTGCTGCGGTCACCGCGTCAATCCCGGTGTGGGAGACGACCGGGTCGAGAGTGGCCGGCGGATTCGGCAGCTCCAGAATCCCGTCACCAGTGAAAAGTGCTGCGGCCCTATGAAAATCGCGCTCGTCGACCGCTTCTGCGTAGCGGTGGACGAGGTCCTGTAGGGCGATTCGGTCGTGAATGGTCAGCCCGGTCATGACAGGCCCAGCCGTTGCGCGCAGGCCGACAGCTCGTCCATCGCCTGTTGCAGATCCGCTGTCGGGGTCGGGGCCAGCAAGAGCCGATCGGCGCCCTGTTCGGCAAGGCGGCCGGAGCGGTCGAGGTCGATACGGGAGACCAGGTGACCCAGCGACAGCTCCAGCTGCGCAGGGTCGCGGCCTGCTTGGGTCGCTTCTTCGTGCATCAGCTTGACCAGCGCGGCCAACTGGTCGCCAGTGACTCCCAGTGGTTGCAGCCCGGCACCGTATCGTCCCGCGCGGCGCGCCGCGGCCTTGGTGTGGCCGCCTACGTGAATCGGCACACCGCCGGCCCGGACGGGCTTCGGGTAGCACATCGCTGACTGGAAGCTGAAGAATTCACCCTTGTGGTCGACGCCGGTCTCGCCTGTATCGGCCCACAATTTGGCGAGCACTTCCAGTTGCTCGTCGGCCCGTCGCCCGCGGGCATCGAAGGGGGCTCCGCATGCCTCGATCTCTTCCTTCATCCATCCCATGCCGATGCCGACCCGCAGCCGCCCGTTCGACAACCGATCGAGGGTGGCCAGCCGCTTGGCCAGCACCACGGGATGGTGATTGGGCAGCACGAGTACGCCGGTCGCCAAGCCGAGCCGCGTGGTCTGCCCTGCCAGAAAAGCCAGAAGTTCGAGGGGATCGGGAATATCGCAGTCGTCGGGGAGTTCCATTTTCCCCGACGACGCATAGGGATAGACGCTGGCGTAGTGGCTCATCACGACGGCGTGCTCGATGGCGACCAGAGACTCGAAGCCACACGCTTCCACATGCCTGGCGAAGCCGGATATCCAAGCAGGATCGGCGCTGGTGCCCGCGGCAGCAGGGGCGATGATCGCGTATTTCATGGACGGCGATGCTACGGAGCTGTGCGGCACCGCAGGTGGGAGGTTTTCGGTGAGCGAGACATCGCCGGTAGGGCGATAGTCGACACCGGGCCGCCCGTGGCGCGATCATCACGCCAGTTCCTCGATACCGGTGAGCAGCTTCCGGCACGCTACTCGGGTGTCCTCCTCGGCCTGCTCGGTGGTGATGTGGTGGTTCAGCGCCGCATTGAGCACCCCGTACCAGGCCGCCTCGGTGATGCGCACCAGGCGGGCTTGGGCGTCGCTGGCGTGTTCGACCCCCAGCAGCTGGGTGATCAAGTCGCTGAAGCGGTTGGTCACCACACCGCCGGCCTGGGCGACGGCAGTGAGATTCGACTGCAGCATCGCGTGCGCGAGCAACGGTCGCGACAGTAGCTCGCGGCCGCCCTCGACGAGCAGATCGCTGACCGCTTGCACCCGGTCGACGCCGGGGCGAGTCAGTGGGGTTGTCTCGGCGAGATGCTTCACGCGGTCGGACAACAGTGCGTTGAACAGGTGCGTCTTGGACGGGAAGTAGCGGTACAGCGTGGCAATCGCCACCCCGGCGTCCTTGGCGACATCGTGCATCTGAACTCGTTCCAAGCCCTTTTCGGCCCCGTGGTGCGCCGCGGCACGCAGGATCCGCTGACGACGCGACTCCTGTTCGGGTGAACTCGGCTGGGCCGGAAGCCGATCCTCGGCGATGCGTGGCACAGCGTCCCTCCGTGTGTGATGTCTGGCTGTCGTTGTCGTCTCCGCCAAAATTACCTGCCGCTGAGCCCGACGGACTGTGGCATCGTGCCCCCTACCTCTCACCTGCCCAGGTGGCGATTCCGGTCAGCGGAAGCGCAGAGAAAACCGCCGGCCGCCTTCCCCTTCGCAGGCCCCGCATCAGCGCCCGCGAAACCCGCCGAGTATTTCCTGCGGGAGGCGCGTATCGAACCGGAAGCGGTCACCCTTCCGGCGGTACGGGAAGTCAGCGCTTGGCGGCGGCGCGTTCCCGCATGCGGTTGAGGGTCAGCCGCCAGAAGGTGGTGGCCAGGTCGACCGGAAGGCGGGGTGTGGCGGCGCGTTTGGTCATCTCCAGTCGGGCCTTGCGCATGATCTCGGCGGGCGCCTTGTCCGGGTGACCGGCGTCGAACGGCGGGTGCGGGTCGTATTCGATGTAGAGCTGGGTCATCTGCGCGACCTGCTCCCCCGCGATCCGGCCGACCAGCCACAGCCCGAGGTCGATTCCGGCGGAAACCCCGGCGGCGGTGACGATCTTGCCGCTGTGCACGATCCGGTCGTGCGGGCGCGACTCGGCCCCGAACGCGGCCAGCGCGGGCTGGGCGGCCCAGTGCGTGGTGGCGGGATGACCGCGCAGGATGTCGGCGGCGGCCAGGATCAGCGCGCCGGAACAGACCGAGGTGGTCCACTGCGTGTTCGGGTGCACGGCCCGCAGCCAGTCGATGAGCTCGCGGTTGGCCATGGCCTCGGTGGTCGCGGCCTCGGATCCGCCGACCAGCACCAGATCCGGTGCGGGGGTCTCGGCGAAGGTGTGGGTCGCGCCCAGCGCCAGCACCCCGCTGTCGGAGACGATCGGGCCGACTTCATTGGAGACGAACCGCAATTCGCTGTCCGGAATCATCCGCAGCACTTCGTACGGCCCGATCGCGTCCAGTACGGTCATGCCCGGGTAGAGCACGATGGCGATCTGGAATGTCATGGGACACTCCCCCTTTCAGAATGTGGTGAACCGGGCGCGGTACTCGCCCGGCGGTATGCCCAGCTGGCGGTGGAAGATTCGGTACAGGGTCTCGGGGCTCCCGAGCCCGACGGCGGCGGCGATCCGGTCCATGGGCTGGTCGGTGGTCTCCAGCAGGCGCCGGGCCGCGGCCACGCGGACCTGCTCGACATAGCGGGCGGGGGTGGTCCCGGTCTCACCCGCGAAGACTCGGGAGAAATGCCGGATGCTCATGCCGACCCGCCCGGCCAGCGCGGGCAGCGAGAGATCCGCCTCCGGATTCTCCTCCATCCAGACCTGCAGCGCCCGCAGCGAATTCCGCTTGGGCGGGTTGGCCGCGAGCGGCGCGCTGAACTGGCTCTGCCCGCCGGGGCGGTGCAGATACACCACCATCCAGCGCGCTACCTCGCGCGCCAGGTCCGGCCCGTGGTCCGCGGCCACGATGGCCAGCGCCAGGTCGATGCCCGCGGTCACCCCCGCCGAGGTCCACATCGGCCCGTCGCGCACGTAGATGCGGTCGGGTTCGGTGGTGATGGCCGGGAACTGCTCGGCCAGCAGCTCGCCACCCGCCCAGTGCGTGGTGGCGCGACGGCCGTCCAGCAGTCCGGCCCGGGCCAGCAGGAAGGTGCCCGAGCAGACCGAGCCCACCCGATCCGAGCCGGCGGCCAGCCGCCGGATGCCGGTCACCAGCTCGGCGTCCCCGGCCGCGGCCCACACGGTCAGCCCGCCCACCACGAGCAGCGTGTCCAGCGGTCCGTCCCAGGTGTCGAGCCCGTGCGCCGCAGTCACCTCGATGCCACACGAGGAACGCACCGGACCGGCCTGCGCGGCGGCCAGTTCGACCCGGTAGCCCGGAGTCGCGCCGAGCGCGGCCGCCCCGGTGAACACGTCGGCGGGTCCGGCGAGATCGGTCAGCTGGAACCCGTCGAAGACCACGATCAGCACCACCCGCATGCCTTCAGCCTGCGGTCTCCGCGCCGATGGCGTCAATGACACGACTCTTGCAGATTCGGCCATCCGGCACCAGCCCGGAGGTTGCCGCCCCGAACTGGCATGAGCTGAATCACCCGGCCCGCTTGATATGAATGCGGGGTGGCCCGACACCTTTTCCTGTGCCCCCTGCGGTGGTCCGACATGGATGCCGACGGGCATGTGCACAATGCGGCGCACCTGCGCTACTTGGAGGAATCCCGTATCGACCTGTTCTGGACGCGGGGTTTCGGCGGCGCCAATGTGGTCGCGCAGATGGACATCGACTACCTGACGCCGCTGCGCTACCGCCAGGAACCGGTACGGGTGGAGACCTGGGTGACCAAGATCGGCACCTCGTCGTTCGCGCTGCAGCAGGAGATCCGGGACGAGGACGTGGTGTACTCCACGGCCGTGTGCACCATGGTCGCCTTCGACCAGGCCACCCAGAGGTCGCGCCTACTGCCCGAGGATCAGCGCCACCTGCTGAAGGATCTGGAAGCCTGATGCACACCTACGACATCCAGCTGCGCCGCACCGACATCGACGCGCAGCAGCACCTCAACAATGTGGTGTTCGCCCAGTACCTGGACGAGGCCCGCTCGGATCTGCTGGGCCGCTACGAGTCTCTCGTGGGTAGCCACGAATCTCTGCCGGGTAGCCACGAATCCGGCGGTGTCCCGTGGCGGGTGGTGGTCGCGGGCCAGCGCCTGTCCTATCGCATGCCGCTGCTCTTCCGTGCAGCGCCGGTCACCGTCACCTCGGTCGTGGAGCGCATCGGCACCACCTCGTTCACCCTGGCACACGAGGTCCGAGACGCCGAATACCTGTATCTCTCCGCCACTTCCACGCTGGTCGCCATCGACGACGGCGCGCCACGCCCGCTGACACGCGGGGAACGCGAATATCTGATGACCTTGGCGGCCCCGCACGCTTAGACTTGTTGGTATCGCCTGGTCAGCGTTGCAAGGGGTACATCATGGCCAAGATGACCATTGTCGAGTTGCTCGACGTTTTCAAAGGTATGACGCTGCTGGAGCTTTCGGAGTTCCTGAAGGCGTTCGAGGAAGAGTTCGGTGTCACCGCCGCGCCGCCCGTGGCCGTGCAGGCCGTGGCGGACGCGCCGCCGGCCGAGGCCGCGGACGAGCAGAGCGAATTCGATCTCGTCCTGGAATCCTTCGGGGACAAGAAGATTCAGGTCATCAAGGCCATGCGGGAGATCATTCCCGGCCTCGGCCTCAAGGAGGCCAAGGACCTGGTCGAGGCAGCCCCCAAGGCGGTCCTGGAGAAGGTCGACAAGGATGCCGCCGAGGCGGCCCGGATAAGACTCGAGGCCGCCGGGGCCCGCGCCGCCCTCCGCTGATCAGTGGGGGCACAGCGCTGTTCAGTCCTGTGCGCGGCGGCGGGCAGCCGTTTCCAGGTACGCGCCGAGTTCGGATTGCAGCACCTTGTCGAGGGCAGCCCGAGCTGCTCCAGCCGGGCCAGCTGGTCCCCGGCCACCTGATGCTCGTCGCTGTCGCCGAAGAAGGTGTCCACCAGCTCGCGCGCCCAGGAACGACTTGGCGGGCTGATGCGCCCGCCGATACGGGTGTGGCCCCGGCGGGACACCGGGGCCACACTCGCCGACGCGACTACCCTTGTGCGCCAATGGGTTCGAAGCCGGGCGGCAGGTAGCGTCGCCGCTCCTCCTGCATGCGCTCGACGTCTTCGGCGCTCAATGCGGCGAAGGCGGCCTCGCGGCGCTGGAACAACTCGGCGCGCTGTTCCTCGGTGAGCTCCCGCATGCGGGCCTCGCGCTGCTGGGCGAGCCGGGTGAATTCCTCCAGTGTCATGGGCTGATTCATGGCCACCATCTCCTCGATCAATCGCAGGAACTCCAGTGCCGACGGCTCGGCCATGCGGTCGAGGCCGTCGCGCACACCGAGCAGGCGGGCGCGCAGGCGCAGGGCCTGTGCGATCCGGCGGTCGAGCACCTCGAGCTGCTGGCGGACCAGGTCCCGAGGGTCCTGATCCGGCGCGTCGGCGAGCACGCCTGCGATCTCCTCGAGCGTGAACCCGAAGTCCCGCAACGCGATCACGCGATGCAGCCGCCGCACGTCCGCCTCGCCGTAGCAGCGATGCCCGCCACCGGTGCGGGAGGACGCCGTCACCAGCCCGAGCCGGTCGTAGTGATGCAGCGTCCGCACGGTCACCCCGGTCTCCCGGGCCAGCTCGCCGACCCGCCAGGTCCGCTCACCCATCGCGCCTCCCTTTCGATGTGCTCCCGCCACGCTAAAACCTGACGTTACGTTGGTTTCAAGCGTGAGCCCGGTCACAAATTCCCGATCGCGACCTGATACTTTTCGGCTATGACAGTCGATTGGGTGTCGACAGGCGGCACGCCGGGGAGCGCGCGAACCAAACCACCGGCCCGGCTGCGAGCTCCGGTGGCACCCGCCGGCGGCCGGCCGAATAACGAAAACGCCCGCCGCCCCGAATGATTCGGGACAGCGGGCGTCGGCCCTGCGACGTTGCGCAGCCCGGGCTCAGCGGGTGCTGTGGGCGCCCAGCGCGGCGCTGAAGATCGCGGCGCGGGCGCGCGTGGACCGCAGATTGGCCCGCTCCTGAGCGGTCAGCGCCGAGCGGGAACGCTCTGCGAGGACCGAGAGCACGGTCAGCGGGTTACGAGAGAAGTTGATGAAAGCCATGACAGCCCTCCTTCCGGAGTTGCGCCGGCGTAATACCGATTGCACAAACCTCGCGGGTTGCGAGGCACAGATCGGCAATTATGGCCCACCACCGACCTTTTGGTCAAGTTCTGTTCACCTTCTGTTCACCTTAGGAGAACTGTGCCGGATACGAGCTCTATGGGATTGCCGCCCTTGACTCTTGGGGATGGCGAACGGGACGCGCTGCGTCAACTGGCGCGGTTCCCGCTACTGGATGCCATCTACGGGCGGCGCTCCCGGCGCTTTCCGCTGGGCGGGAGTATCCCGGCGGGCCCGCTGGCGTTCACCAGCAAGCACGCGCCGCGCGCGCTGAGCGAGCTGGAGCGGGCGGTGGTGCTCAATACCGTCGCGGGCTGGACCGGCTGGCATTTCGGGATCAGCCACCATCCCGGATACGCGCCCGCGTGGCCGAACTACAGCGGGTCGGCGACGGGACGAACCTTCGCCTCGGCGGCCGGATTCCACACCAGCGAGTTCTTCTTCACCGATGACTCCGGGACCTACTTCCTGCCGACCCGCGACGCCCCGCCGACGGCGACCTACGCCCAGGGCGACGGTGCGGCAGAGGCCCAGCTGAACGCGCTGCTGGCGCGGGTGATCCGGTTGTCGGACAAACGCATTCACATTCCGCGCGAGGAGCCGTACCTGGAGGGCCACAACACCTGGATCGCCAATCACCCCGGCTCGCTGCTGGTGATTCCGGTCGCGGATGTGGCCCAGCAGCTGCTGGCCAATATCGGGTTCTTCGTCCAGAACGGGTTCGCGCTGTACGACGACATCAACAAGCGGGAGATCCCGGGCGTCGAAAAGTACCGGGACCGTTTGCGTTTCACCGATCCGATTCCGCTCAGCTTCGTCGAGCAGTACTCGCTGACCGAGGCCACCGCGGAACTCATGGCGGCGGTGGTGAACGGCCACCTGCTGCTCGGTGCCATGGGTTTGGGCGGGTGGACCTTCGACGGCATCGACCGGCTCACCGTGCTGGGGGCGTCCGGCGACCCGGAAGTCCCCGGCCTCGGGTTCCGCTATGACGCCGATCCGGAGTGGCCGTTCCCCAATCCCACCGGGCTGCCCGGGGTGTTCGAGGCGTTCTGCCGTCCGCACCACGAGTCCATGGCCGCCGCGGTCGAGGCGCTGGCCGAGCGCAAGTTCGGGCCGGGCGGGCCGTACCACCCGGCGACGCCGGGGCCCTTCGCCGACACCCCGGGCGTCCGCGGCGCGGCCGCGCCATGGGACCGGCGCTTCCGCGAATTCGTCGCTCTCCAAGCGACTTACATCGACGAGACGTTCGGGAAGTTCCCGGGCACGGTGCCCACGGTCTGGATCATGAACTACCTCCAGGCCCAGCACATCGACCTGGATTTCTACGACACGCTGCTCACCGACACGGCCTACCTGTCCACCCACCGCGAGCATGACGGCGTCTGGCACGGCTCACGCTGAGGCGCGCTGACCTTCCGCAGCGGCGCGCAGTCCTACCGCGTTCGCGAGCCGGCGGTGGGACTCCAGGCGCGCGGTGCGGTCGTAAGTGCTGGTGTGGACCAGGAATTCGTCGGCCCCGGTGCGGCGCACCAGGCGGTCGAGGTCGGCCAGGACCTCGGATTCGGTGCCGTGGATGTGGCCGCGCAGGGCTTCCTCGAACAGCTCGCGCTGGCGATCGGTCATGGGTTGGCGCTCGATGAGCTCGGGCGGGCTCAGGGGCGGGAATTCGCCGCGGGTGCGGGACCAGGCCGCCGACCAGGCCTCGGGCAGGAGCAGGCGGTGGGCCTGCTCGGTGGTGTCGGCGATGACGACCGAGCCGGAGAGGACGACATACGGTTCGTCGCCGCCGGGGCCCGGCCGGAAGCCGGTGCGGTACCGCTCGATCGCCTCGACCATGGCGTCCGCACCGGACACGGGCGCAATGACCAGCGGCAGGCCGAAGCGGGCGGCACGCTCGGCCCCGGAACCGGTGGCGAGCAGGAAGGCGGGCACCCGCAGGCCCTCCGCGGGCCAGGCGTGCACGCCCTGGCGACCACCCGCGAAATAGGCCAGCAGCTCGGACAATTGGGCATCGAAGTCCTCGGCGTCGCGCCGGTCGTGGCCGAGGGCGCGGCGCACACCGCCGGTGAAGCCGACCGAGCGGCCCAGGCCCATATCGATGCGGCCGGGATACAGCGATTCCAGGACACCGAACTGTTCGGCGACGATCAGCGGCTGATGATTGGGCAGCATGACGCCGCCGGTGCCGACGCGGATGCGGGAGGTGGCCGCGGCAATGGCGGCGGCCAGGACCGTCGGTGCGGACCCGGCCACGCCGGGCACGCTGTGGTGTTCGGAGACCCAGAAGCGGTGGTAGCCCCACTCCTCGGCGAGCCGGGCGAACTCGACGGTCTCGCGCAGCGCCTCCGGGTGCGGCTGGTCCTGGCGCACCCGGGAGCGGTCCAGGATGGAGAAGCGGATCGCCCGCAGTGCCGCAGTCATGGTCAGTGCCAACGCAGGCGGCGGGCATTGATTCCGAGCGCGCGATCCGGGTCACAGCGGCGGCGGTGGGAGGAAGCCGGTGGCGACGTAGTAGTCGAGGTAGCGCTTCAGGGTCACCCGGTCGGCGCCGGGACAAGCGGAGTCCGGATCGCTCGGGGCCCCGGTCACCTCGGCCGAATAGTTGACGGTGAGTGCGGCCGCCCGCGCCAGCAGGTCCTCGGCTCCGGGTTGTTCGGCCGCGGTCAGCAGCGCGGTCGCGAATTCCGCCGGGTCGACGAGGTCGATCCGATAGCCCCGGCCCATGAGTTCGTCACGAATGGATTTGAGGGACAAGGTCCTTCCGGGCAGCAAGCCGACGGTGCCGGGCCCCGAGGGCTCGGCTGCCGCGGCCACAATGGCCGCGGCCGCCTGGTCGACGGGCAGCATGGCGACCTCGGCGTCCGGCAGCTCGGGTGCGAGGCCGAGGACCAGCATGGCGCGCAGCATGGTCCACCAGGCGTCGTCGGTGCCGGCGGCGCCGGTGCGGGAATCGCCGGTGATCAGGCCGGGACGGTAGACACGAGCGGGTAGGCCACGGTCGGCGGCGGACCGGACGAGGTGTTCGGCAACCCATTTCGTAGCGACGTAGCCCGGCAGATCGTGCAGCTGCCGGGCGTCCGCGACCGAGGCGGTCGAGATGTAGTGGACCGGCTTGCAGCGACCCGTGGTGGCCAGCCGGAGGACCTCGACCGTGCCGCCGACGTTGGCATCGCGCATGCGGGCATACGGCTCGAGGTGGTTGACGAGGGCGGCGTTGTGGTAGATCACGTCGATCCGCAGGGTCAGTTCGGTGAATTCCGCCGGGGTCAGGCCGAGCCAGGGTTGGGCGAGATCGCCGGGGACAGCGGCGATTCGATGGATATCGGCGGAGATGTCGAGGCCGAAGCGGGTGGCGTTCGCGGAGATCCGGTCGCGTGCGGCGAAGGCATCGCGGGCGCGTGTCAGGCAGTAGATGGTGGCGGAGGTTCGGTCGAGCAGCTCCCGCAGCAGGAAGACTCCCAGGAATCCTGTTGCGCCGGTGAGCAGAATGGCGGCGGGCTCGCCAGGACGCGGCGCGGGGAGACCCGCGGCGGTGATCTCGGGAGCCAGGGAGATGTCGGCCGACGGGTCGGGTTCCTCGCCGGTCGGGGCCGACTCCGACCGCAGCGCGGCGGCGAGTTCCCGCACCTGTGGATGGGCGAAGAGGTGAGTGAGCGGCACGGGAAGGCCGAGCCGGTCGGCCAGGGCGGCGCGAACCCGGATGGCGGACAGGGAGTTTCCACCCAGGGCGAAGAAGTCGTCCTCGCGGCCGACTCGATCTATGCCCAGTTCCGCACTGAGCACATCCGCAATGGCCAGTTCTTCGGGTGTCTCGGGCGCACGGTATTCCCGCACCGGGAGTTCGGGATCGGGCAGCGCGGCCCGGTCCAGTTTGCCCGTCGGTCCGAGGGGGAAGGCTTGAACCACGGTCAGCTGGGCGGGAATCATGTAGCCGGGCAGCCGCTTTCGGGCCGTCGCGAGCACGTCGGAGAGGTCCGGGTCGGCCTCGCCGGTGCGCAGGTACCCCACCAGCCGGTCCCGGCGGATCGCCACAACGGCCTCGGCGACGGCAGGGTGCGCGCGCAGTGCGGCCTCCACCTCACCGGGTTCGATGCGCAGGCCGCGTAGCGCGAGCTGGAAGTCCGTGCGGCCCAGGTATTCCAGGCCACCGCGATGGGTACGCCGGACCAGGTCTCCGGTCCGGTACATGCGCTCCCTTGCGGTGGTGAAGGGATCGGCTACGAAGTGATCCGCCGTAGTGCCGGCCTGTCCGAGGTAACCGCGGGCGAGTTGAGCACCCGCGACGTACAGCTCACCGGGCGTGCCTACCGGCACCGGGTGCAGGCGGGAATCGAGGACGTAGGTGCGTGAATTCCAGTGCGGCGCACCGATGGACACCGGTGCGTCGCCCAAGTGCGTGACCTCGGCGCCGGTCACGGAGATGGTGGCCTCGGTGGGCCCGTACAGGTTGTGCAGCCGGGCCGGTCCGGCGGCGGTGAAGCGCGCGATCAGCTCGGCGGGCAGGGCTTCACCACCGGCCCACACCACACGCAGTGCCGCGAAGGCCCCCGCGGGAGCATGGTCCAGCAGCGCGCGCAGCAGAGACGGCACGGCGAGGAAGGCCGACACCCGGTGACGGGCCATGAGATCGGCCAGGTGCTCGGGATCGGTGCGGCCTGGACCCGACGGGATCACCAGGTGCGCGCCCACGGCGAGCGGGACCGTGGCACCGATCAGCGAGGCGTCGAAGGTGGCGGGCACCAATTGGAGATAGGTATCGCGTTCGGTCAGCTGGTATTCGGCGGTGAAGAACGCTATGTAGCCGGCCACTGCGGCATGCGAGACGCCGACGGCCTTGGGGCGGCCGGTGGACCCGGATGTGAAGATCACATAGGCGAGGTCCTGATCGCGCAGCGGCCGCAACCGGTCGGCGTCGGTCACCGGATCGGCGGAGAACTCGGACAGTTCAGGGGAATTCAGAAGATCGGCGGTCACCGTGCACACCGGCGCGGCCGCGGCCAGCATGGCCTCGGTCCGGTCGGCGGGCTGGCCCGGGTCGATCGGCATGAACGCGCCACCGGCCTGCACGATGGCACAGAGGCATACCACCAGGTCGGGGCCGGGATCCAGCGCCGCGCCGACCCTGTCACCGGGACCGACGCCCAGCCCGATCAGCCTGCGTGCCAAGCGATTCGATCGCTCGGCGAGCTCACGGTAGGTCAGTGCCACTCCGTCTCCGGTCACCGCAATCGCGTCGGGTGTTCGGTGGGCCTGGTCCGTGAACGCGTCGAACATGAACCTGTGTGGCACTGCGTGATTCGGCCCAGCAGTCGCGAAGGTGGCGAGTTCGGCATCCTCGGTGAGCGGCAGGTCCCCGACCGCCCGCTCCGGGTCGGCGGCGACCGCGGCGAGCAGCCCGGTCAGCCGCCGGCCGAGCCGGGCGATGGTCGGATCGTCGAACAGATCGACGGCATACCGCCACGAACAGTTCAGTCCCGCAGCGCCTTCGGCGTCGCGCTGCGGGACGACGGTCAGTTGCAGATCGACCGGCGAGAAGGTCTCACCGAGATCGGCCGCGGTGACCCTCAGACCGGGCAACCGCAGCACCTGAGCGCCGAATTCCTGGAAGGACAGAGCCACCTGGAACAGCGGGTGATGTGCCCGGCTGCGCGGCGGGTCCAGGTCGGCCACCAGCCGTTCGAAGGGCAGTTCGGCATGGGCGAGGGCGGCCAGGTCGGTGTCGCGCACCCGGTCGAGCAGGCGGGCGAAGCTCTCCGCCGGGTCGATGCGGGTGCGCAGGACCAGGGTGTTGACGAACATGCCGACCACATCGTCGAGTTCGGGTTCGCCGCGGCCCGCGACCGGCGCACCCACCGCCACATCCGTTGTCCCGGCCAGCCGGGCCAGCACGACCGCCAGCGCCGCATGCAGCAGCATGAACACCGAGACGCCGCGCGCACGGGCCAGTTCGTCCAGCTCCCGGTGCAGGGTGGCGTCCACCCGGAAGTGCTGGGCCGCACCGCGATGCGACGCCACCGGCGGGCGCGGGTGATCGGTGGGCAGATCCAGCAGTGGCGGCAGGCCCGCCAGCGCCTCGCGCCAGTACCGCAGTCGAGTCGCCAGCAGTGAGCCGGGATCCGATGCCACGCCCAGCAATTCACGCTGCCAGATCGCGTAGTCCGCGTACTGCACGCGCAGTGGCGGCCAGTCGGGGGGCGTGCCGCGGGTGCGGGCGGTGTAGGCGGTCATGAGGTCGCGGGTCAGCGGGACCATGGAGAAGCCGTCCGCGGACAGGTGGTGGATCACGACGGCCAGCACATGCTCGTGGTCGGCGATCCGGAACAGCCGCACGCGCACCGGGACCTCGGCGGTGACGTCGAATCCCGTGCCCGCCAACGCGATCAGCCGCGGATGTACCTCGGACTCAACGATGTCGACCGGCGCCAGATCCCACTGGACAGCGGTGGCGGGCCGGATGTCCTGATGGCCGGTGCCGTGGTGCTCGGGATAGCTCGTTCGCAGCGCCTCGTGCCGGTCGAGCAGATCACGCACGGCGAGTTCCAGAGCCGCCGTGTCGAGTTCGCCGGACAGGCGCAGTGCGAACGGGATGTTGTAGGTCGCCGATCCCGGGTCCAGACGTGCCAGGAACCACAGGCGCTGCTGTGCCGGCGACAGCGGCGCCCGGCTCGCGCGGTTCGACCGCACCGTCAGCGGTGGCCGGTCGCCGGCGTCGAGCCCGTCGACGGCCGCCGCCAGCTCGGCCACCGTCGAGTGCTCGAATATCAACTGCACGGGCACCCGGGTGCCCCGATCCGCACCCAGGCGTCCGGCCAATCGGATAGCGAGCAGGGAGTTTCCGCCGAGCTCGAAGAAGTCGTCGGCCGCGCCGATCCGGCCCACCCCGAGCAGTTCCGTGCAGGCGGCGGCCACGGCACGCTCGGTGGCGGTCGACGATGGCCGGTACGGGCGCGCGGCGACGGTGGGCTCGGGCAGGGCGGCCCGATCCAGCTTGCCGGACGGAGTCAGTGGAACGGCGTCGATCACGGTGAGGGCGGCGGGGACGGCGTGACGTGGAAGCTGTTGCCGCGCATACTCGGCCAGGCTCGCGGTATCCACGACCGCGTCCGATGCGGGCACCACGTACGACACCACACCATCGGCCCCGCTGCGCAGGCGGCGGACGAGAGTGATTGCGAAGGCCACGGATTCGTGTGCGGACAGGACGGCGTCGATCTCATCGAGCTCCACCCGGATGCCCCGGAGCTGCACCTGCGAATCGTTGCGGCCCAGGTATTGCAGCACCGGGACACCGGCACGGCCGCTGATCCACCGCACCACATCACCGGTCCGATAGAGGCGCTCCCCCTCGCCATTCGGGTGCGCCACGAAGCGGGTGGCGGTCAGCCCGGGACGCTCGTGATACCCGCGTGCCAGGCCCGGCCCGGCCAGGTACAGCTCACCGGCCACCGCGGTCGGCACCGGCCGGAGCCGGGCATCCAGGACGAGAGCGGTCACCCCGGCGATCGGTCCGCCGATATCGACGGTGTCCGCGGTGGTCAGCGCGGTGCTGATGGTCGCGGCGACCGTGGTTTCGGTCGGGCCGTAGAGATTGAAGAAGGACCGTCCAGGCGACCAGCGTGCGACCAGATCCGGCGGGCACTCCTCGCCGCCCGCGATCACCACCGCCAGGTCGGGCAGCCCGCTCGCCTCCAGTCCGGCCAGGGCGGCCGGGGTCAGGAAGGCGTGCGTCACCCGCTCGGCGCGCAGCAGGTCCGCGAGTTCGCCACCGCCGTAGCAGTCCGCGGGCGCGAGCACCATGGTCGCGCCGGCTCCGACGGCCAGCAGCAGTTCGAGCACGGCGGCGTCGAAGCTCGGGGAGGCGAAGTGCAAGGTGCGGGACTCGGCGGTGACGGCGAAGCGGCGGGACTGCTCGGCGCAGAGCCCGGCGAGGCCGGAATGCGTGACGGCCACGCCTTTCGGGGCCCCGGTCGAGCCGGAGGTGTAGATGACATACGCGACGTCCCCGCCGTGCAGGCGGCGGGTGCGTTCGGTGAAGTGCAGGGATTCCGCCGAGGCGTCGGCCACGAGCGTGGCGCAGTCGGGCGCGTCGAGTTCGAGCCAGTCGAGGGCAGCGCCGAGCCGGTCGCGGAGTGCGACCAGGGTGAGCCCGCAACACGCGCCCGCATCGGCGAGCATGTGCGCCACCCGATCCGGCGGATAGCCGGGGTCGACCGGCACGAAGGCCGCCCCCGATTTGGCCACCGCCCAGACCGCGACCACCGCCTCGGGCGAACGCGGCAGCGCCAGCACCACGCGGTCGCCCGGACCGAGCCCCCGAGCCACCAGCACCCGCGCCAGGCGGGTGGATCGCTCGTCGAGCTCGGCATAGGTCAGCGACTGCGCGCCCGCGCGCAGTGCGATCCCGGACGGATTACCCTCCGCCGCCGCGGCCAGCAGCTGGGGCAGCAGTCGGATCCGTGGGTGGCGGCGGCCATGCGTGTTTCTCGCCCGGCCCACCGCAGAAACATCGGCGCGCACCGGTTCCTACTCTCAGCCTCGATTCGCCTTCCCACACGAGCGAACTGAATACCGCGTTCCGGGCCGGTCGGCAACACTTACGGGTGTCGCGGGGCCGACATTCCGGGCACGCCGCGGTCAGGCGGACAGTAGGCCGAGGTCACGGCGACCGGAACCGACCACCGGGGTGGGGTCGGTGGCGAGGACCCGGTGCAGCAGTTCGTGATAGACGTCGCGGAAGTCGACGGTCACCTTCAGGTCGCCATTGTCGAGGTCGGTGAGGCTGGGCTCGTCGCCGTGGAAGCCACCCGCCACCGACGCCCCGGCCAGGAAAACGGGTCCGGCGGTGCCGTGATCGGTGCCCTGCGAAGCATTGGCGGCCACCCGGCGGCCGAACTCGCTGTAGGCCATCAGCACCACATCGCGGCCGCGCGGATGCGTGGCGAGGTCCTTCAGGAAGGCGGTGACCGCCTCGTCCAGGCGGCCCAGCAATTGTTCCTGGGTGTGCCGTTCGTCGGCGTGGGTGTCGAAGCCGCCCAGGCTGACCGAGTAGACGCGGGTGGGGGCACCGGCCTTGACGCACTGGGAGACCAGGTCCAGCTGGGCGGTCAGGGGGTTCGCGGCCGTCTTCCCGGGCGACTTCAGGGACGAAAAGGTCTGCCGGACAATCTGTTCGGCCTGGTAGCCGGTGCAGACCCGGGCCCGCGCCGGGCTGTCGGAGGCGTCGGCGGCGGCCAGGCCGGACAGTGCCGCCGCCAAGTCGTCGGACAGCGGCGCGGACGCTGGATCCAGAGCTGCCGCAGTGTGTTTCGCACCCAGGGCGAGCTGGGGCAGGACGGGCCCGATATTGACCGCGCGGACCGGATCGTCACCGGTCGCATCCAGCCAGCGGCCGATCCATCCGGTCTGCACCGGCTCGCCGGGTGAGGCCGTCTGCCAGATGTCCATGGAACGGAAGTGGCTGTGGTCGGGTTCGGGATACCCGACCCCGCGCACAATGGCGAGGGTGCGGTCGCGCCACAGGCCGGACAGGCCCTTCAAGGCCGGGTTGAGGCCCAATTGGTCATCGAGGTGCAGGACTTCCTCGGGGCGGTAGGACAGCTCGGGGCGGGCGTCGTGATAGGCGTTGTCCGCGTAGGGAATCACGGTGCTGATGCCGTCATTGCCGCCGTAGAGGGTGAGCACCACCAGGATTCCGGAGCCGGCGGCCAGCGGGGTGGTGACGGCGCGCTGCTGCAGCTCGTCCCAGGTGATCACGGAGGCGCCGGCCACGCCGAGCGCGCCCAGCACGCCGGTGCCGACCAGGAACTGTCTGCGACTGAATTGCGGCATGGTGGTGTGGCTTTCAGCTGGTGAGGTATTCGGGTGTGTTGATGGCGAGCGCGGCCAGCCGGGGCGGCTGATCGACGGCGGTCGCGAGCACAGCGGCGCTGCGGTCGGACCAGGAGCCGACGCCGAGCAGGTAGGCGGTGGCGTCCAGGCGGTCGCCCCGGCCAGCCTGCGTGATCGGCGACAGGTCGGCCTGCTTCATCAGATCCAGTGCCGCCGTGAGCCGTATCTGCGCGGCGGCACTCGACATCCAGCCCTGCCCGCGCGGCCAGCCGCCGACGGTGGGCGGATAGAAGGGCAGCTGGCCGAGTCTGCGCAGCGTCCCGGCGAGGGCGCGGGCATCGGCGTCCGCGGTCAGCGGGATCCGGAAGGCCCGCACGGCGGCGATCAGCCATTCCACCGGCCCGTGGACGACGGTGTCGCGGGCAGTGGTGAATTCGGGATCGGTGCAGACGGCGGTCACCAGGGCGGACAGGTCCCGGGCGGGGCCGTAGGCGGCGGTGAGGCGGTTCAGGACGGCATCGGAGGGCGGATCGTCGGAGGCCAGCTGCTGCCACAGTCGCCCGGCGACGAAGCGCGGGGACTCCGGGCAGGCGAGCACCGCATCGCAGAACGACCGGGCGTCCAGCGCACCCGTCACGCCCAGCACGGTTTTCGCGCTCGGGTCGTGGCGCTTGGCGTCGAAAGCGGCTGCACCGCCGGTGATGGTCCAGCCCGTCAGCGCCCGAGCCCCCTCTCGGACATCGGTCTCGGTGTACCCGTTGCCGTGGCCGAGCGCGAAGAGCTCCATGAACTCGCGGGACAGGTTCTCGTTGGGCGCCTTCGCGGTATTGGCGACACCGTCCAACCAGCGAAGCATGGCCGGATCGGTGAGCATGGCGTAGGCGAGCGCGGCGAAGTCACCCGCGCCGCCGGCCCGCAGCGCCCGATTCTGCGCGGCCATCTCGGCGGCATTGCGCACCTTGGTGGCCGAGGTGGCGAAGTGGTTGTGCCACAGCAGGGTCAGCTTCTCCCGGACCGGGGCCCGGACGGCCGCCATGCGCCGCAGCCACCACCAGGTCAGCGTGTCCAGCTGACCGGTGATCTGCGCCTGGTACTGCTTGCGGGCCTCGGTCGTCGCGCCCTTGCCGAGCGGGGCGGGCGGAACCAGCTCCGGCACGGGGGTGGCCCGCGCGCCCGGATCGGCCTCGGGGTCGGCGGTCAGCGCGGCGCGCAGGTAGCCCGCCACATCCGGGACCGCGTCGATCTCGGACCCGGTCGCCCCGAACCCGGTCCGGCGCAGCACCCGCGCGGTACGCATCCACTCCGCAGACTTGCCCATGTCCCCGAGTATCGAACGCCCGGGCGCCCGCTCAGCGGGCCCGACGCGGAGTTTCAGGCAATCTTCAGTCCCCGACCGGCCCGCGAACCGCGTGCAGCAGCGGCGCGCGCCCCCTGCCCGGCAGCAGATCGGCCAGCGGTTCGCCGAGGTACTCCTCGAACAATCCCGACAGCGACCGCAGCTCGACCGTATCGAAACCCACTGAGCGCAGCAGGTTCTCGATCTCCTCGGGTTCGAAGAAACTCAGCCACGGCTCGTTCAGCGC
This sequence comes from Nocardia sp. NPDC059154, assembly GCF_042755705.1. Taxonomy (NCBI): domain Bacteria; kingdom Bacillati; phylum Actinomycetota; class Actinomycetes; order Mycobacteriales; family Nocardiaceae; genus Nocardia; species Nocardia sp. NPDC059154. Next base: position 29,036 of record NZ_JBHZCS010000066.1, read on the forward strand.
CGCGATCCGCTCGGCCCGCGCCCGCACCTCCGCGCGCTCCTCGTCCGTGTTCCCCCCGCTCAGGTAGTCGAGCACGACATGCACCGGCTGCCCCTGACCCGCGATGAACCGCAGGGTCTCCTCGATGGCGGCCCGGGTCAGATACATGACCACACCGAGCCAGACGAACACCGCCGACCGCTCCCGATCGAACCCGGCAGCAGCCAATCCCCCTGCCAGCGTGCCGGTTTCGAAATCCACCGGAACGAACGTGAGCGACTCCGGAGTCTCGATCCCGGCCTGCGCGAGCATCTCACGCTTCCACTCCTGCGTGTCCGGATGGTCGACCTCGAACACCCGCAGACCGGGATACGGATTCCGATACCCGAACGTATCCAGCCCCGCCCCCAGAATCACCACCTGCGTGGTCCCGTCGGCCACCGCCGCGGCCACCACCTCCTCGGCGAACCGGGCCCTCGCCGCCAGGAAATACCGGCGCACCCGCTGCCGCGGATCGTTCCCGCCCGGCCGATCCAGGGTCGCGGTATCCAGATCCCCGATCCGATCCGCCGTCATCCCCAGAATTCGCGCCGCCAGCGGATCGGTGAACACCCGAGGCTCACCCGAAAGCTGGTGATGGGCCCGCGCATACGCGGTAGCCAACGCCGTCCTACTCGCCCTACCCGTCTCCATGGGCTCAGCCTAGAACCGTCCCGGGCCGTCGGAACTATGACAAACAACTCGCCTAGTCTTCGGCTGTGGACGTATTGAGCCCGAAGGCGCTGTTGTTCGATGTGCAGGGAACCGCCACCGATTTCCATTCGACCATCCGGCGGGCGGCCGAGGCCGCGCTCGGGGGTGAGCGGCCGGGAGAGGACTGGGGCGCGTTCGTGAACGAGTGGCGGGCCGCGTATTTCGCGGAGACGTCGCAGCGGCCGGAGCAGGGGCCCTGGGTGAGCGTGGCCTCGGTGTACCGGAAGACGCTGGACCCGCTGCTCGCGGCGAGGGGGATCTCGATCGGGGTGCCGGAGCGGGACGAACTGGCCCGGGCCTGGGCTCGGCTCGACCCGTGGCCGGATGCGGTGCCGGGACTGCGGCGGTTGCGGCGGCGGTTCACGCTGGCGACGCTGTCGAATGCGGATGTCAGTGCCGTGGTGGAGATCTCGCGGCACGGGGAGCTGCCGTGGCATGCCGTGTTCGCGGCGGAGATGGCCGGGGTGTTCAAGCCGGATCCGCGGACCTACCGGCTCGCGGCGCGATATCTGGGGCTGGAACCCGCCGAGATCATGATGGTGGCCAGCCACAAATACGACATCCGGGCGGCCGGTGAGCTCGGATTCCGGACGGCGTTCATCACGCGTCCCCTGGAGTACGGCGATCCCGAGCTCGGCGATGCGGAGTTCTCGGATGAATTCGATATCAATGCTGTGGATTTCCTCGACCTGGCCGATCAGCTCGGCTGCTGAGGGCACCCCGGTCTCCTACAGTGGCAAGTGGGCGTCTCGATACGGGAGGATCGGCCTTGTCCACAACGCTTGTGAAGGGTCAGAACGGACCGCTCACCGCGCCGGAGGTGGTGGTTTCCGTCCGGGTCGCGGCGGCCGCCGCGCTGTCCGCGCTGCTGGTGACCGAGCACGGAAAGGTGCGCTCGGACGCGGATTTCGTGTTCTACAACCAGCCGGCCGGGCCCGGGGTGCGGCTGCGGACCGGGGAGGCGGGGCAGCCCGCCGAACTGTCGGTGGCGCTGACCCAGGTGCCCGCCGACATCACCCAGATCCGGGCGGTGATCACGCTCGACGAGACGGGGTCCACCTTCGGCCGCATCGCGCCGCCGATCGCGCTGGTCTCCGATGAGCACGGGAACCCGCTGTACGAGTACAAGATCGAGGATCTGCAGAGCGAATCGATCGTGATCGCGGTGGAGCTGTACCGGCGCTACGGCAACTGGAAGGTGCGCGCGGTCGGCCAGGGCTATGCGGGCGGCTTCGCGGCCCTGGTCACCGACCACGGGGTCACCGTCGAGGAAGCGCCGCCCGCCGAGACCCGCACCGCTCCCCCGCCCCCGCCGCCGTCCCCTACGGCCTACCCGCCGCCGGTCGCGCCGACCTATGTCACGCCGAACTCGCCGTATCCCACTCAGCCGCCGCCGAACTCGCCATATAGCACTCAACCACCACCGACTTCACCGTATCCCGCTCAGCCCCAGCCGAATTCGGCGTATCAGGTCCCGCCGCCCCCGAACCCCGCGCCGCCGACCGGTGACGGCGGACTCTCACGCGGGCGACCGGTGAATCTGTCCAAGGGCCAGCGCGTCACCCTGCGCAAGGACGGCGGTGTCGCGCTGACCCGGATTCGGATGGGGCTCGGCTGGGATCCCGCCCGGCAGGGCGGTCTGTTCGGGCGGCGACCGGTGAACATCGACCTGGACGCCTGGGTGGCCATGTTCGCCGACCGGCATCTGGTGGACGTGGCCTACTACGGGCAGCTGACGTCCAAGGACGGCTCCATCCGGCATTCGGGCGACAACCTGACCGGCGAGGGCGCCGCCGGGGACGACGAGGTGATCCTGGTCGACCTGAGCCGGGTGCCACGCCAGGTGAACACGCTGCTGTTCATCGTCACCTCGTATCAGGGCCACACCTTCGAGCAGGTCAGCAATGCCTACTGCCGGCTGGTGGACGACACCACGCAGGCCGAGCTGGCCCGGTACGCGCTGGCGGGTGGCATGCCGTTCACGGCGATCGCCATGGCCAAGGTGTTCCGCGCGAACGGCGAGTGGGCCCTGCAGGCCATCGGAGAGGGCTTCCAGGCCAAACATCCGGGCGAGGCCGTCCCGCAACTGGGCCGGTTCATCACCGTCTCCTGAGCACAACACCCGACGGAAACGGGGCGCACCCGGATTGGACGCGCCCCACCGCGAACCGAACCTGGAATCAGGCGCCGTAGCGCAGCACCACGAAGTTGTCGCCCTGCGCGGAATCCTTGGTGGTCCCTGCCACCACGATCCCGCCATTCGCCTGCAGCGCCACGGCATTCCCGTGATCGGCCGCAGTCCCGAGGTCGGTGCTCACCTTCCCGCCCGCGCCGAAGCCGCTGTCGAGCTTGCCGTCGGAGGTGTAGCGGGCCAGCGCGATATTGTCCCCGGTGCCGGTCCCACTGCTGGTGCCGACCGCGATGATCGTGCCGTCGTGGGCCAGCGCGACCGCGGCCGCCACATCGGACTTGCCGCCGAAGTCCGTGGTGGCCTTGCCATTGTCACCGAAACCGCTGTCCGGCTTGCCATCCGGCGTGTACCGCACCACCAGGAAGTTGTCGCCCTGCACCGGATCCTTGGTGCTGCCCACCACCACGATCTTGCCGTCGGCCTGCACCGCCACCGCATTGCCGTGATCCGCCGCGGTGCCAAGATCGGAGCTCACCTGACCGTTGACGCCGAACCCGGGATCCGGCTTGCCGTCGGAGGTGTATCGCGCGACGGCGATATTGTCGCCGGTGGTGGTGCCGCTGCTGGTGCCGGCGACCACGATCTTGCCATCCGATTCCACGACAACGGATTTCGCGATATCGGACCTACCACCGAAATCGGTCGATACCTTGCCGTCGGTGCCGAATCCGCTGTCCAGCTTGCCATCCGGCGTATACCGCAGCACCACGAAGTTGTCGCCCTGGACCTGGTCCCGCGTGCTGCCGGCCACCACGATCTTACCGTCGGACTGCACCGCCACCGCATTGCCGTGGTCGGCCGCGGTGCCCAGGTCGGCGCTCACCTGGCCGTTGACGCCGAAACCGTTGTCCAGCTTGCCATCCGCGGAATAGCGGGCGATGGCGATATTGTCCCCGGTGGCAGTACCGTGGCTGGTGCCCACCGCGACGATCTTGCCGTCGGCCTGGAGCGCGACCGCGCTCGCCACGTCCGATTTGCCGCCGAAGTCGGTGACCACCTTGCCGCCGTTGCCGAAGGCGCTGTCCAGCTTGCCGTCCGCGGAGTACCGGACCACCGCGAAGTTGTCGCCCTGGGCCGGATCCTGGGTGCTGCCGGCGACGACGATCTTGCCATCAGGCTGCACCACAACAGCATTCGCGTGATCGGCCTGCGACCCTAGATCGGTGGTGACCTTGCCGCCGTCACCGAACCCGGTGTCCAGCGTGCCCGCGGCCACCGAACTGCCCTGCGCGCCCGTGCAGGCGGTGATGACGAGCCCGACGATGGCCACGAAGACCAGTAGCAGCAGGGATTTCGGTGTGACTCCGAACCGTCGTGACGTACGCAACATGTGAGCTACCTCGTTTCAGCAATGGAAGGGGGTAGAGCAGCACAGATTGGAACCACGAAAACTATGACAGTATGGCCGGAATCAGGATCCGGCCGGACCCGGATGAACCTGTTCATCCGCGGCGCACCGGCGACTCGCCGCGAAGCCCGGCCGGGCGAACCGGCCGGGTCCGGAACTCAGAGGAACTTGGTGACCTGTGCAGCCGCCTCGACGGGATGTCCGGCCTGGATCGGGTGACCGAGCGCCTGCACCTTCCAGATGCCGTCCTCGCGGTGCACTTTCGCCACCACCATGCCGGTGTGCGGGCCGCCCGAGCTCAGATTGGACCGGGTGAGCTCGGCGCTGTTGGTGCCGTCGATCAAGCGCCAGAAGGCATTGCGCACCCGCTCGAAGGTGTGCCCCGCGTAGGAGGTGATGACGAAGACGATGGCGGTGACGTGCGAGCCGACCCGGGTCAGGTCGACGGTGATGACCTCGTCGTCGCCCTTGCCCTCACCGGTGAGGTTGTCGCCGGAGTGCCGGATGGCGCCGTCCTTGGTCACCAGCTGGCCGTAGTACGCGGCGTCCACGAGATCGTGCCCGGCGTACACCAGGGCCGAGGCGTCCAGATCGATCTCGACCGGGCGCGAACCCCACTTGTGCTGCACATGGACGGGATCCCAGCCCAGCCCCATCTTGACGAAGCTCAGGTCGGCGCCCTGCCGCCGCAGCGCGACGGTGTCGCCGACCCCCAGCACCGGCGCGATGACGGGCGCGGCCGAGCGTGCCGGCTGCGGCGAGGCGCTGATCGACACGCCGTGATCGGCGAGCAGTGCCGCGAAGCCGCCGGGATGGCCGAAGCCGACCGCCCGGGCGTACCAGCCGTCGGCGCCGCGGTCCAGATCCACCGCCGCCACCGTCGACTCGTTGCCGAGGCCGTCGATCACGTACTCGTACAACGGGATTCCGCGTTCATCGGCAATGCCGATGTGCGGTGCGGGATAGTCGCCCAGGCGGCCGTCGCGGTCGTCCAGGGTGACCACGATGCGAATGTGCGCTACCCCCTGCGATACCGACGCCAGGCTGACGGCGACGGCGTTCTGCCCGGGCACCAGCTGGATGCCGGGGCCCGCGGGTTGGTTGTAGAAGATCAGGTCGTTGTCGTCGCGGACGGCGCCCCGATCGGTGAGAAGCAGCGCGGCCAGATCGATACCCGCGCTGAAGTGCACCGTCACGGTGATATCCGCGACGCCCAGTTCACCGGTCTGCCCTTGGGTTAGAAGTGCGGCCACGCTCCCACTTTATGGGAACCATGGGTCAGCCGGACGAAACGAAGCGATATCGCTTTTACGCGCGCGAACCTTAGGACATGTCACAGTGTCAGGCCATACCCCGGTGAATCGTTTTATGCCACAACACGAATCGGTCGCACGATCAGTAACTTACGAGTACCCTACTCGACAGTAGCCTGCGGGGCTACCGTTCAGTAGGGGACACGCACGCACCACTGGACACCAGCAGACTGTCCGTCATCGGGGTCGGGCGCCGACGGGCATGAAATGTAAGGGACTGTTTTGGTTCAGTCGGATGCACCGGTCGTTCGCCGCGCCACCGAAGCCGACATCGAGGACATGGTCCGGGTGCTCGCCCTGGCCTTCGAGTCAGACGATCCGATCGAGGACTACGTCTTCCCCGATCCCGTGGTCCGCCGGCGGCGCGCGCCCGGCATGCTTCGCGTTCTGATCAAACACCGCTACCTGCCCGCGGGCGCCGCGCTGGTGGCGGAGGTGGACGACCGGATCGTCGGCGTGTCGCTGTGGATTCCGGACGGTTACCGCAATCCGGCATGGCGGGAAGCCATTTCGGGCCCCCAGCTGCTGTGGGCCATGGGCGTCGGCGCGACCAAGCGCGGCATCGAGGTGGATGCCGCCATCGCCCGCACGGCGCCCGCCGAACCGCACAACTATCTGGTCTATCTGGGCGCGGAACCCCAGGCGCAGCGGGCGGGTGTGGGCCGCGCGCTACTGGCCCGGCTCACCGCCGAATCCGACGCGCACGGGCGCGCGCTGTGCGGAATCTGCAAGGACGAGAACGTCGCCTACTACGAGACGATCAATTTCGAGCAGGTCGGCCGGACCCGAATCGGGAGTAGTGGTCCGGAGATGAACTTCCTGCTGCGTCCGCCGACGCGCGTCAGCGCCGGCTGACGTCGGCAGCGGACGCCCGGATCGTGGATCACGACCCGGGCGGCTCCGCATTGCCTCGGGGGGGATCGCCAGGTTCGTTTCTGTTTTACCGAGGAGACGTAGTGTCTGACATTGCCATTGTCGGAATCGGGTGCCGCTACGCCGGTGGTATCGATTCACCGGAATCGTTCTGGGACTTCATCATCAACAAGGGCGACGGGGTCGTGGAGATCCCGTCCGATCGGTGGGACTACCGCCGCTTCTACGACCCGGACAAGCGCACGCCGGGGCGCATGTACACCAAGCGCGCCGCCTTCATGACCGGCGATCCGTGGGCCTTCGACCCCGAGTTCTTCGGCATCTCACCGCGCGAGGCCGCCGCCATGGACCCCCAGCAGCGGCTGGTGCTCGAGGTCGCCTGGGAGGCACTGGACGACGCGGGCATCGCCGGTCGCGTCTCGGGTGCGCCGATCGGCGTCTACGTCGGGGCCTTCACCCTCGACCAGATGGGCACGTCGCTGACCAATGCGACGCTGCCCTGGGTGGACATGCACACCCCGGCGGGCGCGTCGTACACCATGATCTCCAACCGGATCGCGTACGCGCTCAACATGATCGGCCCCGCCCTGACGGTGGACACCGCGTGCTCGTCGTCGCTGGTGGCCTTCCACCTGGCCTGCCAGGCGCTGGAGAACGGCGACTGCACCGTGGCACTGGCCGGCGGCGTCACCCTGATGCTGCAGCCCGAGACGTTCGTGTCGATGTGCAAGGGCGGCTTCCTGGCCGCCGACGGCCGCAGCAAGCCCTTCGACGCGAGCGCGGACGGCTATGGGCGCGGCGAGGGCTCGGGCATGGTGGTCCTGAAGCGGCTCGAAGACGCCGAGCGCGACGGGGACCGGATCTACGCGGTGGTCAAGGCGACCGGGTCCAATCAGGACGGGCGCACCACCGCCATCACCGTGCCCAATGCCGATCTGCAGGAGGCCCTGGCGAAGTCGGTGACCGAGCGGGCGGGCATCGCGCCGCACCAGGTCACCTACGTGGAGGCGCACGGGACCGGCACGCCGGTCGGCGATCCGCTCGAGCTGCGGGCCATCGGCCGCGCATACGGACGGGTCGCGGAGCGCACCGGACCGCTGGGCGTGGGCTCGGTGAAGGCGCAGCTCGGGCACACCGAGGCGGCCTCGGGCATCGCCAGTGTCATCAAGTCGGCGCTGGCCATCACCCATCGCACGATCGCCCCGCAGGGCTGGCTCGACGAGCCCAACCCCGACATCCCCTTCGAGGAGCTCGGCCTGGCGCTGCAACTGGAGGCGCAGCCGGTCGCGCCGGAGACGCGAATGACCGTCGCGGTCAACGGCTTCGGATACGGCGGCACCAACGCGCACGCCATCCTCCAGGAGTACATCCCGGCGGAGGCGCCCGCCCATGAGCCCGGACACCATGGCGTACTGCCGATTTCGGCCCGCAACGACACGGCCGCTCGCGCCCTCGCACGCGGCTTCGCCGAGCTCATCGCGGCGGGCGCCGACCCCGCCCGGCTGGCCGAGGCGGCGTGGACGCGCCGCCACCATCACCCGGTGCGCGCCGGCCTGACCTTCGGTGACGACGCCGAGCTGGTGCGGGCCCTGGTGGACTTCGCCAATGGCGAGGGCCGCACCGCCAAGGTGATCACCCGCAAGGTGCCCGAGCCGGTCTTCGTCTTCACCGGCATGGGCCCGCAGTGGTGGGCCATGGGCCGCCGACTGCTCACCGCCGGTGGCGCTTTCGCCGCCGCGGCCGAGCGGATCGACGCCGTGTTCCGGGAGATCTCGGGCTGGTCCATCGTCGAGGAACTGTTGCGGCCCGAGGAGGAATCGCGGGTCACCTCGACCGCGGTCGCCCAGCCCGCCAACTTCCTGATCCAGGTGGCGCTGGTCGCGCTGCTCGACGAGCTCGGCATCCGGCCCGCCGCCGTGGTCGGCCACAGTGTCGGCGAGGTGTCGGCCGCCTACGTCACCGGGATGCTCTCGCTGCGGGACGCGCTGCTGGTCAGCTATCACCGGGCGCGGTTGCAGGCCACCACGGCCGGTTCGGGCGGCATGCTCGCCATCGGCCTGCCGCAGGCCGCGGCCCTGGAACTGATCGAGGGCGATGAGCTGGTCAGCATCGCGGCGGTCAACAGCCCGAGCGCGGTGACCCTGGCCGGCAATGAGCAGCGGCTCGACGAGATCGCCGAATCCCTCACCGAGCAGGGCATTTTCGCGCGCCGACTACAGGTCGAGGTGCCCTACCACAGCTATCTGATGGATCCCATCCTCGACGAGCTGCGCACGGCGCTGGCCGATCTGACGCTCGCCGATCCGCGAATTCCCCTGTGGTCCACCGTGACCGGGACCCGTGTCGGCGCGGGCGACTGGGATGCCGAGTACTGGTGCGCCAATGTGCGGCAGCCGGTGCGCTTCGCCGACGCCGTCACCGAGCTGGTGGGCGCGGGCAGCCGGGTGTTCCTGGAGGTCGGCCCGCATCCGGTGCTGGGAGCCAACATTCGCGAGATCCTCATCGGGGCGGGCGAGACCGGCACCACCGTCGCCACCCTCAATCGCAAGCAGGCCGACGACGAGAGCGTCCGGCAGACCGTCGCGGGCCTCTACACCGCGGGCGTGCTCGATATCGACGCCCTCTTCGGCGCGGTCGTCACCCCGCACGTGGAGCTGCCGCGCTATCCGTGGCAGCGCACCCGGCTGCGCGTCGAACTGCTGGGCGTGCAACAGCTCAAGTACGGCACCCCCGGCGGCTACCGCATGCTCGGCGATCCGACGCTCGAGGACCCGACCACGGCCTGGCGCATCCAGCTCAGCGTGGGCGATCTGCCGTGGCTGGCCGACCATGTGGTGGGCGGCTCCCGGATCCTGCCCGGCGCGGCCTATCTGGACGCGGCGCTGAGCGCGGCGGCGCTGCGCACCGAGTCCAGCCGGGTGGCCGTCGAGGATGTCCGCTTCCTCGCGCCGCTGGTGGTGGACGAGGGCATGGCGCCGGTGATGGAGCTGCACGTGGAGGAATCCACGCGGCGGTTCACGATTCGCTCCCGCGAGCCCGCGAGCATCAACTGGACCATCAATGCCACCGGCCGGCTGGTCGAGGGCGTGTACGAGCCGAGCAAGGCCGACCTGCCGGCGCTCGAGGAGATGCTCGCCATCGACCCGGACGCCTACTACACCGCCTTCGCCGCACGCGGCCTGGACTACGGCCCGGCCTTCCGCCGTGCCACCGAGCTGCGGGTGTCCGGCAATACCGTGGTCGCCACCCTGGACGGCGCCATCGCCCGCGACAGCGGCCACCTCGCCCACCCGGCCGTCGTCGACGCTGCCGTGCAGTGTTTCGGCGCGGTCCTCGCCGCCGCGCCGAATGCCGAACGGGGCGAGCTGGTTCCGGTCGCGGTGGAGGGGGTGCGGGTGTTCGCGCCCATCCCCGACCAGGTGACCGTGGTGGCGCGGCTGCACAGCGGTGACAATCTGACCTGCGACTACGACCTGCTCGACGCCGAGCGGAACGTGGTCATGCGGATCATCGGGCTGCGGCTGGGGGCCATCAACCCGGATCGCGGTGCGCTGCAACGGCTCACGGACTACTTCTACGAAGACCGCTGGGACATGCGGGAACCCGTGGACACCAGCGCGCTGCCGTCCCCCGAGACGGCGTACACCCTGGCCATCGACCTCGCCACCGAGGCCGGTCCGCGCGCCGGTTTCATCGCGGGCACGACGGCACACGGTGAGGTGCTCGCGGTCGGCGATCCGACCCGCGAGGACCTGGAAGCCGTGGTGCGCGAACGGCTTCAGCAGATCGTGGCGCTGAGCGGCGTCCAGCGCACGCACGTCGTCCTGGTGGCGGGTTCGGATTACACCGACCTGGACGCGCTCTGGACGCTGCGCCGGATCGCGGTGACGATCGAGGGCTTCCTCGAGGACTGGCTGCAGCAGCGCGGCGACGAAATCCCCATGACGGGTGACGGTTCCATTCACGTCTCCCTGGTCACCGAACGCGCCTTCGCGCACCCGGACGAGGATGCCGCGCCCGACCCGGCCCACGCCGCCCTCGCCGGCGCCCGCCGGGTGCTGCTCAACGAGCAGTCCCGGCTGCGCTGGCGGCTGATCGACGTGGATCCCGAGGTGGCCGAGGCGGACCTGGCCGCCGAGCTCGCCATTGCGGGCGCGTTCACCTACGACCACTCCGACGAGGTGGCGCTGCGCAACGGCCTGCGCTGGGTGACCGTGGTCGCGGCCACCCTGCCCGACCGGCTCGAAGCCCTGGACCGAGCCGAATCGCTCACCGATCCGGAGGCGAATTTCCGTCTGGAGCTGCCGAAGTCACGGGTGCTGTCCCGGCTGGCGTGGCGGCGCTGCGACCGGCGCGCCCCGGGGCCGACCGAGGTCGAGGTACGGATCCTGGCCATCGGCCTGGGCTACAAGGACCCGCTCAAGGTCATCGGCGTGCTCGGCGAGCGCGAGATGGCGGGCACCTTCTACGGCACCGAACCCGGCATGGAGGCCGACGCCGTCGTCGTCCGCGTCGGTGCGGACGTCGACAATGTGGCCGTCGGCGATCGGGTGTTCCTGACCTCCAAGGCCATGATGTCCCGCTTCCACACCACCGACGCGGACCTGATCACCCGGGTCGCCGACAGCACCGAGGTCGGCCAGTGCACGAGCACCGTGGCCTTCGCCACCGCCGAGCACTCGCTGCTGGAGCTGGCGCGGGTGCGGGCCGGCGACGTGGTGCTGGTGCACGGCGCGGCGGGCGGCGTCGGCTCGGCGGCGGTGCAGATCGCGAAACTGCACGGGGCCACCGTGATCGGCACCGCGGGCAGTGACGAGCGCCGGGCCTACGTCCTGGCCCAGGGCGCGGACCACGCGCTGGACTCCCGCTCGCTCAACTTCGCCGACGACGTCCTCGGCCTCACCGACGGCCGGGGCGTGGACGTGGTGATCAGCACCGCGCCGGGGGAGATCCTGCGCCGGAACTTCAAGGCGGTGGCCGAGTTCGGGCGCATCGTGGAGATCGGCAAGGCCGACATCTACACCGGCGGCGTGCTCGACCTGGGGTACTTCGACAAGAACCTCTCCTACCACTCCTTCGACCTGGACCGCATGCTCGCGTTCAAGCGCAAACCCACCGGAGAACTCGTGCAGGGCGTGCACGAGAAGCTGGCCGCCGGGATCTACCGGTATCTGCCCTACGAGCTGTACGACACCGCCGACGTGGCCAAGGCCTTCGAGGACGTGGCCCGGTCGGCGCACTTCGGCCGCATCGCGGTGAGCCTGGAATCCGAAGCGCCGCAGGTGCGCCCGATGATTCCGGCGGTCACCGTGGATCCGGCGGCGCAGTACCTGATCACCGGCGGCTTCGGGGCCTTCGGCCTGGCCATGGGCCGCTGGCTGGTCGGGCTGGGCGCCCGGCGGCTCACCCTGCTCGGGCGCGGCGGCCCGCGGACCGAGGCCGCCCGCACCCAGCTCGCACTCTGGCAGGAACAGGGCGTCGAGGTGGTCGAGGAGCGGGTGGACGTCACCGACGCCTACGCCATGACCGCGGTGATCGCGCGGGCGAACACCGCCGAGCACCCGCTGCGCGGCGTGTTCCACACCGCGGGCAGCCTCGACGACAAGCGCGTACCCGATATGAGCCGGGACAGCCTCGCCACCGTGTACCGGCCCAAGGCCGAGGGCGTGATCGCGCTGCGGCGCGGCATCGAGGCCGCCGGGGCCGAGCTCGACATGTTCGTGCTGTTCTCCTCCGGCAGCGCCATTTTCGGCAGCATCGGCCAATACGCCTACACCGCGGCCAATCTCGCGCTCGATGCCACCGCGGACGTGGTGGCGCGGCAGGGCGGCACCGCGCTGTCGGTCGGCTGGGGCCACATGTCCGGCGGCGGGATGGCCGAGGACGAGTACGTGTCCCGCTACCTGCGCACCGCCGGATTCGATCCGATCAGTATGGAGGAGGGCGCCGAATACCTGGAGAAGGCACTGGAACTCGGCATCCACCACCATGCGTCCATCATTCCCATCGACTGGTCCCGGGTGGCCGCCACGGTGTCCTGGTACGCCATGACCGGGCGCACCGCCGAGCGCGTCGCCGCCGCGGTCGAGGACAATTCGGCCGCGTCGCATCTGGTGGCGGCGCTGCGCGAGCTCGACGAGCAGAAGCGCGCCGATGTGGTGGCGCACATGCTGGCCGAACAGCTGGCGGTGGTCATGGGCGTCGACGCCGACTCCATCGATCTGACCGTGCCGGTGCCGGAACTGGGCCTGGACTCGCTGATGGCGGTGGAATTCGGTGCGCTGGTGAGCAAGACGCTCGGCGTGGACCTGATGTCCATGAAGGTCGGCCGGTCCTTCACCCTCCATCAGGCCGGCGCCCGCGCGGCCGAACTCCTGGTCGGCGGCGACACGGCGGCGACCGGCCAGGCGGTGCCGGCATGACCGAGTCCGCACGCGATCTGGCCCGGAAACTCCTGGCGGGCAACGGGATCAAGGAGACGACGGCCACGAGCACCGCGGCACCGCACCCGGTGTCCACCGGGATCGCACCGCCGGGCCGGACCGCGGCCGCGCGCACCCCGCGCGGTCCCGGCCGTCAGTTCGCCGATCACCCCGACGTCGCCGCGGCCGTGGTGAAGCGGGCCGCCATCGGCGCCCTCTACGGGCAGTCGGGGATGCCGAACCCGGTGTTCCTACCGCGAACCAGCCCGAACGACACCGTGATCCGGGCCCTGGACACCGACCTGGTGAACTTCAGCGCCTACAACTACCTGGGGCTGTCCAGCCACCCCCGGGTGGTGCGGGCCGCCAAGGACGCGCTCGACCAGTACGGCGCGTCCGCGTCGGCCAGCCGGATCGTCTCCGGCGAGATCCCGCTCTACGGCGAACTCGAACAGCGGCTGGCCGGGATCTACGACGTGGGCGACGCCATGGTGACCACCAGCGGCTATCTCACCAATGCCGGGGTCATCGGTTTCCTGCTGCGCGAGGGCGATGTGGCCTTCTGCGACAGCCTGATTCACGGCAGCGTGGTGTCGGGCACACAGTGGGCGGGTTGCCGCCGGATCAACTTCCGGCACAATGACCCGGACTCGCTGCGGTCGGTGCTGAAGATGTCGCGCTCCGGATTCGACCGGGCGCTGGTGGTCATCGAGGGCCACTACTCCATGGACGGCACCGTCGGCCGCGTCGCCGAACTGGCCGCCGTCGCACGGGAATTCGACTGTGCGGTCATGGTGGACGAGGCCCATTCGCTCGGCGTCCTCGGACCCACCGGGCACGGCATCCGCGAGCACTACGGCATGGCCGGCGCGGACGTGGACATCTGGATGGGCACGCTGTCCAAGGCGCTGGGCAGCGTCGGCGGGTTCATCGCCGCCGACGCCGATCTCATCGGGGCGATGAAGTCGAGCGCGCCCGGCGTGGCCATGCTGACCGGCGGACCCGTGCCCTCGGGCATCGCCGCGGCCCTGGCCGGGCTGGAGGTGCTGGAGGCCGAGCCGGAGCGGGTCACCCGGCTGTGGGAGAACGCGCGCCTGTTCGATGCCGCGCTGCGGGAGCGGGAGCTGAATCTCGGTGACTCCCAGGGCACCCCGATCCTGCCGGTGATCGTGCCGGGCGAGATCCGGGCCGGATTCGTCTCGGCCCACCTGCTCCAGCACGGCGTATACGCCGGGGCCATTTCGGCCCCGGCGGTCCCGGTGGGCAAGGAGCGGCTCCGCTTCTTCATCACCTCGGAACACACGCGGCAGCAACTGCTCTCGACGGCGGACCTGCTCGCCGAGGCGATTGCCATGTCCGGTCAGCTGCCCGCCGACATGACGGGCTGACGCACCCCCGCGCGCTGTGGGCGGAGTGCGAACGCCGCCCACAGCAGCAGGCCCAGCATGGTTGCGACGACGCCGATCTCGCACACCAGCGCCCAGCCGCCGGCCTCGTAGGCCACCCCGGCGGTCACCGAACCGGCCACACCGCCCAGGAAGTAGGTGACCATGTACGCGGTCGTCAGGCGGCTGCGCGCGGCCGGATCGAGGGTGTAGATGGCGCTCTGATTGGTCAGATGCGCGCCCTGGATGCCGAAGTCGAAGATCACCAGCGCGGCGATCAGCGCGACCACGCTGTGCCCGCCCCAGGCCATCAGCGCCCAGCTCGCCAGCAGCACCAGCCAGGTCAGCGTGGTGACGCGGCGCAGGTGTCCACGATCGGCCATCCGCCCGACCACCGGCGCGCCCAGCGCCCCGACCACACCCGCCATACCGAACAGGCCGATGGTGAATTCGCCGTAGTGGTAATCACTTCCGTGCGACCCGGACAGCAGGAACGCGATGGCCGTCCACACCGCCGAGAAGCAGGCCATGAGGATGAAGCCCAGCATCATGCGCTGTCGCAGCACCGCGTGGCGGCGGATCAGACCCAGGATCGACGCCAGCACCTGCGGGTAGCTCTCGCCCGTGGCCGCCCGCGGCGTGGCGGGCGCGAGCACGTAGACGCTCACCGCCATCACCACCTGCAGTCCGGCCGCCACCAGCAGCACCGCCCGCCAGCCACCCAGCTGCGCCACCGCCCCGGACAGCACCCGCGACAACAGGATTCCCAGCAGCAGTCCGCTCATCACCGTGCCGACCACCTGCCCGCGCCGGGCCGGATCGGCCAGCGCCGAGGCCCACGGCACCACCACCTGCGCGGCCGAGGCCGCGACACCGGTGGCCACCACCCCCGCGAACAGCACCGCGAAATTGGGCGCGACGGCCGAAACCAGCAGGGCCGCAACCGAGGCCAGCAGCAGCACCGGGACCATGCGGTGGCGGCGCAGGAAGTCCCCCAGCGGCACCAGCAGGGCCAGGCCGCACAGATAGCCGATCTGCGCGGCGCTGACCAGCAGGGCCGCGGTCGCCGTGGAGATGCTCAGATCCCCCGCGACCTGGTGCAGCAGGGGTTGCAGATAGTAGTTGCCGGCCGCGGAGGAGCCCGCGGTCACCGCGAACACCAGCACCGTCGTCCGGGTCAGCGCCACGCCGGGCGCTGTCGCGGTGTCGGGCGCGGGCCGGGCGGGGGCCACGGTCATCGAATCAGTCACCAGTCCATGTTGGATGCGGCGATCGATCAACAAAAGCGATGGTTTTCGATACTGCCATCGCTGAGGTAGATGGCATCGGTAGGCTCGGAGCATGGAGTTGCGTCAGATCGAATGCTTCCTGGCCTGCTGCGACCATCGGTCCTTCACCGCCGCGGCCCGCGCTCTCAACCTGGTCCAATCGGCGGTCTCCACCAGCGTCGGCAAGCTCGAACACGAACTCGGGGTGCGCCTGTTCGACCGCACCCCACGCACGCTGGAGCTCACCGAGGCGGGCCGGGCCATGGTCGCTCCCGCCCGGACGCTGCTGCGCGCCCGGCGCGACATCGTGGACGCCATCGACGCCGCCCGCGGCGAGATCCGCGGCGAGGTGGTCGTCGGCAATCTCATGAACATCCACAATTTCGACCTGGCGGGCATCATCGCCCAACTGCACCAGCGGTTTCCGGCGGTGACCCTGCAGATGCGGCAGAGCATCTCCGGCGTCGCGGGCAATGTGGCCGGGCTGCGCGACAATTCGCTCGAGCTGGCGCTGCTGGCCGGCATGAGCAGCGAATTTCCGGGCATCACCACGCATCTCATCGCCGAGGAGACCCTCGTGCTCTGCACCGGGCCGGACCATCCGCTGGCGGGGCGTCCGTTCCGGGCCGCCGACCTGGACGGCGTGCGCTACATCGACTTCCCGCCGGGCTGGGGCATCCGAACCATCGCCGACGAGCTTTTTCCGGGCCGCGTTCCCGTGATCGAGGTGGCCGACCAGGCCTTCGCACTGGAATTGGCCGCCAAGGACTTCGGGATGGTCCTCATCCCGAAGTCCGTCGCGTTGCTCTCCCCCGGCGTGCCCCACTCCGAATTCGCACCCCGGCCGCTGCCCTGGAAACTGTGCGTCGGCCATGCCGTCCAGCGCACGCCGTCCAATGCGGCTCGCACCGTGATCGAGGCCCTCACGGCGAACAATGGGCTCAGGAACCGGTGATCGCGGGCGGGCCGGTGACGGTCAGCGGCGGGACCGGGCCGGTATGGGGCTCGATCTCCACCAGGGACAGCTGACCGGTGCAGCCCTGGCTCAGGCGGGAGGTGCCCCGATCGTCGGTCAGCGCGTTCGGGTTTCCGTGGCGGCAGCAGGCCGGTTCGGCCGGGTCGGGGTCGTACCAGGCGCCGGTCGACAGCTGTGCGACTCCGGGACGTACCGCGTCGCTGATATCCAGTCCGGCCAGACAGCTGCCGCGGTCATTGAAGATCCGGACGATGTCACCCGCGGCGAGGCCGCGGACGGCCGCGTCGGCGGGATGCAGCCGGACCGGTTCGCGGCCGGAGATTTTCGTGGACTGGCTGTGCGCACCGACATCCAGCTGACTGTGCAGCTTGGTGCGGGGCTGGTTGGCCACCAGCTGCAGCGGGAACCGCGCCGCCAGCGGGCTGCCCAGCCACTCGTCGGGCTCGAGCCAGACCGGATGTCCCGGGCAATCGTCGTAGCCGAAGCCCGCGATGGTCTCGGAGAAGATCTCGATCCGGCCGCTCGGGGTCCGGAGCGGGTGCGCCGACGGGTCGGCCCGGAAGTCCGCGAACGCGATGTGCTCCTCGGCCTCGATCGGCAGGTCTATCGACTCCCCGGCCCAGAACGAGTCGTAGTCCGGCACCTCGTGACCGCGGTCGTGCAGCCGCTCGCGCCATTCGTCGTAGAGGTGGCGCAGCCACTCCGGCGTTGTCCGCCCCTCGGTGAATTCCTTTCCGAAGCCCAATCTTTCGGCCAGCTCGCCGAACATCCAGTAGTCGTCACGGGCCTCGCCGTGCGGGCGGGTCAGGGCCGGCATCGGGAACAGGAAGCGGTCGCCCTCGCCGGAGCCGTAGTCGTCGCGTTCGATCGTCATGGTCGACGGGAGCACGATGTCGGCGTGCCGGGCGGTGGCCGTCCAGAACGGATCGTGCACCACCACGGTGTCCGGACGGCCGAACGCGGTGCGCAGCCGGGCCAGGTTCTGGTGGTGATGGAAAGGATTGCCGCCGGCCCAGTAGACCAGCCGGATAGTCGGATACGTCCGGTGCTCGCCGTTGTATTCGTAAGGCGCGCCGGGGTTCAGCAGCATGTCCGCGATGCGTGCGACCGGAATGAAGTCATCGACGCCGTTGACGCCCTGGGGCAGGCGCGGCGGCGACGTGAGCCGCACGGCCAGACCGACATTCGCGGCCGACCCGTAGCCGTGGCCGAATCCGCCGCCGGGCAAACCGATCTGGCCGAGCATGGCGGCGAGGACCACGCCGAGCCACAGCGGTTGCTCGCCGTATCGAGCGCGTTGCAGCGACCAGCTCACCGTGACCAGTGTGCGCGTGCCCGCCATCTCCCGGGCCAGCGTCCGAATCTGTTCCGCGCCAATACCGGTAATCGGCTCGGCCCACTCCGGATCCTTGACGACGCCGTCGGCCGCGCCGCGCAGATAGCCGGCGAAGCGCTCGTAGCCGACGGTGTAACGGTCCAGGAAAGCGTTGTCCGCCAAGCCTTCCGCGTCCAGCACCTGGGCGAGGGCGAGCATCAGGGCGGTATCGCTGCTGGGCCGGGCCGCGATCCATTCGGCGTGCGCTTCGGCCGGAATATCGTCGCGCAGCGGCGAGACGGTGACGAACCGGCAGCCGTTCTCCCGCGCCGTCTCGATCCAACCGCGACCGTTGTGCCGCGAGACTCCGCCCGGCGCCACGGCTGTGTTCTTCGGCGAGAGTCCCCCGAACGAGACCACCAGCCTCGAATGCTCCGCCAGCACCGATTTCGTCGTTGCGCGCGACATGATCGTTCCCATATCCGCGAGGATGTGCGGCAGCAACACCGTCGACGCGCCCAGGCTGTAGCTGTTGCGGTGCGAGACATACCCGCCGAGGCAGTTCAGGAAGCGGTGAACCTGACTCTGCGCGTGGTGGAATCGGCCCGCACTGGCCCAGCCGTAGGAACCGCCGTACACCGCCGTCGGTCCGAATTCGCGGTACACCCTGGACAATTCACCGGCCAGCAGATCCAGCGCGGTGTCCCAGGACACCGGCACGAACTCGTCGGCGCCGCGCGCCGCGGGTCCTGGACCGTTCTCGAGCCAGCCCTTTCGCACGTACGGCTGCGAGATGCGTGCCGGATGATGTTGGGCCGAGGCCACATTCTCGATCAGCGGGGTGGGTTCCGGATCACCTCGCCAGGGTCGCACCGCGGTGAGCCGGTCCCCGTCGCTGCGCGCCTCGAAAACGCCCCAGTGGGTGAGATGCGTGGCCATCCGACCAACATACGCCCGGCAGACCCGGCCGGCTCGAGAACAACTACACAGCCATGCCGAAAACACTGCGCGGTAACGGATTACGCGGCCGATGAGCCGTACCGCAACTCCGGCGGGCGGTCCACGCGGATCCGGCAGCCCAGCTGGGTTGCGCAACCTATAACTCGGAGTACGCTCATTTTTGAGTCCACTCAGTTTTATGATCCGGGCTGGAGGTGTCCGATGGTCAGGCAGGCCAAGCCGGTGCACGTCGGCCGACGCCAGCGCAAGATGCACGACAAGCAGTCACGCATCTTCGAGGCCGCCGCCGCCCTGTTCGCCGAGCACGGATTCGATAGAGTTACTACTCAGCAAATCTCTGATCGGGCGGATATCGCCGCCGGGACACTGTTCCGCTACGCCGCCACCAAGGGTGAGTTGTTGCTGATGGTCTACAACGAGGAATTACGTACCGCGCTGGCGGACGGCGCCGCGGCGGCCCGCACACAAACCGATGCGGTCGAGGCGGTGACGGCCCTGCTGCGCCCGCTCCTGCGCGCGGCCGAGCAGCGGCCCGAGAACACCATCGTCTATCAGCGCGAGCTGCTGTTCGGCTCACCCACCGACACCTACCGCTCCGAGGGCCTGGCCCTGGTGGCCGGGCTGGAGTCCATGATCACCGAGCGGCTCATCGCCGACGCGCGCCGCGACGGAATCGGCACACCGGCCGGCGACGAAAACGCCTCGGCGCGTTGGGAAGAGCAGGCCAGGCTGGCGGGTCGCAGCATCTTCGCGGTCCTGCACCTGGCGCTGGTGCAACCGTCCACCGGGGCGCATCCCGGCCACGACGCCATGGCGGATCTGCGGGTGCAGATCGCACAGATAATCGCTGGATCCTTCACATCCCTAGGGAGGCAATGACAATGAGCATCGACATCCGCAAGGTCACCGTGCTCGGCACCGGAGTTCTCGGTTCCCAGATCGCGTTCCAGACCGCGTTCCGCGGATTCGACGTCACCGCGTACGACATCACCGACGAGGTGCTGACCGCGGCGCGCGGCCGCTTCGACAAGCTGGCCGCCACCTACCGCGAGCAGGTGCCGGGCGCGGGCGACGGCAAGGCCGAGACGACCGCGGCGGGCATCGCGCTGAGTTCCGATCTGGCCGCGGCGGTCGCCGACGCCGACCTGGTGATCGAGGCGGTTCCCGAGGTGCTCGCCATCAAGCAGGACACCTACGAGAAGCTGGGCAAGCTCGCGCCCGAGCGCACCATCTTCGCCACCAACTCCTCCACGCTGCTGCCCAGCGCCATGAAGGACTTCACCGGCCGCCCGGACCGGTTCCTGGCGCTGCACTTCGCGAATCAGGTGTGGCACTTCAACACCGCCGAGATCATGGGCACCCCCGACACCGATCCGGCCGTCTTCCAGGCCGTCGTGGACTTCGCCACCGCCATCGGCATGGTGCCCATCGAGCTGCACAAGGAGAAGGCCGGCTACGTCCTGAACTCGCTGCTGGTGCCGCTGCTGAACGCGGCCATGAACCTGGCCGAGGGCGGCTACGCCGAGCCCGAGGCGGTGGACAACACCTGGCGCATCGGCACCGGCGCGCCCGCGGGACCCTTCCAGATCCTCGACATCATCGGCCTGACCACGCCCTACAACATCATGGCCCACGGCGACGAGGACGCCCAGCGAATCGCCAAGTGGCTCAAGGGGAACTACATCGACCAGGGCAAGCTCGGCATCGCCACCGGGGAAGGCTTCTACAAGTACACGGCGTGATTCGAGTAGGGGGTTCAGGGGCGTCGGCCCCTGAGCACCTCCGCGAGTTGAGTTTCCTTCCAGACCAACCGGGCCGTTGTCGTCAGTCCGGGCAGTCGTGCCACTCGCGCGCGGCCGCAAGCAGGCGAGCGCGCACCCGGTCCACGTGCGGGCGGACGGGACCGCCCACCCGGCGGGCCAGGAAGACGGTGTTGATCGGCGCATCCTGCGGGTCCCAGAGCTTTTCGATGGCGCCCGAGGCCAATTCCCGGGTGCACAGGTAGCTCGGGAGCACCGAGACGCCCGCGCCCGCCACCACCGCGGCGAGGACGGCGCGCAGATCCGGGATCACTAGACCAGGGTCGGCTTCCAGCCGGGTGTCGAAGACGTGCCGCCAGTAGCGGCGGACGATCGGCAGATCCGGAGCGTAGGTCACCAGGGGCACTCCGCCGAAGTCATTGGCGCGCAGGCGTTCCAGATCCGCGCGGGCGGCCACCTCGGGCGCCGCCACCAGCACGAACTCCTCATCGGCGAGCGTCTCCGCGAGCACGGTCCGGCCCCGCGGGCGAATGGTCGAGACGACCAGGTCGAGTTTTCCGAGTCGCAGATCCGCGAGCAGGTCGTCGGCCAGGCCGGTGCTCACCGCGAGCCGGACACCGTCCGCGACCAGCGGTGCGAGTCCGGGCAGGACCAGGGTGGCCAGCAATTCGGCGGGGCCGCCGAGCAGGACGGGCGGTTCCACGGCTGCGACGCCTGCATCGGAGCCGTCGCCGATCACCGACTCCAGGGCGTCCAGCGGCGCGGCCACCCGCGCGGCCAGATCGTGCGCGGCCGCGGTCGGGGCGACACCGCGCGGCAGCCGCTCGAACAGCGGCCGTCCCACCTGGCGTTCCAGCGCCTGCAGCTGGGTGGTCACCGTCGGCTGCGAGAGGCCGACCTGACCCGCGGCGGCGGTGATCGACCCGGCCCGGTAGACGGCCAGGAAGGTCCGCAGCTGCGTCAGGTCCATGGAGCCATCGGCCTGCCTATGTCGCACCCGGCGAGTCTATTGGCCCGGTGATGCGCGGCCGCTGCGCGCGCGGGTTCAACAGCTCTTTGATAGTCAATTTATTGAATACCTGTGACCTGGACATCCTGAAGCGCCGCGCGCTACTGTTCGAAGGTAGTAGGCAATGATTTGACTATAGGAAACGAGGGAATCATGCACCCCTTCCGCAAGGCCGTCGAGGCCCGTGACGAGGCGGCCATGGCGGCCCTGCTCGCCGACAATGTGGTGTTCACCAGCCCGGTCGCCTTCAAGCCCTACCCGGGCAAGGCCATCACCGCGGCCATCCTGCGCGGTGTCATGCGGGTGTTCGAGGACTTCCGCTACATCAAGGAGATCGGCGCGGCGGACAGCAGCGATCACGCGCTGGTCTTCGAGACCACGGTCGCGGGCAAGCGCATCACCGGATGCGACTTCCTGCACTTCGACGCCGACGGCCGGATCGACGAGTTCATGGTGATGGTGCGTCCGCTCTCCGGCGCGCAGGCGCTCGCCGAGGCGATGGCCGCGCAGTTCGAGCAGATCCAGGCCGAGGCCGTCGCGCAAATCGAACAGGAGGCAGCAGCGGCCGAACGCCAAGCGGCGGGCTCGTGAACGAGTTCGGCCCGACCCCCGTGCCGGCCGATTTCCTGGGATGATCCACGAAAAGTCACCGAAAGGCCGATCCGCCATGACCGATGGCAGGTACACGCGATACGTCGCCCTGGGCGACAGTCAGACCGAGGGCGTGGGCGACGGCGACGACCTGACCGGCCTGCGGGGGTGGGCGGACCGGCTGGCCGAGCGTCTCGCCCTCACCAATCCCGAACTGCGCTACGCCAATCTGGCGGTGCGCGGCAAGCTGGCCCACCAGATTCGCGACGACCAGCTGGACGCGGCGCTGGCGCTGCGCCCGGATCTGGCCACCGTGCTGGCCGGCATGAACGATCTGCTGCGCCCGAACTTCGACCCGGACGAGATCGCCGGGCACGTCGAGGCCATGTTCGCCGCACTCACCGCCACCGGCGCGGTGGTGGCGACGCTGACCTTTCCCGATGTAGCCGAGACGATTCCGCTGGCCCGGCCGATTCGCGGCCGGATCGCGGCGATCAACGACCGGCTGCGGGCGGCGGCCCACCGGCACGGGGTACTGGTGGCCGAGACCGGCCATCATGCCGTGGTGACCGATCCCCGCCTGTGGGACGCGGACCGGCTGCACGCCAGCCCGCTCGGGCACCAGCGCATCGCCGACGCCGTGGCCGAGGCCCTGCGGCTGCCCGGCGCGAACGACGCCTGGACCCGTCCGCTGCTCCCGGATCTGCCCGAGCACGGGGCGCTGCGCTCGATCGCGGCCGAATTCCAGTGGGCGGCAACCGCGCTGGGGCCGTGGGTGATGCGCCGCCTGCGCGGCATCTCCTCCGGTGACCGGCGGGCGCCCAAGCGCCCGGTGCCGCTCCCGGTGCGCCTCTAGACGTTGACCCCGTAATCCCGTGCGATACCGGCCAATCCGGAGGCGTAGCCCTGTCCGATGGCCCGGAACTTCCACTCGGCGCCGTGCCGGTACAGCTCGCCGAACACCATGGCGGTCTCGGTCGAGGCGTCCTCGGTGAGGTCGAAGCGGGTCAGCTCCGACCCGGTGACGGCGTCCACGACCCGGATGTAGGCATTGCGCACCTGCCCGAAGGCCTGGCGCCGGGTCTCGGCCTCGTAGATCGATACGGGGAAGAAGATATTGGTGATGCTCGGCGGCATGGCCGCCAGATCCACGGTGATCACCTCGTCGTCGCCCTCGCCCTCACCGGTGAGGTTGTCGCCGGTGTGCTCGATGGTGCCCTCCGGGGACCGCAGGTTGTTGTAGAACACGAAATGACTGTCGGAGACGACACGCTGATTCGGCCCGCAGGCGAGCGCACTGGCATCGAGATCGAAATCGGCTCCGGTGGTGCTGCGTACGTCCCACCCCAGGGCGACGGCCACCTTCGTCAGATTCGGCGCCTGCTTCGACAGCGAGACATTGCCGCCTTTGGCCAGACTGACACTCATCGCATTACCTTCCCTCCGCGAGCGGTACCTCCACGCCCAATCGTCCTCGCGCAGCGAGACCGCGGCCACCTCGCTGTGCGAGAACGAGGTTGCCGACTCCGCGTCCAGCTGTTCGGCGATCACGGCAATCCGGCGTTGCAGGGCGAGTAGTTCGATCAGGTCCCGATTCCCCGGCGCCACTGCGCCTTCCGTGGACTCCATCGCGCCCACCGCCTCGGCGTGCGCGTCCAGCACCGCCGCCCGCAGCCGCGCGGCCAATCCCGCCCACCGCGCCGACGGCTCGGGACCCACCCGCCCCAGCCCCGCCCGCGACTCCCCCTTACCGAGCGTCACGCCTCGAATGTACCTGCACGGCACCGCGTGGTCAGCGCCACGGACGCGCGCGGCCCGTGCTCAATTGTTCGCGGCCACAATGGCTTCACAGCTACGGGCGGCCGCGCGGCAGGTGGCGGCGGTGCGGGGATCCAACAGCGGATTCTCCAGCTGGTTGCGCCAGTGGCGGATGGCCTGCAGGGCGACGCCGCGGCACTGGGCCGGGCTCGCGTCGGGAGCGAGCCCGAGACGACGGTGCGCCGCAATGCCTTCCCCGCCCAGGACCCGGGCGGCACGGGCGCGGTCGGGCTCGCTGAGCCGATTCGAACGAATGGTCGACAGCAACCGCAGTTCGGTGAACGTGTGGGTGTCGGCGAGGCAGCGCGATACCCGGTCTGCCAGCTCCGCCGTCCCGGCCGTCCGATAGCGCGCCAGTATGTGCGCGAGCCGCGCCAGCGCGGAATGCGCGCGCAGCTGTTCGTTGCGTTGGCCGAATCGGATCTCGAGGGTGCGGCGCAGCTCGCCGAGACCGCTGCGGCGGATCAGTTCCGCCGACAGGGCGGGGGCATCCGGGCAGCCCGAACGGATCAACGCGACCGACAGCCGAATACCGAACAGGCCGAACGCCTCGGCCAGGCGACGACGCTCGGCAGCGGGCACGGGCAGCGGAGTCTCGGGCGCGGCGAAACGGGCGACCGAGACCAGGGCCGCCTCCAGTCCGTGCTGCGGTATCGACGCCAGGGCACGCAGAGCCTGGAACTCCTGCTGGCGCAGGGTCTGTCCGCGCAGGGCGAGCAGACCGGAGACCGGCAGGAAGCTCTGGTGCAGGCCACGCAGCTCCGGCGCCTCGGCCAGGGTCGCGCTGAGCCGGTGGGCGTCGGCCAGCGAATCGCCGTGGCCGCCGGCAATCTCATCGGCGCGCGACAGGACGCCGAGCACGCCGAGCGGCCCGGCGCCCAGGGTCATCCGATGGTGAATGGATTGCAGCAGTTGCACATCCGCGTCCCGCAGATCGCGCATGAGGTACAGCACGGCATCGGCCTCGCACGGCCCCTCCTCGGGCGCCAGCAGGGCGAGCGTGCGTTCGGACACATCACGTGAGTTCGAGGAGGTGCCGGGGGTGTCGATGAGCGTGTAGTCATCGAGCAGGGCGGACGGCCAGCTCACGGTCAGGCGTTCGACGGCGTCGGCGGCCACGCCCAGGTCCATGGTGAGGCGACCGTCGGTGCGCAGCACCGGTATCCGCCGGTGCTGCCCGCGGGTGACCAGATCGATGCGAGGCGCGGCCGACTGCTGGAACCAGGTGACCACCCGGGTGCACTCGGTCGCGTCGGTCGGGGCGATCTCGTCGCCGATCAGGGCATTGAGCAGGGTTGACTTGCCGGACTTCAGGGTGCCCGTCAACGCCACCCGCAAGGGTTCGTCCAGCCGCTGTTCACAGGCGGCCAGTTCGCCCGCCCATTTCGACCTCGGATCGACCTGCCCGCGAGCCGCGCGGATCAGCTGCCGCGCCTCGGTGATTTCCCGCCCGGCCATCAGGCGCCGCCCGGCGTGAGGGCCAGATTCCCGGCCCGGACCCGCAGTTCGCGCAGCCGCTCGGAGGTGGCCCCCAGCTGCCGGATCCGTTCGGCACGCTGACCGTCGTGCAGGGTGGCGGCCTCCTGGGCCGCCATCATGGCTTCGTTGGCCGACAGCAGCAATTCATCGGCCAGGGCGGTGAAGTGGTCGCGCAGGATGCGCTGTACTTCGCGCAGCCGCTGCTTGGATTCGTCGTTGACATGGAAGACGACCTCGTCCATCAGCTTGGCGACCGCCACCTTGGCCTCCGCCTTCCGGCGCGCCTGCAGTGACTTGTGGTCCTCGCGGAAAGTGTTGGCACCCAACAGCACGCCCGCGCCGATGGACCACGGGTTGACCAGTGCCAGGCCGAGCAGGCTGGTGGCCAGGCCGACCATCAGCACCCCGCCGTAGGAGCCGCGCACGCTGGTGATGGTGCGCTGGACGAAGCCGGCTCTGCCGCTCTCCAATGCCTCCAGCGAACCCCAGTGGTCGGCGCGGATGCCCGCTTCGGCGCCGGGCAGGGACGGCAGCTGGGTGCGGCCCTCCTCGGCGAATCTCTCGGCCACCTTTGCAGCGAGATCGGCCGAAAGTTTGTGCGCCAGCAGGAAATTCTCGTTGACCTGTTCGGCGATCCGGTCGTCGAGCCGCGTCGCGAAGGCATCCCAGTGCCGGGCCGGATCGGACTTCGCAATCTCCTCGTCGGTCTCACGAATCAAGGCACGCAAGCGGTTTCGCAGGTCGTGGTCGACCGCGACGGTGAGTTCGGTGATGCCGTCGCCGAGCGTGTACTGCCAGTTGGCGGTGCGCTTGCGCAGCGTCTCGGCGGCAGCGCGGGCGACCCGGATGCGGTCCACCAGTTCCGCGCCGCGGGCGGGATCCTGCAGGGCCTCGATCTCGGTGTTCAGGGTCAGCGCAACGTGATCGGAGACGACCCGGACATCATTGGCGAACGAGTCGCGGACCACCGCGTCGGCCTGGGCGACGACATGGGTCCGGAGGAAGTCGGCCAGTTGCGGTATCCCGGATTCGACCTCGAGCGTCGGATCGGCCAGCCGGCTCGACATCATGTGCAGCTTCGCGGAGACGGGCAGAATCGGCAGGCCGAGGCCGGCATCGGTGAGGTGTTTGCGGTTCGCCTGCTGGATGTCCGCCCACCGCACATAGCTGTCGATCTTGTTGATTACGCAGGCGACCATTGGGCACAGCTGGTGAATCTGTTGCAGGAGGCGGATTTCCGGCGCGGTGTACTCCTGGCTGGCGTCGGAGACGAACAGGACCGCGTCCACCGTGGGCAGCAACTCGAGCAGGGCGGCGGCCTGCCGGGAATCGGTTCCGGTCACGCCGGGGGTGTCGATCAGGACGACGCCGTCGGCGAGCAGTGACGCGGGCACGGTGACCTCGTCCGGATCGCCCGCGCCACCGGACCGGCGGGTCCGGGTTTCACCGAACTCGATGACGATCGGCCGGTGTGTGACGCGCCCCGGCCGCGCGGTGCCGGTCGGGCAGACGTCGGCCGCGACGAGCGCATTGACCACCGAGCTGATGCCCTTCTTCGACTCCCCCGTCACGAGGATGCGCATGCGGGCATCGGTGATCCGCTGCCGCGCCGACATCAGGCGATTCGACAGGTCGGACCGGCCGAGACCGTCGGTCATCGACCGCAGCTCGTCCAGCAGCGCTGTCATGGGGTCGGTCGCCGCGGTGGTCTTCGCCGCGAAGACCGTGCTGATCGCGGTCACTGCCTGCTCCTTCGATGCGATGGGGGAGATTGCCGGGTGGTCCGCCGCGCCGGGTGCGGGCGCGGCGGACCGGTCACGGTGTTTCAGTGATGCATGTCGCCGGTGGTCGTCGGGTGCGAGGTGTCGACGGCACTGTGCGACAACGAGGTTCCGGGGTCCGAGGTCAACCCCGTCGACAGCCCGCCCCCGGATGCCGACAACCCGCTGTGATCGACCGCCCCCGAATCCGTCGCGGTGAGGTCGACCGGATGCGGCGTCGTCGTGACCGCTGTGTGGTCGGGCACCGTGGTGACGGCGGCGGGCGCGGGGGTGGCGGGCGCGGCGGTCGGTACGACGGAAGTCGTTGCCACATGCGAGGAGTCCGCCGTCACCGGCGTGGGCGCGGGGGCGGGAGTGGACCCGCCGCCGGCCAGCAGCGCATCGGCGTTGGTGCCGGCGTGCGCATCCGCGCCTCCGGTGGCGCTCCCGCCCAGATCGGCACCGGGCGCGGTCGCCCCGGTGGTGGGGTGCGTGCCCGCATCGGCGCCTGCTCCGACCCCCGCGGTGGCACCGGCTCCGACCCCCGCGGTGGCACCGGTCCCGAGATCCGCGCCGGGCGCGGTCGCACTCGTATGGATGCCCGCGCCGCCCGGCGCGCTCGTGGACGAGCCGCCACCGGTGCTCGGGGGCGTCGCCGTTCCAGCGCCATTGGCAGACACGCCGACCTGTCCGGTCCCGCCGCCCGACGTGGTCAGCGCAGGCGCGCCGCCGGGCGTAGCCGGGATCGTCGAATGGGCAGGGATACCAGCCGCATCCGCGCCCGGGGTTGCCGTCTGCCCGATCGAAGAGCTCCCGAGGGCGCCCAGATCGGCGGCCGGCGCGGTGGCCACCGGATGCACCGAGCCACTGGTCAGCGCAAAGGAATTCGCAACTGCACCCGGCGTCGGCACCGCGGCCGCCTTCGACAGCGTGTCCGAAATGGGCTGTGCCGCGGCATTGGACGGCACAGCCGTGGACACCGGCGTCACCGCCACCGGCGCCACCGCATTCGCCACCGCCGCACCCGACACGGCCGCGCCCGGCACAGCGGCATTCGACCCGGCCGCAGTGGCGCCCATACCAGCCGAAATCCCCTGCCCTGCATGAAGACCGCTCACACCGGAGGAGTTGAACCCACCGACGCCGCCACCCATCCCGGACGCCCCGAGCGAGCCCCCCGACGACAACGACGACGACAGCGAGGACGACAACCCCGCTCCGTGCGGTCCACCCACCTCACCGGAAACACCGCCGCCACTCGCCCCCGAAGCCCCGACCGACAGTCCGCTCCGCTCCTGCAAACCACCGCCCGCGTTCCCCTCACTCCCACCAACCCCATTCCCCCCGAACCGCTCCCCCGCCGCTCCCGCACCCCGCTGCCCCTGATCCGGATGATGCGCCCCGTCCCCGACATGCGCCCCAACCCCCACGGACGCACCCGTCCCGACCCCACCGGCCACATGCCCGCCGACATCCCCGTGCCCGCTCACACCACGGTGCCCATCCGAACCCCCGTGCGCCCCAGCCTGTCCCGCCCCACCAGGCCCACCATGCTGCCCATGATCACCGGAACCCCCATGTCCATCCGAGCCACCACGCAGGCCCGGCCCACCATGCTCGCCAGGTCCACCCTGCTCACCATGCTCACCCGGACCACCATGCCCATCAGGAGCACCATGTTCACCCGAGCCACCACGCCAACCAGGCTGCCCATGGTCACCAGAACCACCATGCCCATCCGGACCACCATGCACACCAGGCCCGCCATGCTCACCCGGACCACCATGCTCACCCGGACCACCACGCCAACCAGGCTGGCCATGGTCACCGGAAGCCCCATGCCCGTCCGAGCCACCACGCTGACCCGGCCCACCGTGCTCACCGGGACCACCTTGCTCACCAGGCCGGCCATGATCGTGGGAGCGATCGGGCTCACCTGGTCGGCCGTCGCCTTGGTGGTCGGGGCCGCCGGGGTTCGGGTGGCCGCCCCAGTTGCCGGGCTGGCCGTGGCCGGGGTGGTCACCGAAGCCGTTGTGGTCGCCGGATCGGTCGTGGTCGTGGGATCCGAGGTCGCCACGAATGTTTGCGGGGTTGCCGAAGGCCGGGCGGCCGAAGTCACCGCGCTCACCGAAATCACGGTGG
>NZ_JBHZCS010000067.1:0-56342 GCF_042755705.1 Nocardia sp. NPDC059154
GCGGAGGATAGGGGATTTGAACCCCACCTCTGACCAGCGAAAACGCCCCTGACCTGCGCGAACGCGACGCCACAAGACATCTCGATACGTCTCGCGAACTGCAGGTTACGGCTGCCGTGTTGCCACGGCAACGGGTCGGTGCCGCCAGATTTTCGGCGAATCCCGAGGGCTCTGACCGCTGTGATTGCACGCGATCGCCCCGGCTGATGATCAGGGGATCCGCGCCCAGAAGCTCATCGCCACACAAGAATTCATCTACCGATCGCGGGTGTGGTGCTGACTCGATCGCGGCGCTATCACAAAGTTAACCAAGGGTAACGAATCCCGTTGCCGAGCTGCGCAAATACGTTTGAGCATAAGGCTTTTCGAGGATAACAAGCGGTTCCGGCAATCGGCCAGTTTGCGGTCCAGAGGTTTGCTACGGTGCGAGTTTCCTGTGAGAAATTTGGCGCATTTGGTTCCAATCAAAAGCGATCTTGGCTAGTTTGGGCCATGCGAGGGAACCGCCCGGTTCGCTGCCAACCTCGTGTACGCCAAGGGGTTTCATTGAGCGACTACGGCGCACATCCATCCCCTCACCCATCCCCGCAATGCGGTGTGGTGGAAGGGATTTCGGATGCGACGGAGAAGTACTTCGCTGGCCTGGCCGAGCTGGGGATCATCGTCAAGCCGGCGCGCGGTGAAGTCGAGTTCGACACACCGCGGCGGATGAAGATCGGCCACGTGGTGCGAGTGGTCGGCGGTTATGAGATCTGGCCGCGCGAGGGCACGACAGTGTTTCAGCTGGCGGCGATGGCTCAGCATGCGCAGCACGCCCTGCTCGCCGGACCCGACGAGTCACGCGGGTGGCATGAAGTGGCTGGGGTCGGGTGGAGCGTCGCTATTTTCGAGCCGGTGGGTACTGGTCTAGCTGCGCGCGCCCGGAAGCTCCGGCGAGTGGGCCCGGGCGCGGCGCAGCATTTCGTCGTCCTCGATTGACTGCTCACCGGTGTAGGTGCCACCGAAGGTCAGTAGAGGCTCGGCCGGTGGGTCGGGTTTCGTCCGGGTCGATTTGCCCCGCGCAGTTTTCCGTCTCTGAGATTTCAATTCCGCAAGCTTTCCTGGTCCGCCGACACCTGCTGCCGCGATGCGCTGCGCGCTGCGCGCAAGGTCGTATACGGCGTCGAGTAAATCGTCGAGGGCTTCGAGTATTTCGCTGATGTCGTCGTCCTCGGTGTATCCGTCGGCGGCGCGCGCGTATGCCTCTGCGTCGTCGGCCTGGGTGGCGAGTTCGACCAGGCGCTGTTCGGTGCGCCGTGATTCGAGCTGGGCTTCGGTGGTGGCTGCGGCGAAGGCTGCCTCGCTGGGGACGCCGGCGAGATGGGCGATCGCTTCGATGGTCGCGGCGGTGGGTGTGGATCCGTAGGTGCCGCGGCGAACGCGGTTGAGGGTGGCGTGGGAGACCTCGAAGCCTGCGGCGTGCGCGAGTTCGGCGAGTCTGCGCCCGGAAGCGCCGTTGTGCCGGCGCGATGCTGCGTCGAGCAGATCGGCGAGTGTGGTGGGTCCTTGGGTCACGGGGGAAACGTTGCCCTTCTGCTCGTTACTCGTGTCAGACGCGCCACCGAATGTAGTGACAAGTGGATCATGCGCCAAGACCTGGTCAGGGGTACGGAAACCCACTAATCATCTTGACAAGTAGGTGGCTCATGACTCATGCTCCACTTGTCAAAACGATGATTGGGGGTCAAGATGAGAAACCGGACAACCCGTAAACGGTTGCCAGCGCGAAGGAAGGAGGCTTGGATGCAGGTCAGAGACGGCAAGCAGATTCGCCGGTGGCGCATGCAGAGGCGCTACAGCCAGCGAGAACTTGCCTTTCTGGTGCAACGTAGCCAGAGCACGATCCATCTGATCGAGACCGGGAAGCTGCGGCAGATCAGCGAAGATTTGGCGGTGGCGATCGCGTCCAGGCTCGATGTGCCGTGGGCGGATCTTTTCGACGCCCATGAGATTGAACCCGTGTCCGCAGTGGCACATGGCGCATGAGTCGCGCGACAACGCTTGCGATGAAAGGAACTCCCGTGACCAGTCTGGAGATCAAGACTCACGCTCTCGACTACGTCGTGGAGGTGACCGGCGCGCCGTCGGTGCGCTGGGTCCAGGACCTGTTGCGCGCCGGTGTCATCCCCGGCAAAAAGTCGGGGCGTAGCTGGCGCATGAGCGACTCCGACATGGCCGCGCTGGTCGATTACATGGCCAGGCTCGCCCGCGACTCGGTCGCCCGCAACGGAGGCGGCACCGGCGCGTACTTGCCCGCCGCTCCCGACCCCGAACCCCAGCCCGCGCCCGTCACCGGCGGCGGGGTGGCGCTGACCGCGCGCGCACGCCGCAACCTGCAGCGCAGCGCGTGACCCCGGATTTCCGAGCGCGGCACACCGACACCGCGCCCGGATCGCCGACCCCTCGGCGAGGGCCACCAGGTGGCTTCCTGCACCACCTGCTCGCCGAGGGGCGGCACAACCCACCGAAAGGAGATTCGATGTCCGAGCTGACCGAGCAGCAGACCCGCGAGATCCGCGAGATCGTCCGCGAGGAACTGGCGGCGCTGCAGACCGAGCAGACCGCCCAGGCGCGGACCGCGCTCGCGCCCGTGCTCGCCCGCCTCGGACGGCGCATGCCCCCCGCCCCGCAGGCAAGCACCGCCGACGGGTCGGGCCAGTGATCGGCGAAGCCGACCTCGAGGCACGCCGCGACCACATGAGCTTGCGTGAGCGCGTCGCCGCCCGAGCCGCACTCGACCGCGCGGCCGGGATCACCTACCCGCCGCTGACCGACACCGCCGCCGCCACCCTGGCGGGGCTGTTCACCAAGGAGACACACCGATGCTGAAATCTTTTGCCCTGTGGATCAACCCGTGGCGATTCGAAACGCCGATGCTGGTCATCGACATCTGGAACTGGGGGCCCGGCCTGTGAGCGCGCCACGCATCACCGCCCGCAGCATGATCACCGCTGGCGCCGTGCGCGCTGGGTGGGTCATGGCCTATGAGAACACCGCCGCCACCGGCTACGTCCGGCGCGGCGCGCTGCTGACCGTGCTCTGGACCACCGATGACGATCTGTTCGCCGCGACCCTGGCCAGCGGCGGCGCGCCGATGCCCGAGCGGCTCGGGGTCACCCCGCACGGTGACACCTACGCCGCGCAGGCCGTCGTGCTCGGCTGGCTGCACGACCGCACCGACGCGCGTCCCGAGGTCGCGGTGATCAGCTCTCCGCCTTCGGTCGTCGGCGGTCTGGACTCCGCACTGCGGGCCGCGATGCGCGAGCAGATCTCATGACCGAGCGCATGTTCCTGGCCTGGGCCCACTGCAAACGCTCGGGTGTTCCGATGTCGCAGTTCTTTCCGACCCTGCCTATCGGTGACGACCGCGACGAACTCACCGCGCCGCTGCGTCAGCGCTGCGCCGAACTGTGCCCGGTGCAGTCCGCGTGCGCGGCAGATGCATTGATGCGCGGTCAGCTCCATGGAGTGGTCGCGAGTGTCGATCTCGGACCGGGCAAGGTCCCGCGACCCGATGCAGTCACTGCCTTGCATCGGATCGCGGGCCGAGTGACCAGCTACTAAACCAGCCTCGACCCGGTGGGGGGACCACGCCCCACCGGCCACCTATCAACGAGACAGTAGGAGTGTAACCATGGATATCCAGCTGAAGGCGGGCAGCCCTGCGGCCAGCGATGTTGCTGCCGACCTGCGGGCCCTGGCCGACCTCGCCGAGGGCGACGGATTCATTGCGGCTGTACTGCACGGTGTGTTCGAGCGTTCGATCTTCCCCGAGCATTCCGCGGCGTACACGATCGAGGGCGGGATGATCGTGCGCGACGTGCCCGCGATCCTGGCCGAGACGATCCGACGGATCAAGCCGTTGGCCACGGGCCCGGTCGCCAAGATATACAGCGACGGATTCCACGAGTCGCAGATCGGGTTGCGCGCGTTGACCCTGCGGCTGACGGCCCGGCGCAACGACGTGTGCGAGCGGATCGTGACCGGTGTCACCCAGGTCACCGAGGAAGTGCCGGACCCCGAATACCTTGCTGCCGCACCGATGGTGAGCGTCACCCGCGAGGTCGAGCAGGTCGAGTGGCGGTGCGAACCGATCCTCGCGCACGCCGAGAAGTCCGGTCAGTGAGCCGTCGATCATCTACGAGACAGTGAGGGTGTAACCATGTTCATTCAACCGACGACCGGTAGCCCGTCGCCCAGCGATGTTGCCGCTGACCTGCGTGCTCTGGCCGACCTGGCCGAAGCCGATTCCGATGGGTTCGTTGCCGGGGTCCTCGCGCGGTTCTTCGCCGGGGCGGACGCGTGGCCTGCCCATGCCGCAAACCACCTGTTCGACGATGAGGCGGGGCGGCGTGCTGCCGTCCAGGAGGCGATCCGTCGTTTCGCCACTGTGCAGCACAGCGCCCCCATGATCAGCGAGGTCGGTTCCGGCAACGACAAGATCCGCCAGCACCACGTGGTGATGCGAGTGCTGACGGTGAAACTGCGCGAGCTGGCATCCGTCATGACCGAGGACGCGGACGCATGACGCGGCACCACGGCCCCCATCACCACGGCCACTTCGACGCCCCGACCGGACCGATTCCGGCCTATGCCCGGTTCGAGCCGCGCATCCCGGCCGACGAGCAGCCGACCCTGCAGATGGCCCCCGTGCACATCCCGCGCCACGCCCGCCCCGCCGGCCGGTTCTCTGACCGGGTGCGTGAGCTGATCGACCGCATCCGGATCGAGTCCGCGGTGTGGTTCTGGGGCTTGGCGATCGGCGCGTTCTTCGGCGGCGCGATCGGTTTGCAGATCGGATCGGTCTGGTGAGCCCGGCCGAGTTGCGAGCGCGGTGCGATCCGCGCTGGGAGCGCGACGAGCGGCGCAGCACCGAAGCCGATTGCACCTACCGGCCACTGGCACGCCCCGGCAGTCTCGACGACCCGGACGGCCCGACCGGATGGGACATGCGATGACCGGAATCCTGATCAGCTGGCAGGAGCTGGCTGCGTGCGGTCAGCACCCCTGCCTGCACTGGTGGAGCAGCAACGCGCGCACCAGCCCGGACGCCAAGAACGCGATGAAGGTTTGCGACACATGCCCTGTCCGCAAGGCATGCGGGCTCAACGCGATCACTCTGGGCGAGCGGCGCGGGATCCATGGCGGGTTCTGTGTGCGCGCCAAGAGCGAGTGGCTGGCGTTGCATGAGTTCCTCGGTCTGCCTCTCCCGGGCACGCGGTCGCGAGGCGACGATGAGTAGCGCACTGGCAGAGCACTGCGTGGAGGTGCTGGAGTACGGGGCCGACCGCGCCGAGTGGCTGCGCGTGCGCGGCCAGGGAATCGGCGGGTCGGACTGCGCTGCGGTCATGGGTATGGGCGGCCAATATGACAGCCCGTACACCGTGTGGGAGGACAAGACCGGGCGCGCTCCGCACAAGCCCGAGTCCGAGTCGATGTTCTGGGGCACGGCATTCGAGCCGATCGTGCGCGAGGTAGCGATGCAGCGCCTCGGCCTGACCTGCGCGCTGCCGGGCACCCTGCGGTCGCGGAGCTATCCGTGGATGCAAACCAACCTCGACGGCGCGGTGTCCGATGGCGGCATCTACGAGGGCAAGGCCACCGGTGAACGGATGGCGCACCAGTGGGATGGGCAGGTGCCCGACCGCGCCGAGCTGCAGTGCCAGCACAATATGGCCGTCTCGGGTGCATCGCATGCGTGGGTGGCCGGCCTGGTCGGCGGCAACAGGTTGAAGATCGCGCGCATCGAACGCGATGACGAGATCATCGAGATGATCTGCCACGAAGAATCCACGCTGTGGAATCGGCATGTCCTGACCGATATCCCGCCGCCGATGGATCCCTCGGCCGCGAGCCGGGCCCGGCTGCTGAAGCGGTTCCCGCGCCACAGCGGCAGCATCGAACTCGACGAGATCGACTGCGGCATCGACATCGTGCGCGCGGTCGAGCTGGCTCAGCAGTGGCGCACGGCCGCCGATGCGGAGAAGGCGGGCAAGGCGGCGAAGGCGAAGGCCGAGAACGAGATGCGGCTGATGATGGGCGACGCCGCCGCGCTCACCCTCGCCGGTCGCCCGCTGGCCAAGCTCACCGGAGCCACCTGGGCCCACAAGCAATTCGAGGACGCCGAACCCGAGCTGGCTGCGCAGTACCGCATCAAGGTCGACGCGATCGATTCCAAGGCCTTGCGCCGCGACCACCCCGATGTGTGGCTGCGCTACCAGGCCACCCGATTCGCGGCATTCCCGCTCCCCCTACCCGAACAGGAAGGTTGATCGATGGGTCACGACCTACGCGAACGAACCCGGGCGGCGGTCGCCGCCCGCAACGACGCACCCCCGCCGGTACCCCCGGCCGAGAGCGACCGCGACGAGCAGCTGCAGCTCGCGGCGGCCAATGTCATTGTCGGACTGCGCGATCAGATCGCCCGCGCCCTGCCGCGCCACATGGACGCCGACCGGATGGTTCGGGTCGCGGTCACCGCGGTCCGGCTGAATCCGAAGCTGGCGCGCTGCTCGGTGCGCAGCATCTCCGGCGCGGTGCTCACCGCCGCCGTGCTCGGCCTCGAGCCATCGGTGAACGGGCAGTGCTGGCTGATGCCAGAGATGCAGATCGACGAAGCCAGCCAGCAGCCATGGTGGGAATGCCAGCTGTGGATCGGGTATCAGGGCTACGTCAAGCAGGTACTGCAGTCCGGTCTCGTGTCCTCGATCGACGCGCAGGCCGTGCGCGAGCACGACCGGTTCGAACACCAGAAGGGGACCACACCCTATCTGGTGCACCAGAAGGCGCGCGGAGACCGCGGCCCGATCATCGCCTATTACGCGATCGCGCAACTGCCCACGGGCAACGTCGCGCCGTTCGAAGTGCTCTGGCCCGAGGAAGTGCGGGAGCTGCGCGGCGGCAAGGAAGGACCCAACCCCGGGCACACCGACCCGCAAGCCTGGATGGAACGCAAGGTGGTGGTGCGTCAGCTGGCCAAGCTGCTGCCCAAATCCCCGGAGCTGGCCGCGACCCTCGACGCCGATGAACGCAACGGTGCCGAGCTGTACGCGCAGCGCCTGGCCGAACGCGAAGCGGCTGACGTGATCGCCGACGCCACCCCCAACCCCGAGCCCGACCCGTCGGCACCCGAACCGCCCGCCACCGCGAATGCGGCGGCCCAGGCCGCTGATCTCGGCAAGGCCCACCGTCAGCGAACCAGCCGCCGCGCACGCAAAGCTCGCCACCGAAAGCGCGGATGACGACCCGCCGCCAAATCCCTTGCACAAGATGAGAAATGGAGACATCGACCGATGACCATGACCCCCAAGGCGGTGCGGTGATGGGACCATACTGCCGGTACTGCGACATGCGCTGTTTCGTACACGACCCCAAGGGGTCTGGCTTCATCCTCGCCACCTGCGACAAGGGGATGGCCAACGACCGCGCGAAGCTCGGTTACGACATCAACCAGGCGCGCGCCGAGGCTGCATCGCTCGCGGACGCGGAACAGTCGCACGCGGGCAAGGCCGAGGACGACAGCCAGGCCCGCCCCGCGGCCACGCACCCGCTGCCGAAAACGCTTGCCGCACTGCGCCAGCGCGACGACCAGCGCGAAGTGATCGGCCACCTGCTCGACACAGACCCGCTGTTCGTGCGTGACCTGCTGCTGCAGGCGCTCGACCAGCTGCCGCCGACGGCACCGTAGCCGCCGGCAGTTCCAACCAACCACCCCACCAAGAGAAGGGCGCCAGCATGGCGAAGGTCACCAGGCACAACGGAACCAAGGGCACCGCAGAGGGATTCACCCGATACAACTTCCTGGGTATGCCCACCGATCAGTTCGAGCACCGCCCCGAGATCGGTGAGATCCGCAGCATGTCGGTGACCGTCGAATGCACCGGGTCCGGCTACGAGCAGATCGCCGAAGGTGTCCGCCACAAAACCAAATGGAAAGTTACGAACGCAACGCTGGGCGAGACGATCGAGCGCCCGCGCGATCCCGAGCTGCCGTTCGAAGACGAGGACGAGGACGACAGCGCCACCCCGGGCGAGGCCCGTACCGGCGCGGAGTACGGCGACTACACCGCGCCCGCCGAGGCCGAGGGCGGCAACGTGGTGTCGTTCTCCGACCGCAGCGACAACGCCTGACCCATGTATCTCGGAGACAGTCACACAGTCGCGACTGATCCGGTAGTGCAGGCCGCAGCGCACCCCGCCCGGGGTGGCGCTGCGGCGGCCACGCCGGTGCTGTCGTTGGCGGCCGTGGGGACCGCCGCCTACGTGCGCGCACTCGCCGACTACTTCCGGCTGATCGGGCGCCCCCTGCCCGACCTTCGCCCCGGACCCGAGAGC
Source organism: Nocardia sp. NPDC059154 (assembly GCF_042755705.1). Taxonomy (NCBI): domain Bacteria; kingdom Bacillati; phylum Actinomycetota; class Actinomycetes; order Mycobacteriales; family Nocardiaceae; genus Nocardia; species Nocardia sp. NPDC059154. The sequence goes on from NZ_JBHZCS010000067.1 coordinate 8,374, forward strand.
GGCACCGATGCGTGAGACTGCGCGCGGGGTCGTCGCGCTGCTGCTGATCTTCGCTGCCTTCACTGCCGCGATGTGGCTGCTGGCGGTGGTCGGTGCATGGTGGTGGGGCTGATGCCGATCCGCCCGGAGAACCGACGGCGCTACCCGCCGAACTGGCGGGCGATCTCCGACTGGGTGAGGTTCTCGCGCGGTCAGGGCCGCTGCGAATGCCGCGGGGAATGCGGGCGGCCGGTCGTGCACCTGGCCGCAGACGGGCGCTGCCACAACAGGCACGGGCAGCGCGCCTACGGCACGGGATCGCCGGTGGTGCTGACGACCGCGCACCTGGATCACACGCCCGAGCACTGCGATCCAGACAACCTGCGCGCGTTCTGTCAGGGCTGCCACCTGCACTACGACCGCGAGCACCACGCGCAGACCCGCGCGGCCACCGAACGCGCTGCAGTCGAGGCGCAGATGGATCCGCTGTTCGAGCTGGGGGAGGGCCGGTGAGGGGGATTCGACTGTGGGACTGGGTGAGAGGTGGTGGCAATGGAGCTTGTTCCCGTCGACCGGTTCGACTGGGAGCGTTGGATCAAACGCCTGCACCTGCCGCCGACGGTCAAGCTGATGGCGCTGACGCTGGCGACCTACGCCGACCCCGACGGGTCTCGGGTTTTCCCAGGCGTCGAGGAATTGGTGGCGGTGACGTGCCAGAGCCTGGCCACGGTGAAACGGCAGATGGCGACTCTGCGCGAGCTGGGGCTGATCGAGCTGGTCAGCCGTGCCAGCCGCCGCGCAGGGCTGGCCGACGAATACCGGCTGACCGTACCTGCGAACGTGACCGAGTTGCCTGGCCTGCCGCCTGATCACGGACAAGACAACAGGGCTCACCGGTGAGCCCTGAATTGCGCCTGGATCACAGCTCACCAGTGAGCCCTGATTGTGGATAACTGCCATCCACATCTGTGGATAACCACCCCCGGACGATCTGAAGTTAGGGCTACCTCAGAGCTCATTTGGAGGGGTATCAGGGCTCATTTGGAGGGGTATCAGGGCTCACCGGTGAGCCCCCACCAATAAATAACCAACCACTACCAACCCCTAGATGCGTCCCCGGCTCTCAACGCAACTCACTACAGCGACGCCGCCTGTGGACAAACCCATCTCTCCCGGAAGGAATCCAATGACACCCACACCCGAGATCGTGACCGGCGCACCTCAGCCAGTCGCACGCCGGGACTGGACCGAACATGTCCGCCAGATCGACATGCCCGCCCAGCAGAAGTACTGCGCCCTCGTCCTCGCCACCTACGCCGACCTCGACGGGTCACGAGTATCGCCAGGCGTGCGGCGACTGGCCGCGGTCATGGACGTAACCGAACGGACAGCCGTCCGTTCGATCAACGGGCTGCAACAGCTCGGCCTGATCCGCCGCATCACTACGGGCCAGGAGCGCGCCAGCCAACCCGAGGAGTACCAGCTGACGTTTCCGGCCGGCATTGAGGCGGCGGAGGTGGACCATGCCTGAGTTCACCTACGTCTTCAAGCAGCCCGCCACCCACGTCGTCACTGTCGAAGCCGAATCCCGAGAGGCGGGCGAGAACGCCGCGCGGGACCGACTGCCCGCCAGTCTGTGCTACCAGTGCGCCCGCGAGTTCGATCTGGCCGGGGATTGGGAGCTGGACGAGGAAGCGACCGAGGAGTGCACCCACGAGATCGTGCACATGGGCAACTGCGCCGGATGCGGGGACTTCATCAACTACACCTGGGACGGGCACGAACCCCTCCCTGATGAGGCCCGCGCCGACCGCGTCGAGCTGGAGACCGACCGCCGCCCGACCAAACTCGTCATGCCTGCTATGCCGGAGTACTTCGCGCCCAGCGTCGACACCGTGCACACCGCTGCCGTGCAACTCATCGCCCAGGGCCAAGCCGCCCGCGCTGCCGGGGGATCCGCCTGGCAGCTGTGGATGTCCGCGCACGCCTCCGCCCTGTTCGACCAGCTGGAGGCCGAGCTGGAGCAGCAGGTCGTCCAACCTCTCGCCACTGGTCAGCGGTACCGCAATGGGTCCGGATTCGAGATCGTGATCGTCGAACAGCGCCGCAGCTACTTCGACAGCGTTCTGCCCGTAATCGGTGACATCTGGCTCGCCGAGTACGAGGGGCCCGTCTTCCGCCGCCACACGCTGGTGACCGCTGATGGGTTGGTGGTCTTCGGCTACAAGCTGCTTGAGGAGAAGGCAGGCAATGCCTGACCGAGACCTGACGCCCCTGCAGCGCGCTCTCGCCGCCGCCTGCGAGTACGCCCAAGCCTGCGGTGTCACCGCCGAGATCACGCCTGAGAGCTTCGCGATCCAGCCCAGCCCTGCCGGCATGACCGTCGCGACCGTCGTCACTGTCGAGCACGTGGTGATAGTCACCGTGAACCGCACCGGCACCACGCTCGGTGTCGCGGAACTGATGCTGACCCACGACACCGAGCTGTGGAACGGCCGCCCGGTCACCGACATCTACCTGCCCGGCGACAGCCACGGCGATGACTGGCTGGCCGCGGTCGAAGCAGTGGGGAGCGGCCGTGGCTGACCCGATCGCGTACACGTCGACTCGGTATCGGTGCCCCTTCTGCACGTACTCCCGTAGCAGGAAAACCGTCACCGTCGCGCACATCACGCGCTGCTGGCACAACCCCGCCGCCCGGACCTGCCGTACCTGCGCGCACTTCGAGCCCGCCGGTGCCGGCCGTGACTGCGTCCCCGGCCGGTCGTGCTCCTGCGACGACTACCCGGAGTCGTGCCAGGAAGGCGTCAGCCTGCCGGAGGGCGGCCTCCCAGTAGTCGGCTGTGTCTCGTGGGCACCCTGACCACAACCCACCCCTGAATCGAGGACCTCATGCAGAAGTACGTCACCCGCAAGGGCGCCACCATCCACACCGGCCAGCACTACGAAGACGCCCGCCCCACCAACAAACGGACCCTGCACGTCGACAGCATCGGCGAACCCCGCGACCCCCGCGAGCCCGACGAACTCACCGTGTACACCAGCGTGATCGCGGTCGACGGCGAACCCGTCACCCGCCGCACCACGAGCATGACCGCCCGCCGCCTCACCGGCCGCGATTTCGTCCTGGTCACCAAGGCCCGCAAGGCCAGCGCGTGAGCCGCGGCCAGCTCGCCCGCACCCCGAACAACTTCGAGGACATGCGATATCGCGCCGAGCGCCGCCACCAGCGCGCCGCGTTCGGGCAACCCCGCGGCCGCCGCACCCGCCCGGCCTGCGGCCGCTCACTCGGCGCGGCGGATATCCGAACCCTCAAAGCCGCGCTGGCTGGATTCGGCGAATCAGTCGCCGGATTCTCCACAGCACTGCGCACCGCGGTCGCCTCGGTCGACTGGGACGCCATCGGTCGAATCGCCACCACCTCACCCCACGACAAGGACCACTGACATGCCTGTATCGGACCGCCCCGCCCACCTGGCCCTCATCGACTGGACCGCAGGACTCATCACGATCAACGGCCACGAACTGCCCTGGCCAGTCCTGGCCGACGGCCTGACCGTGCAGCACCCGACCGACGACCACCCATACGGGCTGATCACCTGCACCGTGCTGGCCGAGCGCGTCGACCTCGACGGTGTCCACATCATCCTCGACGACCACACGATGCCCTGGCGCTTGAACCTCGCCGGCCCGAGTGTGGTGTGGATGGGACGCATGTGGGCGGTGACACTGCCGATCCTGGTGGACGCCATCACCGAACACGGCCGCCCGCAGCCCGCCGAGGTACTCGACATCGACGACCAGGACGACCCCGAGGACACCGCGCCGACCCGGCCCGGCAGCGACACCGACCCCGACCACGACCGCGATCTGGCCAACACCATCGAGGCAGGTGCGCGGTGACCGCTGCCGAGCACCGCGATCCCGAACTTGCCCGCCGGGCACTCGAATGGTGCAAGCGCCACGACGGCGGAAGACTGTGTGCGAAGGAACGCGGCGATGACACCGACCTGACGATCTTGTGGGACAACGGCGGTGACGACGAATTCGCCAGCGTCTACGACGGATTCCAGGACAGCGATGCCGAGTTGATCTGCGACCTCGTGAACTTCGCCCTTGAGCTACTGGTCCCATCCGAGACCAACTACTACGGCACCCGCACCTATCTCGCCGAGGGGGATTGACCATGTCTGACCGAGACCTCACCCACGCAATCGAGGACGGTGCGATGAACGCGACCGTCGCCGCGCTGCTCACCATGTCGATCATCGCGCTCATCCTCGAAGTCGCGGGCCGGCACCTGCGCCTGCCCATGCTGCGCCAGCTCGCCCTGTTCCAGGCCCTCGGCGTCGCCCTCGCCTGGCTGCTGTTCGCCGCCACCCGCGCCGCCCTCGGCTGACCCGCCCGCCTGCACCACCCGGACCACACACAGGAAGACAACCAATGCCCACCGTCGTAGGGATAGACCCCAGCCTCGCCAGCACCGGACTCGCCATCATCCGCACCACACCGCCCGGTGACCCGTGGGCGCTGGATCCGGTCGAGCTGCGCACCATCGCCTCGACCGGAAAGAAGGGAGACACCTGGGCGCAGCGCTCCGAGCGGCTGCGCAGCCTGCGCGACCGCACCATGAACCGCGTACCCCGCGACGCCGAGCTGGTCGTGCTCGAAGGTCCAGCCCTCGGGGTGCGCGGGCCCGGCCAGCACGATTCAGCCTGGTACCGCGGCAAGCTCTACGACGCCTGCGCCGCGCTCGGTATCCCGGTCATGGTGTGCCCGCCGACCAGCCGCGCCAAGTGGGCCACCGACAAGGGCGGTGCCGGCAAAGTCGACGTGGCCGTGGCGATCGCGAAACTGTGGCCCGATACCGAGTTCCGCGGCGACGACCAGGCTGACGCGCTGTGCCTGGCGTCGATCGGTGCCCAGTACCTCGGTCTGCCTGTCCCGTATCGGGTGTTGGAACGCCACAAGCTGGCGATATGCAAGCTGGAGTGGCCGGACCTGTCGTCCGTGCGTGACCGGATAATCTAGGTGACAGTCGCACTGTGCCGTCGATAAGAGAGGGTGGTAGTCGGGGATGGTGAAACCCGGGAAGCAGTCCGCGCGTCGCCTCGCCTCGGCTGCCACCCGCCGCGAGGAAGCGCTGGAGATGTTCGTGCAGGGCAGCACGTATCAGCAGATCGCCGATGCCCTGGACTACTGCGACCGGGGTGCCGCGTACCGGGCAGTGCAGACGGCGCTGTCGGAGACTGCCACCCGCACCGCCGAGCTGGCCGATATCGCCCGCCCTGTCGTCTTGGAACGGTTGCAGAGGTTGTGGCTGCCTTGGTTCGCCAAGGCAATGGCTGGTGACGCCAAGGCAGCCGACCTGTGCATGCGCATGATCGACCGGTACCAGAAGGTCACCGGCCTGGACCGGATCACGATCGAGGCCACCATCACCGGGCACAGCGAGATCGATGCCGAGATCGAGCAGCTGATGACCCAGCTCCGTACACCCCACCCGCCCGAGCTACAGCCCGGCGACGCCACCCCCTGACTGTTCGTGGTGCGTTCAACCCGGGCCGACTCCCCGGGCAAGCGCCCCAAGGAGATTTCGCGCAAGCCCGCCCCCGCGGGTGGTCACGCTGCGCACCACGAATCGGCCGGGCAGGACCTGTCGCCTGCCCGGCCACCCCGCCCCGCCCACTACGACCACCGAGAGCCACCACTGTGAACGCGATCTACACCGCCGGTGACAAGCCCGGCGAACTGATCACCATCTGTGAACTGCCCGCCGCCGCCACCGCCACACTGACCACCCGCCGCACAGGCAGCCGCGACTACCTCGCCGGCACCCTCACCGTCGACCCCGACGTGGTGCGCACCCTGCTGCAGCTACCTGGCACGCCGACGTGTTGGGCACTGTGGGACGGCACCTACATCCGTATCCGCGACATCGAGATCACCGACGGCGGTACAGGTCTGCTGCGCGTCGACCAGTCCACACACACCATGTCGACCAAGCAGGCCGAGGGCGGGCGGATCGCGCTGCGCATCGTCGAACCCTCACCGCCACAGCCGGTCTCGGACTGGGCGCCCGCCGAACGCGAACGCGCCCTGGCCGACCACCACGCCGCCACTGCAGCGGGGCGTGCGCTGTGACCGAGGTGTACACGATCGAGCACAGCCTCAACTACAAGGGCTGCGAACTGATGGGGGTCCACAGCGCACGGGAAATCACCGACCGCGCGGCCCGCTACCTGTGGACTCAGGATCCAACCACGCACTTGAGGATCGGGGCGTGGACAGTCGACGGCACCCGCCGCAGAGTGTTCCAAGGCGACTACACCGACTACACCGACCCCCAGGATCCCGAGGACGCGCCGCAGTGGGATCCGGCACCCGGAGTCACGCCGTGAACGCGGGCTACGACGGATACCACCCGGCACGGGAAATGACTGCCCGCACGCGGCTGCTGCGCGAACACATGGCCCGCGTGTTCCCGCCCTGGCTGCTGCCCGATGAATCGCTACGGCTGACCCCGCGACTGCTCGACTGGATGCCGTCGCCCATGCTTCCGCCCGATGAACCGCTCTGGCCGACAGTCGCCACCGCGCAGCCGAAACGGCCGGCCCCCCAGCTGCCCGACTGGATCGCACCGCCCATGCGCGCTGCGGTGCTGCCGATGCTCACCCCGGCCGAGCAGTGGACCCTGGCCCACGTCCTCGGCACCCTCGCCGCCGGTGTCCGTGTGCGCCTGTGGGATGGGGAATTTAACCTGCGCGGCAACATGCACCCAGCCAAAGACCGGCCAGGCTGGCAGGTCTGCCCCGGCGACGGATGCGCCTGGTGCGCGTGGGCAGCCAACCCCAACCCCGAGCTGCTGCCCGCCATGTATGTCTGGCCGAACCCGTTCCTGCCCAACGAGGTATCCCACGATCCGGGGTCGTGGGGTGGCAGCAGCTTCACGCTGGACAGCCTGCCGGTGCAGCGGCCGGGACTATGGACGGTGCAGGGGGCGGGGCTATGAGCGATTACGAATTCGAGATCGCCGACGGCGACCCGTACATGGTGCGCGGCATGCGCGTGCCAGGCGAGCAGATCCACGACTCGGCGTGCTGCCTCACCTGCGGGCACCGTCGCGACTGGCACTTCCGCGGGCGGGGGAGCTGCGATGAAGGACCAGACGGCTGCACCGCGCAGTGCATGGAGTTCCTCTCACCGCTGCTCGAAGACATGCGGGTATGCCGCTGCGGGCACCGGGCCGAAGTGCACGGCCCGGGGTGCTGGGTCGACAACGCCAGCGCCAGCGGCGCACCGGACTGTGATTGCGTCCAGTTCGTCTCGGCCGAGGAACTGCTGCCGCCCGCCTTCGTGACGAGCAGCGAACCGCGCGGGTTCGTCACGATGATGTTGACCGCGGGATCGTGCGTGATCATCGAACCCGACGGGCGCAAGTACAGCGCACCCGAAGCTCGGGTAGAAGCAGGCGATGGAGTGCGTGCGGAGTGGACCCGGGAGGGGCGGTACCTCATCGTCGTGCGCGGTGAAGTCGAGACGCGCTATCTGCTACGGGATGAGGCAGGGTTCCACGCGACCGACTTGCAAGTGAGACCTGCGTGGCCGAACCCGTACATGATGGCGGACTGGGAGAGTGAGCGGCCATCGCACTACGTAGCGCCGCGCCCGCAGCTGCCCGCTGGCGAATCGTCGCGACGGCTGGCTCTGCCGTGGGGCGATAGCGCCTACACCACCCAGACTGTCACCCGGTGGCTGCCCGGCGATCCCGAACCCACCGGGCCTGGCTGGTGCTACGGTCCGCCATCGAACGGCCTGACCCCATCGAGCGAAGGCCCGCGCCGCGCTGAACAGGTTACGTTCCGTGCCCTTGCCTGGTCATGCACCCCTGCACCGGACTGGGAGCAGGTGATAGGCGATGCCCCCTATGCCTATCGCAACTGGCCAGTTCTACAACCAGGCGACCGGGTGGGCGTGGTCGACGACACCGGCGAAGTGCGCATCGGCATTGTCAAAGACCACAGTTCCGTCGGTGCCGGCGGGTGGGAGCTGGATGTTGATGGCGCTCGCTGAAATGGGCCAGGGATGCCAGAGGAAATTCCCCGGAGGCTTGGGGTTTGAGGCCGGCAGGGAGGTAGGCGTCGACGCGCTGCACGCTTACAAAAAACCGCTGCTCACACCGATTTTGGGGTCGGGTCGTCAGCAGCGGTGCAGTGCGGGTCAGCCTATGGCTTCGAAGGGCACCCGCTCGTAGATGTCAGTGTCGTCGACCTGCACTTGCCACGTGTACCGACCAGGCTTAAGTGGCACTCCTGGCCCGATGTTGAGCACAGCGAAGCCGCGCCCTGCCTTCGTGACTCCGGTCAGGGATGTATGGAATGCCAAGCCTTGCCGATCGTCGCCGTCACCGAACGCAGCTATCTCGTCGTTCTCGTCGAGCAGCATTCCGGTCAGAGAAATCTCCCCACCGATCGATTCCTCGGCATCCGCGACGATCATCACAACCAGCGCCATCGGCGGTGTCGGCGTTGTGGTTTGGTTCCACCCCAATCCGAGGACGTGAACCTTGCCGCTCGCATCGATCTGGGCCGTATCCGCGATGAGGACCGTCAGCCTCATCGCATCGATTCCATGCCCACGGTGGAACTCGTCCACACAGTTCCGGACGCCGAAGTGGGCCATCGGGTGGCCCGTTCGGTGGCGGCGGCGCTGAGAACGGACGCAACCGCGGACCCTAGAAACGCTGCAGAAGGCGCCGCCCAAGCGATATCCATCTCAGCCGCTTGCGGCTTGCACTCACTAACAGGCTCGACACGATGTGTGATCCTGGCACCGATTGCGAGAGCGTACCGGCGGATAGTCGAAAGATGGGGGTCCGCGGTCAGCTTCTCGAAGTTGCTCACAGCCGCGCGATCGCGTCCCATGGCGCGCGCAACGTCGGCCTGAGACATTTTTGACGCCCTGCGCAGCCGGACCAGTTCTTCAAGCAGCTCATCGTCTGCCTCGACCAGGTCTCGAGCGAGCGCGTTCCGGGGGTCGTTCATGTCGATCCCGAGCTGGCTCTCGAGATCGTGGTTCGTGCTCATGTGTTGAGGTTAACCGCAACAGGGCGAATCATGCGTGCAATCGTGAATTTAGCCACGCCTTGAACCTTGAGACAGCGCGCCTGATCTGTTCGTTCTGCCAGAGCTTCCACAGGGGATCGATCGCCACGTCCTGTTTCCGATCAGCCGATAGCCACACCAGGAGCTTCTCGTGCTGACGGACAGGCACGCCTGTGTAGAGCCTGTAGTGCCAGCCTTGGAGATTCCCGGGACGCGGGTGCTTCAGCTCGACGACCACGTCCACATGGTTGACGACGTCGTACTCGACCTCACGAACAGTCCCAGAGTGCGCTCGCTTCATCAGCTTGAGCAGCTCAGCCTGGAACATGGCCTGCTCAACGCTGGGCTGTCCATCAGGCGTTTGCAGGGAGTCACGCGAAGCGGCCGCAACCAGGTCCCGGAATTCTGTCTTGAACTCGGGGAGAACCTCAGATTCGGGCCGGTCGCCGAACTGCCATGGTGCCGGATCGCCAGGTGGCACGGGCCCGCTCCTCGGAATTGGATCGCGAATCTGTCTCGGGGAGGCCAACTCTCAGAACTCCCACCCGACCTTGATACCAGAGCAGTCGGCAACGTTACTGCGAATCATTCGATGAAGCACGCCACGACACAGTTGCCAGACATGCTGACGCCGCCGAACAGACCACAGTGACCACGATCCGTGACGTGTCAGATGAACCCCCCGTAGAGGCATGTGTTCGGCGGCCAGACGACCGTCTTCAGCAGCTCCGCCTGGGGAATTTCGGCGAGCAAGTCTGGTCGCTTTTCACTAGCGCCATCACTTTTCTGGTCCACCCACCCCGACTACCGCGAGGAGTGGAAAGCGTGAGCGCCGTATTAGGGATCGATCACCCGCTGGCGAGTCCGCTACTGCCGCGTGCGGGCTGCCGATGGGGGAGGATCAAACCCGTGAACAGACGCGATGAACTGATCCTCCGAGCATTCGAGCTGGGATGTGTCGATAAGCCCGAGGAACACACTGATGAGCAGCTCCGTAACGCCATCGAGGCGGCGCAGGCCACGCACTGGACGGCCAACCTGCCGCATGCAGACCGACCTCCCCGCACCATCAGGGGCAGACAAGGCCCCACGGGTCGGCCCTGATACACCGGCCCACGGCCGCAGCCTCGGGCGGGGCGTGAGGCACGCGAGAATGGAGGGGTGACCAGCGTTCTCGAGGATGACGGCTGGCGGTCCCTGCCCGCCCGCGACAAGCAGCATTTGCGTGACCGGCTGCGCGAGGCGTGCGCACGGATGGGCATGCCGCTCGACACCAGCGACACCCCCGGCATGCTCGCCGCCAAACACCAGCCCGGCACCGCCCGGCGTGACTACCTCGACCGCATCGACCGCGAACTGGTGTGGCTGCGTGACACACCCAACGCCAAGCTGATGATTTTCACGCCCAGCCAGGTGGGCAAGTCCACCCGCGTCAGCCGCTGGTTCCCGTTCTGGTGGCTCACCCAAAAGCCTTCGGACCGCATCATTCTCGGCAGCTACGCCAAACACCTAGCCGCAGGCCACTCCGCAGCCTGCCGGGATCTGATCCTGGAGTTCGGGCGCGAGTACGGGCTGCGGCTGCGCAGTGACGAAGCCACCCGCTCGGACTGGACCCTGACCACCGGCGGCGGCTACCGCGGGCGCGGTGTCCGCTCCGGTCTGGTCGGCCAACCGATGGACCTCGGCATAATTGATGATCCTGTGGCCGACCGAGCCGCCGCTGACAGCCCCACCATCCGCGAAGGCGTATGGAACTGGTACTCATCGGCATTCGCGTCGCGTCGCGCCCCGGAATGCCGTGAGGTGCTGGTCATGCACCGCTGGCACCCCGACGATCTGGCCGGGCGCCTGCTCAAACGCGAAGGCCGCGAAGAGGAAGGCGGCCAGTGGCGGGTGCTGCACCTGCCCGCCATCGCCCTGGCACCCGACCCCGCCCGCGGTATCTACCCCGACCCGCTCGGCCGCGAACCCGGTGCGCCGCTGCAGCATCCGAAGATCCCCGCCGACGATGTCGAGGCGCAGGCCAAGCACTGGGCGCGGCTGCGCCAGTCGATGACCGCCCGCGACTGGGCATCGCTGTCGCTCGGGCTGCCGATCACCGCCGAGGGAGCGCTGCTGACCGAGCAGTTGATCGAGGACCGCCGCGCCCAGCCCGGCAGCCCGGCCCGCGTCGGGGTCGGGGTCGACCCGTCCGGTGGTGGCCGCGACACCGCTGGCATCATCGGCGGGCACCTCGACGACACCGGCCGATTCTGGTGGACCCACAACAGGACTGCCCGCATGTCCAGCGCCGAGTGGCCGGTGCAGGCGTGCCTGCTCGCCCACGAAATCGGCGCTGACCGGATCGTGTTCGAATCCAACTACGGCGGCGACATGGCGAAGACGTTGATCACCCAAGCGTGGGATGCGCTGCAGCGCGACGGTGATATACCGCGCGGTGCGCTGTGCCCGTACGTGCGCAGCGTGCACTCGCGCCGTAACAAGACGTTGCGCGCCGAGCCGGTCGCCCAGGCAGTCATCACCGGCCGCATCGGATTCGGCACGCACCCCTCGCTGCAGGGGCTGATCAGCGAGTGGGTCGACTGGGAACCCGGATCGACGTGGTCGCCCGGCGCGCTCGACGCCGCAGTGCATTTGGCCTCGGATCTGCTGCCCGATGTCGCTGCGGGCGCGAAGACCCACAGCGTGGCGGGCCGCCGTCGCGACGGTGTGAACCCGCGCGGCGGTGTCGCCGGGCGGCGCCGATGACTGTCCTGTAATGCCGATTACGTGACGTTAACTTGACAGCGGTAGATCAGGTATATGGACTCGTGCGATTTCGTCGCGCGTCCAACGCCCTGCGCGCCGCCGCGAGTTCGTTCTCCTCAAAGCGATCGTTGGCGTATTGAATCGCAGCGTCGATGAGGTCGCCTAGTCCCGCCGTATCCACCTGTGGGGGACAACGGAAGTTATCGGTCTGAGTTCCTTGGGACTGTCCGCCGGCATAAAGCAATCCAGACTGGTCCAGCTTGCCGTGGAAGTAGTCACCCCAGAAGGGTGGGGCCTTCGGGCTGAATGTCACTGAGACTTTGAGATCCCCGGTTTGTTCATCGTCATCGGCGGGCTCCAGCACGATGTCCTCGATACGCTCGATGCGCTTCCAACCTGCGACGTTCGTCACTTCGATAACTTCAAGGAACTCCGCGTCGGTTTGCAGCGGCTCAAGATCCCTGGTGAATGGACCGCCCATACGCCAGGTTTCCACGTTCGACAGCTGGCTGATTTGCTGACGGGGCTGGAATCTGTCAGGCGGCCGAATGGGGACAGCCTTGGTGGTGTGGACTCGCTTGATCTCTCCACCGAGTTCCTGACGCCAGCGCCGCCCGCCGGCATCGGTGTATTCGACGGCGAACTTGATGCCGCTTGCGTCGCTGGTGTGGACGGTGACGAAGGTGAACCATGCTTCATGGTCGGTGTGGGCGCGGTACGGGGTGAGCTGTTCAGCGGTCGGGATAAATTCGTGGAACCGGTTGTCCTGGGCGACCAGATCAGCTGTCCTGCGCTCGATGCCTGCGTCCGACCCGTAGGGCGAATCGACGTACGGAACGGTGACATCGAAGAACAAGTCTTTGCTTCGATTCTCGATCCGATAGGTGGCCAACGACGAGATCGAGTTCTCGCCCTCAACTTTATAGATGGTCAAGAGCCGAGCCTGTGCCATGTCGTTGTCCTCGCGGATCTCCGCCGCCTGTCGGCGATCGAACCGGGAGTGCGCGCTGGCGACCGAGATGGTGAATGCTGCGATCAAGAAGGCCGCGGCCGTGCCCAGTCCGCCCGCCCAAGTGCCCCAAGCCGAGAACCAGTTCGAGGTGATGTCTCGCGGGCTTCCTGAGGACTTGGCCACAGTCAGCACGACGAAGGCGAGCGCGAACAGGACGACGGCAACGCACACTCCAGTGAGGACGCGCTTGAATTGCTGCTCCTCGGGCAGCCGCGCACTGCCCTCCTCTACACGGGAATGCCACGGCCACTTCACTTGCGTCTCTCCTCTGTAGGGTCGACCAGCTCACCGGAGTCAGATTAGACGACCGCGTGCACCGCGCGGGCCGCCGCACTACGACGCCTCGTCGACACAATCCCAAACGCACGATAATGCCGCATACCGCGCTGTTCGAAGCGGCCAGCCCGACGGGCGCGGACACGGAACATCAACGTCATCAGTCGATCTCCGTATCGGTCGTGTGCGTGGCGGTGATGTCGAGAGTCAGGAACCGTTCCAGCGCAGCGGGTTCCCGATCATCGACGGCAGGGTGGTCGTCGTCGATGATCGGAAACCCGTCATCACCGATCGGGGTCATCCCGAACTCGCTGTGCCGGAAGCCCATCGGCCCGCCCTCGCGGCCGGGATTCCGCGTGATCGGCACATTCAGCTCGCGCATCGCCTCACACCTCGGGTTTGGGCACCCGCAGGCAGCGCGCCAGCTGATCGAGGCTGCCGCTGTCGCGGATACGCCCGTGCGGATCGGTGAGCTTCCAGCCGTACGGCGGCTGGCTGACCCGCTCGACGGTGCAGCCGGGCCCGGCCGCTGCGGCGATCGCCGCCGCCCACTCGCGCACGTACGCCAGCGCAGCCGATTCCGGAACATCCGGTGCAGGGTCGCTGTCCTCGCATGACATCACCTCACGCCCGCATCTGCCCGGCATGGATGCCTGCCGCTGCGGCCAGGGCGCGGCCGGCGGTGGTGATCTGGTAGCGCGCCGCCCCTGCGCGGCACATGATCGCGCCACGGTTTCCCAACTCGGCCACAGCGATGCGTGTGCGTAGCCCTGAGCATCGCGCTTCGCGGGCGAGCTGATCGACCGACAGCGCGCCGCCGTGGATGAGCGCGAACAGGATCGCCTCGTGCGCTTTGGAAACTCCCCGCATGATGTCCTCCTGAGATCGGATCTCTGGTCCTCTTGGGGCGCTGGCGGTTCCGAGAGCAGGGGATCTGACCTGGTACCGCCTGCCTTCAACCCTCCCGCGCGGTTCGGTTCGAATGAAGTAGACGAAAGTCCACGCCGGTATACGCTCGGTCTACGCATCTCCCATAGGGGTGAGGGATTGGGTATGCAAGACGCATGGACCGGTGCCGACGCGACAGCGCTGCGGAAAGCGCTCGGCATCCCACAAAAGGAATTCGCTCGCCTGCTCGGCATCGGCGAGAGCACGGTGAAGAAATACGCCGCGCGCAAAGACACGATCGTGCTGCCGGATCTGTACGCCGACATCATGGAAACAGCCTTGGCACGTGCGACACCCGACCAGCGAGCGCGCTACCTGGCGTCTAAGCAGGCCCGTGTCGAGATAGTCCTGCCCGATAGCGATGACGACCTGCGCGACAGCGACGTGCAGCAGTGGGAGCCGGGTGTATGGACTGCCGATTGTGCCGCGATCGCCCATGACCTCACCCGGAAGGATCTGATAGTGGACCGGCGTCAAGCCACCCGCGCGCTGCTCGGTGTCATCGTCGGAGCGAACCTGCTCGAGCCACTGGAACGGTGGCTGAGCAGCCCGGCGGCGAAGGCTGAAACCGCGGGCCGCGCAACTGGTGTCGGTGTTCAGGAAGTCGAGCAGCTCGAAACCGCTGCCCGCGTGTTTCGCGACTGGGACGACCAATACGGTGGCGGTCTGCGCCGCAAAGCGGTGATCGGCCAGCTCGACGAAGTGACCGGCCTGCTCGACGAGCAGCACCCGCCGCAGTTGCGGGCCCGGCTGACCGTGGTGCTCGCGCAGCTGGCCGAGACCGCCGCGACCATGTCGTGGGATTGCGGACAGCAGGCAGTGGCGCAACGGTATTACGTCCTCGCGGTGCGCGCGGCCAAGGCTGCCGGTGATAGCGCGTTCGCCGCGAACGCGCTCGCCGGGATGGCGCGCCAGCTGCTGTGTCTGGGGCGCGCCAGCGACGCACTGGAACTTGTGCGCCTGGCCCAGGATGTCGCCGGGCCCGGGGCCGCGCCCGCGGTGCGCGCGATGCTCGATACCCGCGAAGCGTGGGCATACGCGAACCTGGCCCGCCCCACTGCCTTTCAGCGCACCAGCGACCGCGGTTATGAAACTCTGGCCGCGGTGGTGGTCGGGGAGAGCCCGCACTGGATCGGCTACTTCGACAGCGCCGAGTTCGCCGGCACGACCGGCGGGCGGCTGCTGGAGATGGCGCAGCGCAGCCCGGAGTTCGCCGCCCCGGCTGCCGAGCACATCGGGCAGGCGATCGCCCTGCGCACACCGAACCGTCTGCGCAGCAGCGCACTCGACCAGCTCGGCATCGCCGAGGCCCGCCTGATTCAGGGCGAGGTCGAACAGGCGTGCCAGCTCGGCACCGCCGCACTGTCCACCGTGGAGCGCACCGCGTCGGATCGCGTGCGGGTCAAGGTCGGTGAGATCTTCGCGCGCACCAGCCAGCTGGCCGACGTCACGGCGGTGGCCGAACTGCGCGACAGGATGCAACCTTTCCTCGCCGCCCCTGTATAGAAGTGGGCATGACACGTATCGCCGTGACCGGACACATGAACATCACTCCTGCCACGGCGCCGCTGGTCTACAGCGCGATCCGCGCCCACCTGGGCGACATGGCAGTGGCATCGGCTGAGCTGGTCGGTATCAGCTGCATCGCCCGCGGCTCGGATTCGGTTTTCGCCCAAGCGGTACTCGATGCCGGTGGACAGCTCGAGGTGGTGCTGCCGTCACGGAACTACCGCAGCGACAAGGTCAAACCCGACCACGTCGAGCAGTTCGATCAGCTGATGGATCGCGCCACCACGGTGCGGGTGATGGACTTCGACGACGCGGGCCGCGAAGCCTACGAGGCAGCGAACGAAGCGGTCGTGGACAGCTGCGATGAGCTTGTGGCGGTGTGGGATTCGCAGCCCAGCGAAAAGGGCGGCACCGGCACGGTCGTCGATCTCGCCCGCGCGAAGGGCGTGCCGGTCACCATCGTGTGGCCCGACGGGGCCGCCCGCAGCTAGCCCGTCGCGCGGGGATCGTCGGGCAGCATCGCCACCAGCTGATCCAGCGGCGGCATAGTGCCCGAGCAGCCGCAGGTGTCCACCCGCACGGTGACGGTCATTGTGCCGCCGTGGATCCCGCCCTGCGGGCCGCGCGGCACCCACGGGCCCACCATCGCGTCAGGGTCCAGCCCGCTGCACTGCACCGCGCGCAGCATCGCGGCGGCGTCGTCGGCTGCGTCGCGGGCCATGCTGTCGAGCACCCCAATCTCGGGCATCGAGTTGTCCTCGGGGGTGTAGTAGCAGCGCGTCACCCCCAGCTCGAACACCGCGGCCAGCTGCGCGACCTGGCCTGCCGGCACCGCCCGCGCGATCGGGGTGGGGAAATCGACGGTCGGGGTGATGGATACGACCCGCGACCACGCCATGCCCTCGCCGTCGTCGCAGGCGCACCACCCGTAATCCGGTGCCATGTTGCCCGCATGCACCACCGAAAGGCACGGTGCCCCTGCGCGGGTCGAGGCCAGCGCCGCGGTGAGCGCGCCGATCAGGGTGTGCGCCACCCGGTACACGCCGGTGTCCATCAGCGCACCCGGATCGGATCGCGGCGGTCGGGGGAGTAGACCCGCGACGGCGCGCGCCGCCCGCCCGGGTTCACCGCGGCCAGCCAGCGATCCACTGTCTCGACCCCGGTCAGCCCGTTGTCGAACAGCGTTGCGGGGTCGATCAGTTGGATGTCGACGCCCTGGCGGGTGACCTGCTGGGCGCGCGCGGGGATCGAGCACTTCCCGTTGCCGGTGCGCGCCTTCAGGAACTCGACCGCGAGATCGACGAGCACGATCAGCGCCGTGTCCGGGATCGGCAGCCCCCGCATGTAGGTCACGGTGAACTGGTCAGGCCGTGTCAGCGGCCACAGCTGGCCGTCGATGCGCACCAGCCAGCGCCGGTTGTGCACCACGTAGGCATCGGCGTCGACCAGCTGCCCGTCGATGCGGACCTCGGTGATCGACTGCACCGGGCCCGGCAGCGCGACCCGCTCACGCGAACCCGTACAGCGGCAGCCGGTCCCGCACCCGCACGCCATGCCCGCCCACGCCCTGGTTTTCAGCGACAGCGCCCCGCCCGGACCGTCGTAGGTCGATTGCTGATCGGGCTCGACTACCGGGGTGACGGTGTCCTCGCACACCCCGAAAACCCTGCCCGACAGCGCCCACAGGGTGGACGCTGCCAGGGCTTCGGCCGCCGCCTTCGCCCCGGCATCAGCCGAGTCGTAGGCGGCCGGCCACTGCGTGATCTGCCATCCGCACGCAGGCATCAGGCGATGACCAGCGCCGTCGCCGCGCACGCAGCCTGCGGCGGTGCCACAAAGGTGATGTGCATGTCGACATGCTGGCCACCACCGATCGGGGTGAGCAGCTTGCCCGCCACCGGCGGATCCGCCTCGGTCGCACCGGCATTCAGGTCGACGTCGTAGGGGCCTTTGCCCCACAGCGACCCGGCCTGCGTGCGCGCGCCTTCAATCTTGAATTTCGCGCCGCCGTTCTCCAGCGTCCACGCGGTGAGCTTGCCGCCGTGCAGCCACGGCGCGAGGAAGTACCCGTACGGCTTGCCCGCGGCGCAGGCCATGCCGGGGATATCGGTCCAGGTCTCGATCGCCCAATCGGACGGCACCACCTGGCCGAGCCGGAAACCCACGGCGTTGCCGAGGTGGTCGAGCACGGTCGGCTGTCCCAGGATCAGGTTGACCGCATCCGGGTTCACGCCCGTGAACTCAATGGCGACCGTGACCCACTTGAGCTGGTCGTCATCCTTGGTGATCCAGGCCAGCTCGCCGTTGGCTTTCTTCTGGCTCGACTCCTGGCCGTCCTCGTATTCGGGGCTGAACTCGACGGTCACGAAACCGTCGAAAGCCAGCGAGTTCTTGGCGCCCGCGACGGCTTCGCCGCACGGGGACACCTTGGTGAGACGGCTTGTCCTGGCGCGGACCGGGTTCCAGCAAGTGGTGGTCATCGGGGGTCTCCAGCCGATAGTGATCGGTGGCCCGGCCCGCAGCCAGCAGCACGTCTGTTAGCAGGATAGTCGGGGTCAGCGGTCACATCCGTGCACTGTCGCGGCGGGGACTGCATCAGCTGTCGCGCTAGGTGTCGAGTCCAGCCCACGAGTCCGCGGCCCACGGCGACCGGAACAGGTTGCCGAAGCTGTTTTGCGCGGTGCACACCACACCGACATAGCGGGTAGACGACCCGACAGCGACCACACCACCGCTGTCCGACCACGTCCACGCCGGGGTCGTGGAGCCGTTCACGTAGGCGCTGTAGGTGGTGCCGTTCGCGGTGAGCCGCAAGCTGGTCGGGGTCGAGATCGACACCTCTGCGGTGCTGCCGCTGTTGAGGCTGTTCGGGCGGGCGGTGAACGTGCCTGCCGAGTCTCGGGTGCCCAGCACCAGCACATTGTTGTAGCCGATGAGCGCCTCGACCCACAGCGTGCCAGCGGCATTGCAGCGCACGATGACACCGGTATAGACGCCGGTTTGGTTGGTGTTACCCAATGTCGGCGCGATGGTCACGATCGAGGCTTCGATGGTGTCACTGGCCAGCGCGCTGGTGTAGCGGGCCGCGTAGGCGGCGCTGACGTTCGTGCCGGGGCTGCCCGATTGCGCCCGGTTGGTGGCGATCGTGGGCGAATTCGATCCGAGTGTGACCCAGTTCGATCCGAGGGTGCTCGCGTCGGTGCGGTTGAAGTCGTCGCTGTAGGACTGTTTCGGCGGGGGCAGGGTCGGCGCGGGCATCGACGCGGACGCCGAACCCGCGGGCGCGGTCGCGATCAGCGCGGCGGCCGGCACGGGCATCGCGGTCGAGGCGGTCGCGGCCGGAACGCTCACCACCTCCTGCACTGACGGCACCGGCATCGCCGCCGAGCAGCTCGCCGAGGCGGGCAGCACCAGCATCGCCAGCGACGCGACACCCGCCCCAGCGCTCGCCCCGGCGGGCGGCACTGGCACGAGCAGCCGCACCGACGGCACTGGCATTGCAGCGGTCGCCGCACCCGATCCGGGCACCATCGCCGCTACCACCTGCGGGGTCGGTGCGTCACCGGACGCGGACGCGCTCGGCGCCGACACGATCAGCGCCGCCTCGGGCACCGGCATCGCAGCGGTCGCGACCATCGCCGGGACCGTGGACGGTTCCTCGTTCGTCACCGTCGGTGGCGGCATCTGCGCGGCCGCCTCGCCCGCGGAGACGGTGACCACCAGCGCGGCGGCCGGTGCCTGCATCGAGGCACCCGCCGAAGCGGCTGGGGCGAGCACTCGCTGAGTGAATGTCGCTGCGGGGGCGGGCATCTGCGCGGTCGCGGCGGCCGAGGCAGGTGAGATCCGCAACGCCACCCCCGGCACGGGCATTGTCGCGGCAGCCTCGGCGGACGGGGGCGGCAGCGTGGCACCGAACGTCGGCGCGGGCATCGCCGCGGTCGCGGTGGCGGGTACCGCGGTCAATGCCGAGACCACCCCGGGGACGGGCATGGTGGCGGTCGCGGTGACGGGCGGGACCATGATCAGCCCAGCCACGTCGAGCCACACCAGCCTTGTCCCGAGGTAGACGCGCCGAACTTGGCGGTCGCCCAGATAGATTCGGAAGACCGGTTGCCCGCGCAGATAGATCCCCACCGTGCCGCCGCTCGATCAGGCCGCAGCCAGATTCAGCACACCGAGCGCATCCCACACCACCGAGAACGTGATGCCGCCCGGGGTCTGGTCCGCGCCGAAGTCGACGTATCCCAGCAGCGGCCGGGTCGCGTCGGTGCTGGGGGTGTTGTCGTACACGATCAGGTTGCGGGCGGTGAATGTTGCTGTGGGCCACGAGATATCGTTCGCGTCCAGGATCAGCCGGTTGTTCGCGCCGTCGTAGCTGATGTTCAGACCGGTCAGCGCGATACCGCCAGCGGTGTATCCACCGGTGGCCGCCAGTTCGTTGGTCAGATCCGATTTGTAGGCGTGCGTGTCCTGGTTCGGGGTGTACCCCGAGGTGGTCAGCAATGCCTTGATCGCGTCGTTGCCCCAGTCGACTTCCTTGCGGGCGAATGCGCGCAGGCCGAGGCCGTACCACTTCGCTGTGACTGCCATGGGGTACTCCTAATCCAATGTGACGTAAAGAGTTTCGGGATCGATAGACGGCAGCGCCGTATAGGCCGCGAGGGTCATGCCCTTCGCGCCATGTATCCCGCCGAGATTGCGCACCGCGGTGGCTTCCTCGGTCGGGGGGACTGGCAGCGCCGCGGCCAGCAGCGGGCCCAGCCGGATCGGTGTGCTGTAGTCGGGGATCTCGATGTCGTAGGCGACACCCCCGAACCGCACACGCGCCGGGCCCGCCGCCAGATCCGGTGTGGTGAACGATCCGTCAGGATCGATCGGGACCGGCACGTACTGCGGTGAGATGATCCGGTCACCGGTATCTGCTTCTCGGTACCACGGCGCCCAGAAATAGATCGCGCCGACATCGGCGTGGCCGCCGAGGTCTACGCAGGTATCGGAGATGACCGTCATGCCGGGCTACTTCGCGCGCGAGGTCCGCTTGGCGGGTGCTGTCGCAGCCGAGGCGCTGGTGTCCTCGCCCGCGTCGTCGGCGACCGGCTCGCCCGCGTCGGCGCTGGCGTCGCTCTGCGCCGGTGCGGGGGTCGTCTCGGGCGAATCCGAATCCGGGTCAGGGATTTCGGTGCTGCCCGCATTTACTACCGGGGTAGAACTCGACTCGGCGCCATCGGCCTGGTCGTCGATGACGAAACCTGCCGCGCGCGCCAGGTCGTCGTCGACCTCGAAACCGAGGTACTTGCCGCCTGTGACGACCTGTACCCGGTCGGGCTGGTCGCCTGCCGCTGAGAGCAGTCGGGCCGCGATGTCCTGGGCGTCGTCGTTGACAGCGAGAATGGTGGGCATGGGGGATTCTCCTAGGTGAGAGTGATCGGAACGGCTGCGCGCACGCAGTCGTCCCAGGCGATGACATAGGTGCGTTCGGCCACGGACCGAATCGTGTTGTCGGCGCGGTCGAATGCCTGCGCCATGGTGTCGGGACGGAAGGTGACCCCGGTCCGCCGGTAGGTGACCGCGCCGGTCACGACCAGCCACGTGGTGCCCGCCGCGGCAGCGCTGCCGTCGGGGCCGGTACCGGGGTAGCCGGACCCGAACGCCCACCGGTTCCCCAGAGGCGTTGTGAGGCGGCCGGGTTCGCTGCCGAGCAGCTGCGCGGTCGCGGCGTGCGCGGCCACCGCGCGCGGGGCATGCAGCACCCCGACACCGCCGTAGCTCGCGCCGAGGAACGCTTCGAGCAGCCCGACACCGCGAGTAATGGACACCGGGGTAGCCGACAGGACCGCGGTCTGCTCGCCGACGGTGTTGCTCATCAGCCGCAGCCCGGTCTCGCTCCACACCGTCTTCTCGACGGCCACCCACTCGGTCGCCAGGGCGGCGGCCGCGCGGTCGCGCATCTGCTGTTCGCTGATTCCGACTGCGTGGCAGGTGAATCCGGCGTACACCACGATCGGGTCGGCGGTGTCGAAACCGATCCCATCGGTCAGCTCTCGGTCGGTGGGGGTGTCCCCGCACAGGGCGGGGTCGGTGTGCGCGGGCCCGCACGGCAGCGGCTCCCACCCGATACCGGATGCGATGCGGCCATTTTCGGCGACCTGGTCGGCCGCCGACTGCAATCCGAACCGCGCGGGACTCACCGCGGGCGCGGCAACGATGATCGGCGGGACAGCCACCGGGAACCTCCTGGATCAGGTAGGGGAGACCAGAACCCGGCCACCGCGAACGGTGGCCGGGCCCAAGGGGTTACGGGGTGACGACGACCTTGCCGTTGGCGTCGAGGACCTGGCCGGCGGCAGTGGACCCGTTGGCAGACAGGGCGATACGCAGCAGCCGCGGCTTGTACCGGCGCTTGATCACCAGCAGCTTTTCCTCGGTGAACAGGTGCAGCACATCGTTGTTCACCAGGTTCTGGGTGTCGTAGACCGCCTGCATGGTGATCACCTCACCGCGCGACCGCAGGTAGGTGCCCGCGATGTACACCAGCACGTCCACCGTGGTCGGCCAGGCGGTGATCGGCGACGCACCACCGAAACCACCCGACACACCGGTGAACGCGTCCTGCCAGTCGAAGACCCACTGCACGCGCGCGTTGCGGCGCGCGAACCAGGCATCGATCTTCGCGTCCTCGACTTCGTATGCCTCGGAAGTCGAAGAGTTCGTGCGGATGGACTGATCCGCGCGCACAACCTCTTTGACCCACAGCGGCAGCGCCACCTCGAGGGTGGTGCTATCGCTGAGGCGATTCGCGTAGCGGATATCGGCGATCTGGATACCGATGCTGTTGAGCAGCTGCGGGGTCGCAGACGGGCCCAGGCTCAGCGTGACCGCCGCACCCGCATCGGCCGCCATGCGGTTGATTGTGCGGGCGTTGACGCGGTGGGCGTGCGCGATCAGCGAGTGCGCGATCACGTCTTCGGTCAGCTCGGAGTAGGCGTTGTGCTGCAGGATGCCGCCGTTGATGCCGAACCCGATCGCCTCGGCGCGGCCTTCCTGCCATGTGGTCGGGCACGGGACGCGGAAAATCGGCTTGGTGGTGCCCGCGACGGTGCCACCGATCGCGGTGGTGAACCCGGTGCCCGCGATCGCCTGCGCTTCGGTCTGGATGAACCCGGTGCCGGTGTAGATCGCGGTGTAATCGGGACCCTCGGTCCAGGTCAGACCGCCACGCGCGGACTGCACATCCGGAACGTCGATCATGCCGGCGCTGGCGTCGGCCAGAATCGGCGACATCTCATACAGGCGTTCGGACGGCGAGCACCAGCCACCCGATGCCAGCAGCGACTTCTGCGGCAGCCGCGACTGATCCGCGGCGCGGTCCATGACATCCATGTCGTCATCGGCGCGGCCGGTGACCTTCAGCTCATCAGGGAACGGGATCGCGAAGTTCGCGATGTTCGCCGAAATGTGAACGTTTTCCTGGATATGGCGGGGGAACGAGTCGAACTTCGCCGTACCCGCCCGCGCGACCGCGGCCAGGTCCGCCATCTGCGCACCGGCCGCGTAACCGGGAACCTCGGCCGCAGCGGTGATCACCACACCGGCCGGGGTCGGATCCGGGCGGCGCACCTCACGGGCGGGAAGGTCGGCCAGCCGGACCGGGCGGCGGCGCGGCGGCGCGGCCGCGACCAGCACCGGTTCCGCGGCGGACGCCGCTGCCGCGTCGGTAGCCACGGGCGCGGCCTCGCCCGCGGCGGATTCACCGGTGCCGCTGTCGGTCTCGCTGGTCTCGGCGGCGCTACCTTCCGCGCCGCCTTCACCGCCGCTGCCCTCGCTCTCGCCCTCACCGGCGTCGGTGTCGGTGTCGTCGGTGCCGTCGCTGTCGCCCGCACCGTCGTCGGCGGTGTCGGTGGCAGGGGCGAGACGGGCGGCCAGATCGGCGATGCGCGCCCGCTGGTCGGCCACCGCCTGGTCGCGGCGCCCGAGTTCGACCCGCACGCCCTCGGCGACCTCGGTGAGAGCTTCGAGGGCGGCCACTTCGTCTTCGGTGTAGTTGCGGCCGGCGTCGTCGCCGCGCAGCTCCCCGAACTTCGATACGGTCTCGTCGAGCAGAGCCTGTACATCGACCTCGCCCGCGGCTTCGGCGAGCAGGGCAGCCACGGCATCCTTGCCGGTCTGGCCTTCGTCCACACCGGTGGCGGCGTCGATGAGCTTCTGGAGAGTGATCTTCACTGCTGCCTCCGTGCGGGCAACCAAAAGTTGGTGCCCGGCCCGGAGCCAGCGGCTTAGCTGCGTCTAGAGTAGCCGCTCACCGCTGTATCGCCTGGTACGTCCCACCTACCTGCCCGGCGACCACGCGCGCTTCGCCCTCGCTCGCGTAGGTGATGGTCTGCCCGTCGGGGTGCACCACCTGGTGCAGCAGCCGGGTAGGTCCGCAGTTGCAGCCCATGATCAGTTGTCCTTTCCCTGGTCAGCGCCGGGCCACCGGCCGAAGACCTTGTGGTAGTAGTTCGCCGCGAGCCCCTTGATCTGCTCGGGGGTCATCTCGTCAGCGGGGATTTCCTTGGTCAGTTCCTCGACCAACTTGGTGTAGGGGTGGGCGTCGCTCGACCAGCGCGCCAACCCTTTGCCCTCGGTCCAGTACTTCTCCAGCGGCTTGGCCTTGTGGTCGTCGACCGGGCCAGCGCCAGCCGCGACCAGCACCCGCCGCGCCGCCAGCGCCGCCCGCTCGGCCCGGAAGAACCCTTCGACGAAACTCGCTCGCCGCGCACGCAGCAGTTCATCGAGGGTGGGGCGGTGCACGCGCGGCGGGCGGCGGCGCACACCGGCAGTGACCAGGGTCCGCACCCCCGACGCGGCCAGCGCCCTGGTCCTGGGCACGGGGAAGCCCGGTACGTTCACCCCCAGCACCGCGACCAGCTCGAGGTTCTCGGGTCCGGAGCGGCGTCGGATCCCGCGCCAGTCACCCGAGACACCGCTGCGGCGCAGCTCATCGATCCGGTCCTCGGTGACTCCGGGCAGGATCCGCCCGGACAGCCACGGCCCGCCCGCGCCGTCGCGGCAGCGGACCACCGCGACCGCGGTGCCGGTGTGGTCGTAGTGCTCGGCAGCGGCCCGCGCGCTGGCATGCAGTGAGGCGTGCCCGGTGCCGAGGGTGATCTTTCCGACCGCGAGAGTGCCTGTGTCGGTGCGGATCTCGCCCTGGTGGAAGTAGGCGTAGTCGCTGGCGCTGGTGGGTGGGGTCACGCAGATGTCGGTGAATCCGATGTGGCAGACCTCGCTGTCGGCCA
The DNA here is from genome assembly GCF_042755705.1 of Nocardia sp. NPDC059154. Classification (NCBI taxonomy): domain Bacteria; kingdom Bacillati; phylum Actinomycetota; class Actinomycetes; order Mycobacteriales; family Nocardiaceae; genus Nocardia; species Nocardia sp. NPDC059154. The sequence continues at coordinate 33,228 of NZ_JBHZCS010000067.1, forward strand.
GGTGGCCGAACACGCGCCCGTCGTCGGTGACCGTGAGCGCGGTCAGCTCATCGGGTTCGGGCATCTCGAAGTCGCGGTGGTCGTAGACGACCGCCGCGGCGGTCAGGGCCGCGGTCACCGGTTCCAGCGCGATATCGGTGTTCTGTCCGGCGAATGCGACGCGCAGCCGGTCGAAGCGGATCGCGCCGGTCTCGGTCAGCTGGTCGACGGGCAGCCCGTACCCAGCCGTCAGGTGCGGCACGAACGGATCGTGCTGGGCAGGCATCGGGCCGCCGATGTCGAGCAGCGCGCCGAGCACCGCCTGCCGGAAGTCGCCGAGCCCGTCGGCGCCGACCAGGTACACCGCGCACGGCTGATCCCCGTCCGGGTTGAACTGGGCCCACCCCCACACCTCGCCGGCCATCGGGCCGGTCGGCGCTATGTCGGCGATCGCGGTGCGCACCGCGTCGGCCTGCTCGGGTGACCAGTCCGCGGCCTCACCCAGATAAGCAAGCGTGACGTGCAGTTCCTCGACCGGGTCACCACCTGCCACCGCGAGGCGCTGTGCATCCTCGGCGGCGGGGATCAGCGCCACCATCGCGCCGGTGTGCTCGGGCGCGGTGTCGTCTTCCTCGTCGTCGCCGTCATCGACCGGTTCGGTATCCGCGCCGGCAAGTTCGCTGTCGGCCGGTGCGCTGCCATCGGGCGCGGCAGCAGCGGTCAGCGCCGCCACGTCGTCGGCGGGGGAGATCTGCGCGCCTTCGAACGCTGGGCTGGATACGAGCGTGGCGCCCATGACCTTCCACTGATCGAACCGATACAGCCAGCCCGCGACGGGGCAGGGCATGGGCGGCTGGCCAGGTTCGGGTTCGGGCTGTTCGCTCATCCACGCGGCCATCACGTCGTCGGGCACCTCGGCACCGGCCTCATCGATCGGGACCTCGGTCCAGGCGATATCGGACAGGTCCGCCGACACCCAGCCCGCGACCCCGCGCGCGAGCCGCGCCGCCCAGTCCGCGGCGGTCGGGTCGGCCAGATCGAAGGTGCCCTCGGCCCACACCGCGCCGTCTTGCACCCACAGGCGGGTGATCAGCCCGACCACCTCGGATCCCTTGTGTGCGTCGTCGAGGGTGCGCTGCGCATTGAGCGGCAGCGGCAGCGGCCGGGTGGGTACCTGGTCGCCGATCAGGGTGAATTCGCGGCCGTCACCTGAGGGGGTGTTGACCGGCAGGATCGGGCCGCGCCATCCGGTCGGCGGCGAGCCCGGCCCGTCTGGTGCGCCGGTCGTGGGTGCGGCATCGACGGGTGCGGTCATCACAGCTCCAATCATGGGAAACAGATGCACTGTATCCACGATTATCGGCACGAGCGGATCAGAACACCGCGCCGCGCGGGCCCTGCGGTAGCCGCGGATAGGCGGGAATCGCGCCGGCAGTCTGCGGGTCGGGGATCACGAACAGCGCCGCGGCCAGCAGCTCGGACTCGCCCGGCCCGTACCCGGTCTGGATCGGCCCGGTCGGGGTCAGCGGGAACGAAAACCCCGGCGCGCTCAGCTGCGCGGTCGTTTCGGGGTCGGCTTTCCAGTCGTGGCCGTCCCAGTTCAGCCAGCGCACGCGATCACTGCCGCTGTAGACGGTCCAGCTCATAAGAGCACCAGCGCGGCGATCATGAACCAGGTCAATTGCCCTCCATCCGGGTCGCCGTATCGCGTAAGCGACCGGCCGAACAGGTCCTGCAAACCCACCTGGAACGCTTCGTGCGCGATCCGGGCAGGGTCACGGCTACTCGGAGAGTAGGTCTTGCCGGCGTAGGCGTGGATCCACTTGTCTTTCAGCGCCATCTCGCCACTACCAGGGTAGATCTCGCGCGAGGATTCCAGGTTGCCGTGGACTGTGGCGCGCCGCCGCACCAGCGCGTATTCCAGCGCGGTCAGCCCGGCCACGGCCTGTTCCATGCGGTGGCCGAGTTCGTGGCACGCCACCTCTTCCTCGTAGTTGGTGAACGCGCCGTCATAGTCGGTGCCGAAGGAACCCGGCGCGGATCCGGTCAGCAGGTCGCGGCCGTTGCCGCCCATGCGGGAGCCGAAGAACGCGCGCTTGACCTCGGCGAGGACCAGTTCGCCGCGGTTGTCGGCGGCTTCGAGCCAGGCCCGGGGGAACATCTGCTCGGCGGCGCGGAAGTTGTCGATCACCTGCTGCGTCGCCGGGTGTAGAGGATCGTTGGGGTCGGGGTAGATCCCGGCGGGGATGGTCGTGGTGATCTGCTGGGCATGCCCACCGAACTTGCGGACCTCGGCCAGCGCGGCGCGGATGATCTCGGCCTCGATCCGCACCCGCTCACGGTGGCGGTCGAAAATGTCTTGTGAGGACTGGGGGCGGGCGTCCTCGGCCAGGCGCGCGGCCCGCAGCACCGCGTCGGTTTCCATCGCCGCGGCGATGTCGGCCCACATCGATTCGCCGACCGCCAGCACCGAATCCAGGTGCGCGTCGAGTTCGGCCGGGGGTAGCAGATTGCCGTAGCTGTCGCTGAGGTACGGCGATTCGGTCAGCGCTGGCTGCATCCGCGACCACAGCGCGCCCGTGGGCGGATCCTCGCGCATGTCATGCAGCGCTTTCTGCTCGACCTCGATGCGGGTCTGTAGATTCATGTAGCCCTCGATCAGCTCGCGCTCTTCGCGGACCCGCGCCAGGTCACGTGAAATCTTCTCGATGCTGCGCTGCGAGCGGGCCCGCGAGAGCTTGCCTTCGAGGTCGGACTGCTCGCGCTGGCGCCGATAGCTCATGGTCCACAGATCGTTTGAATCGAGATCCCGGAACGGCGCCAGGCGTGGATCGGCGCGCATCGCGGCCAGCTCACTGTCCATCCGGTCAAGGGTGCGTTGGTTCTCCCAGATGCTGCGCTCGAGGAACGTTTCTCGCGGGCGGATCTCGCGCGGCGCGGTGATCGCCTGCCAGCCATCCATGTCATCGGGCAGCGCGCGCTGCGCCTGCTGGATCTGGTCGTGGGTGCTCGCCGACAGGATCGGGCCGCGCTCGAAGTCGCCGAGGTCTTCGGCGTCATGTTCGTGGTCGGGTTCGTCGTCGGTGGTGTCGAACTGGGCGAAAAAGTCGTCGACTTCGTCGTGCCCGTCGTCGTGCTCGCCCGGGTCGAGGTCCTCGGGTTTCCCGTCGCCGAGGTCATCGTGATGGTCGTCGTGCTCGCCGGTGTCGTCGAGGTTGTCGTCTCGGTGGTCGTGCTCGTCGCCCTGGCCCTCGCCGCCGCCCTGGTCGTCTCGGTGGCCGCCCTCGCCGCCGCCTTGGTCTTCGCCGTGGTCGCCGTCGCCGTGGCCGCTTTCATCAGGGGTGAGGTCGTCGACGACTTCGCCGCGCTGTTCGCGCTGCCAGCGGTCGAGCGCGGTCGCGGCGTCGTCTTCGTCGTCGGGCCCGATGCGGGCATGCCCGGGACCGACACCGCGCCCGCCCCACACCCCTTGCAGCGCGTCCTGCACTTCGTCCTCGCGCAGATACATTGTGGTGCACCGGCAGTTGATCACCTCGCCCGCAGGCCCGCCGGCCTCGCCGGGATGCTGCAGCCGCGCGCGGCCGACCTGGAACGGTTCGTGCAGCTTGACCATCTGCCCGTCGGCCACGACGTGGGTGCCGCGGGTGCGTTCGTCGGTGGTCGACAGCCACCGCTTATAGGTCGCCGTTCCCCCGGCCGCCGCGACGGCTTGGGCAGCGGCGAGCGCGCCGCCCTCGATCGCGCCATGGGTTTCGGTGCGTGCGATGCGCCGTGCCAACCATTGCCACTGCTGCAGCGATTCGTCGTGCTGATCCCACAGCGCGCGCTTGCGGGCCCGCAGCGCCGCCTTATCGGCCCGCGACAGGTCCGAATCCGGATCGGCCAGCTGCCGGTCGATCTCGGAGATCTCGGCCCGGATCCGCCGAGTCGGGGCGTCGATATTCAGGATTCGGCCGATGCGCTCGGTCATCTGGTCGTAATCCATACCCTCGGAAAGCATTTCGAGCAGCTCGGGCCGCAGTTCCTCGAAGGCACCCTCGGGCCAGATCTTCAACCGATCGTGCACGTGCTCGAGGTAGTCGAGCTGGAACGGCAGTGGGGAGATGTCTGCGCGGCGTGCGGCGTCGAGGAACCCTTCGCCGAACGCTTCGGACAGGGCGGGGTCGACGTGCTCGGCGACCCCGCGCGCCCACACCTGCGCCGCACCGCGCGCGGCATCGATGTCGGGTTCGGCGGCGGCGGTCAGTGCGGGCGGGCTGTCGAGGAGCTGCAGGGCGGCGGGCGGCAACGGTTGCCCGAGCACCAGGGCGCGCGCGGCATCGAGCCACACCGTCATCGCCTCGATGACACCGGCGAACACGCGCGCTTCGGCGCGGCGCTGCCGGTCTACCGCGTGCAGCCGCTGCGCCAGCCACGGATCACGCGGGCTCACACGCCACCGCCAGCACCTGCCGCAGCTCGGACGCCTGGTGAGCGCGCCCGGACACGATCAGCTGCCGCACATACCAATCCGCGGCCGTGATGATGCGCGGCTGGTCGGGCACCACCTGGGCCAGCAGATCCCACACCCCCACCAGCAGCCGATCGCACTGCTCAGGCGCGGCGGCCAGGCGGCGCGCGGTATGGACCTGCCACGCCGGGAGCTTGTAGAGCTGGCCGCGTCCGCCGCGCCCACTGTTGTGGTGGGCGCGTTTGCCGGCCAGCTCGAGCGCGCGCAGCACCGCCACCTCGACCGCCAGCGCCACGCACTCGGGTGCCTCGGCCGCCGCGGTCACGGGGCGCTCCCATCCGGGGCGTTGGAGGGGGCCGGCTGCTCGGGCAGAGACCGCTGCCCGCTGTCGCCGCCGCTGTCGGCGGGCGGAGAGTCGGCGGGTGCGGTGTCGGTGGGCGGGGTGTCGCCGCCGGTCGCCGCCGCGATGTCGGAGGTCTGATTGAGCACGCTCGTGTCGACGTTGATGCCCAGCAGCGGCAGCAGCAGTGGTGCGAGCGAGGGCGCGGCGATCAGCAGCTTGGTCAGCAGGATCTGTGTCTTCTCGGTGTCGGTGGGCTTGTCGGCGTCACCGAAACCGTTCTCCCGCAGCGTCGCGTCCAGCGACAGCGCAGCACGGTCGAACAGCTCACGGCTGTCGGCACTGCGATCCGGGCGCAGCCGCAGCGCCGACGCGTCGTACCAGACCAGGTATTTGTTCCAGTCCGGTACGCCTTCGGCACGCAGCAGCGGATGCAGCCAGCCGATGGTGAGGGTGTGGGCGATGAACACCATGACCGGTGTGACCGCCAGTTTCACGTCCTCTTCCGAGATCGCCCACGCGCTCCAATGGTTGGATCCCGAGCCGAGCCCGAGCAGCGCTTCGGGTGGGGAATCCATGCCGAGGGCGATCCGGCGGATCGCTTCGTTGCGCAGCTCGACCGCCTTGGGATCCAGCGGCTCGGCGAACTTGATGTGCTTGACCTTGTCGATCAGCTCGCCGGGTGCCTTGGCGACCAGCGGCACCAGCGCCGCGGCGCTGCCCCGGTCCTTGATCGGGGTCAGCATCATTTCCATCAGGTCGCGCACGAAAGGATCGATGTCCTCGTCATCGTCGCCGCTCGGGCTGCCTTGCCCACCCAGCACCTCGAGTTCTTGGGGCACCAGCAGCAGGCCCGCACCGGCCAGACGCGAATCGATCTGTGCCGATACGTGTTCGGTCAGTCCGCGCAGCTCTCGGGCGACCGGCATGATCGCGCGCGCCCCGCAGTCGGCCCACGCACTCTGCCTCGGGTGCGGAATCCAGCCGCGCACCACATGCTCGTCGGGGCGCAACGGCCGAGGGTCCAGGCCGTTGTTGTAGGTCCAGGACTTGCCGGCCGGAGTGAGTTCCTGCACCGAGCACGGCTGCCAGGTGAACGTGTCGTCTTCCCCGTCGCCGAGCAGCAGCAGTGTCTCGCCGTTGAACCCGAAATGCTGGCCTGCCCGGAACAGGTTCTGGCTGTTGGCGGCCGGGTTGCCGAACATGCGATCGCCCAGCTCAGCGGGTAGACCCTCGGTCACTTCCACCGGTTCGTCGCCGAGGGATTCGACCTTGGCGATCATCGGCCGCATCCCCCCGACCGAGCGCGCGATGCGGTCACCGCTGAAGCGCAGCTCACCGATCTCATCGCGCAGATCCCAGATCTCATCCTGCCAACGCTGTTTGGTGTTCTTGGCCGTGGTGCGCGCGACGGTCGGGCCCGCGAGGATCTGTGCGGCGGCGGTGATCGTGCGCGGCGGCCGGAGTGGATTGGTGCGGGTGGCTTGGTCGAGATGAAATTGCGTGAGCACTGCCCCCGGTACGCGGGCCCGCGCCCCGCGCCGCGTGCCCGCCGTGGCGGCCAGCTGCTCGGCGATGCGCGCTGCGGTCGATTCCGGGCGGCGGTTCATGAGCGGTCCCCGTCGAAGTGGGTCGCGCCCAGCCCGATCAGGTGCGATGCGCTCAGCGCGGCGGCCGACCAGATGAACCACGGCTGATCACCATAGAAATATCCGGCGGTGAAAACAGCTGCCGCGCACCACATTCCGAAGCACCACGCGCACGTCACCAGCCACGACAGGTCACTGGCGTGGCCGGTGCGGGTGATCACCGCGGTCCGCAGGTGCCGGGTGATGTAGTCGTCTGTCACCAGCCGGGTCAGGCGCGCGGCGGCGCCGAGGCAGAGCAGGAATGTCAAGAAAGGCACGGCTGACCACCTTCGACGCTGAAATACATAGAGACAGTGTGACTGTATCCTCGCTCGCATGACCGATGTGACTGTGCGAGCCGAGCAAGCCTTCGAGGACTGGGCGGCGGGCGAGGTCCGCACGGTGGCCCACACCCCGCGTATCAGCACCCTGATCGCCGACGGGCGCGTGACCGTGCTCGCCGACTCGACCCCGCCCGCCGAGGACTCGGCCGAGGCGCAGGTAGAGGATCGTGCAGAGGCGGTCCAGCAGGCCAGCGACGCGGCGGCCGAAGCGCAGGCCGACCTGATCAGCGCCCGCGCGGATGCGGCCGAGCTGCTCGCCGAGCCCGAGCCGTCGGCACCGCGGGCGCGCCGCTCGCGCACCGACAAGGCGTAGCGCCGTGACCTCGGGCCAGGTCCACCGCGACCGCATCAACGCCGCGATGCAGAGCGCCGCCGTGCGTTGGGGTGACCGAGTCGGCCGCGAGATCGCCAACAGGGCGAAAGCCAATTGCCCCGTGGATGAGGGCAGGCTGCGGGCCAGCATCACGCACCTGGTCACCGCCACCTCGAGCGGGGCGATCGTGCGCGTCGGATCCCCGCTGGCCTACGCCCGCTGGCGGCATGAGGGCACCGGCCTATTCGGGCCGCACCACGCCCGCATCGTGCCCGTCACCGCCAAGGCCCTGAAGTTCCGGGCCGGCCGAACGATCGGGCCGCTACCGCCTGGTGTCCGCCGCCCCGCCAAGACGCAGCGCGCATGGGTGTTCGCCAAGTCGGTGAAGGGCACCCCCGGCTCGCCCTACCTGACCCAAGCGCTCGAAGAAGTGTTCGGCCCCGGCATCTCCCGCAACCCCACCACCTAGATAGGACACCCCACATGCCGCCTCGCACCCGCAAGCCCGCTCGCCCCGCCAACCCGCTGCCCGCAGAGGGAGTCGAGGACGCACTGACCGTTATCAACGAACCCGAGTCGGTGATCCCGCCGGTCCTCGACGACGACGAGCGCCCGATCCCCGCCGCGCTGCAGTTCACCACTGGCAGTGGTGAGGACAGCGACACCGACCCCGAGATCAGCGATGACGACATCCTCGAGTTCTCGATCGACGGTCACACCTGCGTGGCGATCAAGCCCACCGAAGAGCAATGGGGCGTGCTGATGGGCATGATCTCGGGCAGCTCGACCATGCCCGAGCGCGTATTCGCCATGCAGCAATTCGCCTCACACGCCCTCGATGAGGAGAGCTTCCACTACGTGCAGCGTCGGTTGCTCGATCGCACCGATGAATTCGGTACCGAGGTCTACCACAAGGTGTTGACCGCGATCATCGAGCATTTCTCGCCCAAGCTCAATCGCACCGAGCGCCGGCGCGTGGCGCGGAACCTGCACCGGTAAGTGTCCGCGGCGTGGAAGCCTCGCGCGGGTGCGTGGCGGTGGGGCGAGCGGGTCGTGCACTTGGCCGACCCGCTGCCCGGCACCCGCGACCTGGTCGCAGTGACCCTGTCCGACTACAGCTTTCGGGTCGTGACCGCGACCACCCGCGACACCGGGGATGCGAGCTGGCTGATCGAATCCATCCTCACCGGCACCATCACCACCCGCCAGATCGACGCCATCGCTGACGCGGTGGTCGAGAACATCTTCGGGCAGCCGCGATGGACCGTCACGAAGATCTGGCGGCAGACCCTCGCGCTTTGGCGTGAGGTCGACGGCGAGCTGGGCCAGCGCGGGGTCGACCTGCTCGCCCTGGCCCCCGACCGCGCCACCGCCGTGGCCTACAGCTGTCTACGCCACCGGCACTCCCACAACGACGACGCCCTGAGCCGCTGGCTGGGGGACCTGGACCAGCTGCCCGACCGTGCGCGCGATACCGGCGCCGATGACGACGCGGCGGCAGCCGATTGGCTGGCGGCGGCAGCGATGTTCGGCGGCGGCGCGCCGCCGATGGTCGCCGTGCCCGAGGGTGTCGACAGCGAGCTGACCTTCACCTAGCCCGATACGCTGATACCGATCCATCTGCTGCTGGCTGCGGGCCGGGCAACGAATTCGTTGCTCTGGAGGCCCGCCGGTGACATTGCCATTCGCCGAGGCGCACGTCTCCGCCCAGCTGGATTGGAACAACCTCGACGCCGAGCTGGAAGCGCGGGTCAAAGCTGCCGCGCGCAAGGCTGAACAGGTCCTCAAAGCCGAGCTGAAAAACGCTCGGTTCCCGATCAACGTCGCGCTGTCGGCCAACGTTTCCCAGTTCCGCCGCGACACCCAGACCGCACTCGATGCGATTGTCTTGCGCAGCAAGGTCTCCTTGTCGGCCAACGTGGCAGCCTTCCGCCGCGAGGCGCAGACCGTACTTAACACCCGGACTCTCGACGCCCGCGCGAACGTGCGCCTACAGGTGACCACCGCCGAGCTGCAGGCCTTCGCCGCGGCCCTGCAGGCCCGACTCGACCGGCTCGCGCCGCATGTCAACGTCAGGTTGAACATCACCAATGGCGCAGCCTTCCGCGCGGAACTCGCTGCGCTGACCCGTAACCAGACGGTGAATGTCGACATCGACCGCCGTGGCGGTGCCGGCGCGAAGACGGCGAGATCGTCGTTGCCCGACGTGTCGGGTCTGGTGGGCGGGGCCGGGAAAGTCGGGCTGATCACCGCGGCGGTAACCGGACTGACCGGTGCGATCGGCGCGGCCGCCGGCGCGGTCGCGGTGCTCGGTGTCGGGCTGGCTTCGCTGGGGCCGGTCGCGATGGCTGGGATTGCCACGATCGCAGTCGGGTTGGGTGGCATCAAGGATGCGTTCTCTGCGCTGTCGGCGGCCGAGGATTCCGCCGGTAGCGACGCCGCCGCCCAAGCCTCGGCGATCAAGACGGCTACGGACCAGGTGACCTCGGCCGAGAAGTCCGTGCGCAACGCGAAAAAGGACTCCGAGCAGGCCGAAAAAGACCTGACCACCGCCCGCAAAGACGCCATGAAACAGATGCGCGACCTCAATCTGGAGGTCCGCGGCGGGGTGCTCTCGGAGAAGGAAGCACAGCTCGACCTCGCCGACGCGCGCAAAGACCTCGCCAACATCAAGCCCGGTGACGACTACGAGCGCGCGCAGCTGCGCGTCGCCAAGGCCGAGCAATCGCTGCTCGAAACCCGCACCCGCAACTCGGATTTGGCGGAGAAGCAGCAGGAAGCCCTCGCCAAGGGAGCCGAGGGCAGCGACACCGTCGTGGCAGCCAAGGACAAGCTTGCCTCAGCGAACGAACGGGTAGACGAGACGACCAAGGCCCTCGCCGACGCACAGGAAGCATTGAACGACGCCCAGACGAAATCCTCTGGGGCACAGGACAAAGCAGCGCAGGCGATGGCGAAACTCTCGCCCAACACGCAGTCGTTCGTGCTGGCGACGCGCAGCCTGAAAGACAGCTGGAAAGAACTGGTCAAGCTGCCGGTGCAGGATGCGCTGTTCGCCGGTGCCGATACCGGGATCAAGCAGCTCGCCGAGGTCGCCTTCCCGGTCCTCGGACGCGGCATGACCTCGGTGGCAACCCAAATCAACGGGCTCACCACCGATTTCGCGAACTTCTGGAAGGCGCCCGAGAACATGGGTGCCCTCGAGTCGATCTTCAACGGTGCCGCCTCGTTCATCGGCGGGCTGGGGCCGGGCCTGAAGCAGGCCACCACCGGAGTCCTGTCCCTCGGGCAAGCATTCGAACCGGTCGCGGGCAAGATCGGTGAGCAGCTGGGCGGGATGCTCGGCCAGGTCGGGCAAGCGTTCACCGACGCGTTCAACAACGGTTCGCTGACCCAGCTGATCAGCACCTTCGGCGACATGCTGCAGGGCCTCGGCGCTGGGCTGAATCCGTTGATCGACGGGCTGATCCAGATGGGCAACATCGTCGGCCCGACCCTCGGCCCGCTGTTCACTTCGATCGGCCAAGCGGTCCAGACGATCGCGCCGGCACTCGGCCAGATCGGTGCGACCTTCGCCACCACGCTGACCGCGATCATGCCCGACCTGGCGAATTTCATCAGCGCCCTGGCGACCGGGCTACAGCCGGTGCTGCCGGTGATCGGGGACCTGCTGCAGTCGCTGATGACCGCCCTGACCCCACTGATCGACCCGCTGAGCCAGATCGCGCAGGTCGTGGGAATCGCTCTGTCGCAAGCGATTACAGCGCTGGCACCAGCGATGAAGCCGATGGGCGATGCGTTCGTGTCGTTGATCACCGCGCTGTCGCCGATCATCCCGGTCATCGCCAATGTCGTGGCCGGGCTGATCACCGCGCTCGCGCCCGCCCTGACCACGATCTTCAACGCGGCCGGTCCGCTGATCCAGCAGATCGCCGACCTGCTGATGCCGATCTTCAAGCAGCTGCAGCCGATCCTCGCCGATGTGGCGCAGAAGATCGGCGGCGCCCTCGCCGACGCGATGAACCAGCTGGCGCCGCACCTGCCCGAGCTGGCGAAGGCTTTCGGCGACCTGATCATGGCGGTCGCGCCGATCCTGCCGCAGCTGGTCGACCTGGCCGTGAAGATGCTGCCGCCGCTGCTCGATGTGCTGATCGCGCTCCTGCCGCTGATCGAGGACCAGGCCAAGTTGTGGACGTGGCTGGTGCTCAACGTGATCGAGCCCTACGTGATCCCCACCTTCGAGAAGATGGCCACCACGATCGGTGAACAGCTCGGCAACGCGGCGACGGTGATCAAAGCATTCAGTGACCACGCCGATGTCACACTGCGCGGGATCGCCGGATTCTTCACCGGGCTGGGCGACACGGTGACCAGCGTGTGGGACACGATCGTGAAGGGCATCAAATCCGCGGCCCGCGAGATCGGAAAATTCCTGGTCGGGCTGCCTGAAGTGAAAATCCCCGACCTGCCCGGCATCCCGGGCCGCGGCACCACGATCGGGTTCTCGGGCATCGGCAAATCGATGATCGAGTGGGCCGGTGCCGAGGGCAAGGCCACCGGCGGCCGGCTGGTCCGTGGGCCCGGCACCGGCACCAGCGACTCGATCCCCGCCCTGCTCGACGGAGTCAAACCGTTGCGGCTCTCGGATGGCGAATTCGTGTCCACCGCAGCGGCATACAGCGCGGGCGCGCCACTGCTGCACGCACTCAATGCCGGGTGGGTGCCCTCGCCGGAGTTCCTGCGCACGATGGTCGGCGGGGTGCCCGGGTTCGCAGGCGGCGGTCTGGTCACCGCCGACCAGCTCGACGACTTCGCCAAGGGCATCGAGGGCGCGACCTACAACTGGGGCGGGGTGCACTGGGGCGACTGCTCGGGCGCGGCCAGCGCGCTGGCCAACTACGCCACCGGTGCGCCGCCGTGGGGATCACGGTTCACCACCGCCACCGAGGGCCAGGCCCTGGCGGCGATGGGCGCGCAGCCCGGCATCGGCCCGTCCGGCTCGCTGAGCTTCGGCTGGTACAACGGCGGCCCGTACGGCGGGCACACGAGTATGACTCTGCCCAACGGGACGAAGGTCGAGATGGGCGGGGCGCGCGGCGACGGCCAGTACGGCGGCGCCGCCGAGGGCGCGAACTCCGCGCTCTACACCGACCACATGCACTTCCCGCCCGAGTTCTTCCTGGGCGGAGACCCGAAGACTGCCGGCGGATCCACCACCCCAGCGACCACCACGACCACCGGCGGGGGCGGTGGCGGGTCGACGCCGAACACCAGCTCGACGACCGGCGGGGGCCCGACCGTCCTCGGCGCGACCGGGATACCCGCCACCCCGGATCTCAACGTCAACACCGGCCCGGCCCCCACCGGCATCGCCGCCGCGAACGAGTGGGCATCGAAACAGGATTTCGCGGGCAAGTTCCAGGCCGTCGGCGTCGACGCCCTGAAATCGATTGTCGGGGAGTTCTCGGACAACTTCGGCCTGAAGAGCCTGACGGACAAGGGAATCGACCAAGCGGTGACGGCGGCCAAGAACTTCAAGCTGGCCGACACCATCAACTACTACGGCATGGATCCGCAGAAGGTGGCCGATGAAACAGAGAAGATGCTGGGCCGCACCACCGCGATTTCCGACACGTACAGGAACGGGTGAGTCATGGCTATCTGTCTGACCAACCCCGGCAGAATCATGCAGCTGATCCTGCGCGACATGAAACCGGGCTCACCGACCTATGGCCGGGACATGATCACCCTCGACATCCTCGGCCCCACTGGCGGCGAGCAGGGGATCCACCTGCTCGATGGGTCGTGGGAAGACCTGTGGCACGCACCCATCACGCAGGTCCGCGAGTCGTATGCCTATCAGGAAGGCAGCACGCTCGACGACGTGCCGCGCGTCGATGAGCGGCTGTGCACCCTGCGGATCGGCACGATCGGGCGTACGACGCTGCTGTGGGAGCAGATCGACGATCTGCTGTGGCGGGTGCTCGGCCCGTCCTGGGATTGCTACCTGCGGGTGTTCTCGGAGATCTCGCCGCCGCGCGAGCTGCGGCTGCGGTGGGAGAAGAAACCCAAACCGTTGACCCAGCGCGACCCCGGCCGGACCAAGGCGCTGGCGTGGGAGGTCTACACCCTCAGTGTCGATCCCTACTGGTACGCACCGGAACTCAGCTACTCGATCAAGCGCAGCCAGATGACCGAGATCAACCCCACCAGCGGCGCGCCGCAGACCGGGACCGGGGTATGGCAGGGGACGCTGCCGATGCTCAACCCCGCCGATGTCGAGTGCTGGCCACAGTTCGCGACCAACACCCTGACCGCGAACACCGTGGTGTGGCTGCCCGATGGACTCTCGGGCAACACCGTGCAGGTGCCGGCGGTCGGCGCGCTCGGGCCCGGCAAGGAATGGCTGATCCGGACCTTCCCCCTCGACGAAACGCTGCTGGCTCTCGACGACTCGCAGCCATGGGCAGACCTGAACGGGCAGGCATTCGAGAGCGCCGTGCCGAAGGGGACGGGGTCACCGGTCCAGGTGCCGATCCGGATCCAGGGCGGCAGCCCCGATACCGAGATCCACGTCTATTACATCCAGCGCTATAGCCGATTCATGGGCGGGGAGGCGGTCTGAGTGTCGAATCATGGAAACAGTACGACCGTATCGTTGATGTCTGGTAGTGATCACTGATGCCGCCGCTGCTCAGTGCCGACGAAGTGCGGTCGACGATCCTGCAGAATTCCGCGCAGCGGATCGAGGAAATGCGCCGCCCCCCGCGCATAACCCTCTGGGATAAGAACTGGCAGAATCCCACGCCCCTGTTCGGAGTCGTCACCGCGTCCTTTGAGGAACGATTCAACGAGACCGGCGAAGGCGCGCTGGTCCTGCAGGCATCGAACAAAATCTACCGCCTGGTGATCGAAGACCTCGGCGAATACGAAGACCTGCACATTACCGCCGACATGTCGGGAAAACGCTGGTCGGGGAAGTGTTCCGCGATCACCGATGGTGAAAAGTTCGGCGAGATCGGCAAAATAGAGCTGAAATTCTTGCACGAATTTGAGCATATTAAGAAAATAGTCTGCTATAGTAACCCGCTCCTGCCCCCGGAACTGCAGTACCCAAAAATGTACGCATTCCTGGGACCCAGTATTTTCGGTGCAAAGACTTTATTGTTCCTGAATTTGCTGCGCCGTTTCGCGCCATTGTGGGCATTGCCGGAGGACATATTCAATCCCGGGTCGTGGCTGGCCAATCTCGACCCCAACAACTGGCCCATCGTCGTCATGCCGAGCGCGGGTCTGCTGTTCGACACCTCGACCTGGTCGGTCATCTCGACGCGGTTCGGCAACGCCTTCGACGTGCTCAGCCCCACGCTGTCCGATGCCGGGCTGCACCTGACCGTGCGCCGCTGGCTGCCCGGTGACCCGCAGCCGGCACCGGATCACATGCACCTGACCAAGCCCACGCTGCTGGTCGATGTGCTCGACAAGTCCGGCTATGCCGGCATCACCGGCACCGCCCTCGACGGGCTGATCCACTACGTCACCTCGGTGGCGACGGACCTGATCAACCAGGTCGTCGAGGTGGTCGGCATCCCGGACGCGCCTGAGTACGGCGAGCCCGGCTACATGGGCACGACCCGCCCGTGGGTGGCCTGGCGCAACGCACGCCGCACCGGGGTCTCGGGCATCGGGGAGTGGCAGGCCACCGTGCACAAGGCCCTCGCGGGCGCGATCGTCACCGGCGGTCACTCACCCGACTGGGTGAACACCGGCCTGAAACTCCTGGCCAACTCGCTATTGGGGTACATCGGCGCCATGTTCGGCAACCCCGGGCTGACGCTGGGCATATTCGACAGCCAACTCGAGGACGTGGTGCTGGCCTTCCACCGCGTTGGCAACCCGATCCGAATAGCCGAGATGGGCGTGCACGGGCCGCCCTTCGGCGAGTACTGGGAATCGACCGGCGGCACCGGATTCAGTCTCTCTGCGCTGCAGGCGATCCGGACCGGGTTCGACCGCACCAAGGCGTACCGGTCCTACAAGGTCAGCGTCGTCAACGGGCAACCCTATTGGGTCGGAAGGCATTTCGATGTCGGCGACCGGGTGGCCGCCGAGGTCGGGCGCAACGGCCGCTGGTACGTCGACCACGTGTACGCGCTGAAGTACGTGATCACCCGCTCGCAGGCAGCGCGGTGGGAAATCAGCATCGGCGACGACCGCGCCAGCGATGACCCGAGTGCGATGCTGTCGCGCCACGTCGCGCAGATCAAGAGCCTGATCCAGATGGTCGGCGTGTCCAGCTGACCAGGGAAGCGTGGATACAGTTGCACTGTCACCTATGAATGGAGGTCGGTAGATGGGCAAGCAGAGCGGCAAACCGAAGACGCGGCTGAGCTGGTCGGAGCGCTCCGACCGTCTCGATGGCATCCGCCGTGACCCCAAGACCGGCATTGTCTTCGCCCGCGAGCATCAGCACCCGCTCAGCATGTGGTTCCAGTCGGTGCCGATGGGTCAAGGGCTGCCCGGCATGCAGGTCCCGTCCGAGGCATGCCATCTGTTCGCGATCCACGTATTCGACAACCTGCGCCTGCCGGCGCCCTCGCAGCCGCTGTACCGGCCGCGGCGAGACCCGAACGCGCGGCGCGACATCGGGGTGGAGGGTGTGAAGTGGGTGCCTATCGGTGCGCCCGAGGAAGCCGACACCGAGGACGCGAGCGAAGTCCCGGCGGTCGTGGCCGACATCTCCGGGTACGACGACACGCAGATCGCCGCCCTGAAGGCTCAGATCCGTGAGGTCGAGCTGACCCGCAAGCTGATTGCCCAGGCCGATCAGCCTGACATCCACGGTGCCCCATGACATCCCCGAATTTCCCGGCCGATCCGGCACCGGCCAAGGCCTACACCGCCAGCACGGTGGCCTCGCTGCAGCACGCTGACCGTGAGCAGCTGGCGATCGAGGACAACCAGGGCACCTACGATCTGGCCGAAGCTGTGCGCGGCGAGTTCTTCAGTGTGATCTATCAGCAGGTGCAGCAGATCCCGATCGTCGGCGGTCTGATCGGCGACATCATCGAGATCATCACCGGCGTCGAAGACGGCGACCTCAATGATTTGGGCACCTGGATCCGCAACCTGGGCAATTTCGTCAACAACTTCATCGCCGCCGCCCTGCACGCCCTGGCCGATCTGTGCGAATGGATCCCGTTCGTCGGCGACGATCTGGCGTCGATCATCGACGGCATCGCCGACGGCATGAACGGGGTGCACGCCACCGCGACCACCACCGTGCAGGGCATCACCGGCGGCAGCAGCGACCCCAGCCAGGTGGCCAGCACCGTGGGCAGCATCCAGGACAGCCTCGCCGCCAACAGCGCGGCGATCGCCGAGCTGCAGAACAACCAGACCGGCGGATCGGCCGGAGGCGCGTCCTATACGGTCACCTTCCCCGACACGATCCTGGGCAACCTCGGCCCGGGCTGGACACTCGGCGGGCAGCCGACCGCGCTGTGGGCCACCGGCGGCGGCGTCGCTGGACTGCAGCCGAACAACGGCTACAGCAACGGCACCCGGTGGGCGCTGCACAACACGGTGATGCAGACCAACGACCACCACGTGATCGCGGTCGCGGGCAACCCCGGAACGACCCAGTCGATGACCTCGCTGATCGTGCGCGCCGCTGTCGATATGAGCAAGTTCGTCTACCTCAACGTCTTCAACAGCCGCGCCTATTTGGGGTGGGCCACCTGGAACGGCACCGCGTACGTCTACCACGACTGGGCCGACACCGACGACTTCACCGTGGCGGCTGGCAAGACCTTCACCCTCAAGGCGGAGGGCAACACCTACACCGCCACCCTGAACGGCGTGACGCTGCTGGCGCACACCGACGCCAGCGGGCAGGCCGCGGTCGGGGCGGCCTATCGATCTGTCGGCATGATGTCGAGCCAGTGGACCGACATTTTCGGCACGCCCTACACCGGCTGGAACGTCAAATCGTTCTCGGCTGCGGATGTGTCCAGCCCCGCGGTCACCGGCACCGGCTGGTCGATCTACCAATCGACCTCGAGTGTGGCGCTGCCCTCAGTGCCCTCGGGCGGCGGCTGGACAACCGTAGGGGCGGGCACCTTCGACGTGGTGCGCGACGGGCAGCTGGTCAATTGCGACATCGTCGACTTCGGGCGCGGTGTGGTGCAGATCCGCCAATCCGGCTGGTACCACGTCGCTGGCGCGGTACAGGTCAGCGTGTATCAGATCGCCCTGGAGCTAGGCATCTACCACAAACCTTCCGGTGGTAGTACCGCGAGCGTGGCGCGCTCGGGACACTACGTCAACGGCGGCGGGTCCGGAGACAACACCGCCACCTACTCAGCGGCCGCATCGAACGTGATGTACCTGCGTGCAGGGGACCAAGTTTCGCCCGCGGTGTACTCCAACCAGGGCGGAAACCTGGTCGGCAACGGGCCCGCTGGCACCGGCTACAAAACCTATTTCGAGGGCGCGCGACTGAACGGATGAGGGTGTGGCCCGTATCCTCTGCGGTAGAACGCTGCTGGCTGCGGGCCGGGCACCCATTCTCGATCCGAGGGGCCCGCATGCCGATCCGGTATCTGCCGCTAGCGCCGGGCAGCTACACCATCAGCTCACCATATGGGCCGCGCGACGGCGCATTTCACGCTGGCCTCGACTTCGCCGCCCCGATGGGCACCCCGTTCTATGCCCCGGTCGCCGGGGTGATCGTCGAAGGCGCCGAACGCGATAACGTGCAGGGCTTCGGGAAATGGGTGTGGCTCGACGCCCAGCAATCCGCAGGCGTGGACATCATCATCGGCCACGGCGACCCCGCAGTGCGCGGCGGCGACCGCGTGCGCGCCGGGCAGCTGCTCGGCTACGTCAACACCCACGGCGAATCCACCGGCCCGCACGCGCACGTCGAGATCTGGACCCCGCCCGGCCGGCTCGGCGGCACCACCGTCGACCCCGCGCCGTGGTTCGCGGGCGCCCTCGATCCCCGTACCGCCGCTGTGCAGGAAAGGCCCACCATGGACGACCCGATCACTCGCGAAGACCTGTCCGACAACTGCCATTCCGGCGGTAGGTCGGTGAGCTGGGTCGCGATTCACACCCAGGAAGGCGGCGGCAACGCCCGCAGCATCATCCCGTACCTGCAGAACCCGGCACCCGGTGGTGACCCCGACCGCGCAGTGTCCTACAACGCGGTGGTCGACGATCACGAATCGGTGCTGGTCGTGCCGTGGGACATGAACCCGTGGGCGGCGATGAACGCCAACCCGCGCGCCGATCACATCCTGATGGCCGGCAGTTTCGTGTCGTGGTCGCGCGGCAAGTGGCTCGAAACCGACGCATCCGATGGCGTCGATGAGGACAAAATGCTCACCCGCACAGCCGCATTGGTCGCGTGGCGCTGCCTCGAGCGCGGCATCCCGATCGAGTATGTCGGCGGCACCGGCCAGACCCCGCCCACCCGCCGAGGCGTATGCGGCCACGTCGACTTCGGGGCGTGGGGTGGCGGGCACACAGACCCCGGGCCGAACTTCCCGTGGGACGAATTGATCAGGCGCGCACGCGCTTTCGCTGAAGGAGACGACATGCCCAGTGCAGATGACATCGCCAAAGCCGTATGGTCGCAACGGATCCGCAAGCCCGGGGCCCGAGACGGTCAGAACGTCGATGGTGTGGACAACGAGACCGCAGGCAACATGCTCAGCTGGGGAGACCTGCACTCTGGTGGCGCGGTCGACCAGCTCGGCGGGCTCGGTAGCAAGGATCGCCGCGACGGCTCGGTGACCGGGTTCGCGCAGCTCGGTGGCCGCTCGGTGCCCGACGCCTTGGCTGCGATCGGCGAGCACCTCGGCATCGAAGGATTCACCACCCGCCCGGGCGGCAAGTCGTGAAACTGCGATTGCCCACGCGCGTACCAGAACCCGCGCTGGTCCGCACCACGCTGATGACCATCACCGCGGTTGCGGCCTACATCCTCGGCCGCCAGATCGATACCCAGTGGGTCGAGACGGTGACCACGATCTACAGCCTGGTCGTCGCGCCGCTGATCGCCGCGTTCCTCACCCGCAAGGTGGTGAAACCGGATCCGGTGTACTTCGCCGACTTCGGCGGCCGGCACCGGAGGGACGACGCGGCATGAGTATGGCCCGCCTGCAGCAGCCAGCGATCAATCCGGCTGTGGCCGAAGCGTTCACGCGACTGACCGCCCTTGCGCTGCTGGTCTTCGCCGTCGTCTACGGCGTGATCACCATCGTGGGCGGTGAGTCTCGCTGGTCGGCCCCCGCCTATGAGGTCGCGCTGCAGGTGCCCGGTGCTCCCGAATCGTGGGGCGCGGTGCTGTTGGGTGCGGCGGTGATGGGCTCGCTGGGATTCGCCACCCGCACACTGGTTCTGGTCATGGTCGGATTCGCGGGCTGCGCGGCCTGGTCGACGTGCTTCGCGCTGTCGATCGGTGTGGTCGCAGCCCGGAACCCGGGCGTGGGATGGGGCGGGGTGTGCACCTGGGTATTCCTGGCGCTGCTCTACAGCGCGTCGACGGCCGCTGCCGGCGGGCGGTTCCATGCCGCTGCGTAGAGCCCGGCTGCTGCTGGCCGACGACGAAGGGATCCGCTCGTACCAGGCGGTCATGTACTCCGCGATCTGGTGCGCGGGTGTGTGGGCGATCTGGGCGGGCGAGATCCCGGGCGCGGTCGGCCAGATCATGGGCCGGTTCGCTCATCTGGGATGGGTGGCGCTGCTGGTCGCCGGGCCCACGATGTGGGCGGTCGGGGTGCTGCTGGAGCAGCGGCAGCCGATCGGGCTGTGGCTGCAGCTGGCCGGAGACGTGGGCGTGTTCTTCGCGCTCACCGTCTACGTGCTGGCGCTGAGTCAGACCGTGTACGCGGGGCGCGCGACGTTCGCGCTGTGGGTGGTCTTGGGTTTAGTGGTGTGCGCGTGCCGCCTGGTCTGGCGCGATTGGCGCCGGGTCCGGGTGGTGGCGCAGGTGGCGAGGAGACTAGACGGTGACTGACCTGGGCGCGATCGCCAACCTGTTGGTCGGGGGCGGGGTGTCCGGTGTGCTGGTGGCCTTGATCGGTGGCCTGTTCTCACGCTCGACCCGCCGCGGCGATGCCGCGCGCGTCCTGGTCGAGGCGTCCGGCGAGTTCGCTGACCGCGCCGACGCGCGCGCCGAACGGCTGGAAATCAAACTGGCCAAACAAGAATCGGCCACCGATCGTTTGAAAGAACGGTTGTGGAAGTGGGCGGACCTGATGCGCCAGGCGATCCCGCTGCTGCAGGCCGCGGGCCACGACAGCCTCGCGACCCGCATGCAGTCCGCGCTCGACAGCGGCACCCCGGCCCACGACGACTCACCGTCGTCGTAGCCGGGGTCCGCAAACCGCGCTGTTAGTCAGTCTTCTGAAGCGGTCGGCCGTATGCCCACGCGGTCACGTCGCTGAGCTTGACCCGCAGATACTTCTGTCGCACGACAGTCGGGCCCGTCAGCAGCGCCACATCACGCAGATGAATGGAGCTGATCAGGTTGTAGCCCTGATGCACCTGATCCGCAGGATCGTCGTCCTCCGGGATGGCCTCGATCTCCGGAGTGATCATCGCATCGATCAGCAACTGCCCCGCAGTCCTGGTCGATTCGTTTGCGTTGGCAATCGCGGCGCGGACGATATCGGCCGAGCCCTCGTAAAACTCCTTGGCCCCGATGGCGATTCCGGTGATAACCCCCGCCGGCAGGACCAATGTCAGGTCGAAGTTGATCGCGCTGCCCATGTCCGAGAGGTACTGCAGCTGGGGATCAGGCAACGCATGCCAGTCCACGGTCGTCGTGATGTCCGGCAGCCCGAGCCCCTCGGCCGGCTGATCGTCGGTATCAGGCGTAGCGATTGTCTCGTGATTGGAGGTCATGCCCACAAGGTATAGGTCCAGCGGCCTTCCGGCTACCGCAATTTTCCGGGCCAATCCGACTGTCCCGCAACGGGGTTCGGTCAAGTCGTCTACGTGTGAGTTCTTGGTGAATTTCTTGGTGCGCGCCCTGGGGTACAGTCCGACATATAGGAAACAGTGCCAGACGGGGAAGGGTGACAGTTGTCGCGTGCGTATGGTTGGCAGGCTGACGGCAAGACCATTGAAACCGCCGAAGCGGCCGAGGTCCGCGAGCGGTGGGCACCGTATCTGCTCGACCAGGAAGCCGATCCGCAGCCGAGTCTGCGCGGGCTAGCGGCCGACCTGCAAACCCGTGGGGTGTCGACGGTGGCGGGCGGGCCGTGGTCGCCGACAGTGCTGCGGCGCGCCCTGGTCGCGCCCCGCATGATCGGCTGCCGCTTCGATGGCGACGGGCAGCTGGTCGACGCCGGGATGGAACCGATCCTGGACCGCGATACCTGGGATCGGCTGCGCGCGCTGCTGCTGGATCCGGCCCGCCAGAAGTTCGCGGCCTACCGGGCGACGCCCTACTTGCTGCAGGACAAGCTCGCGCGCTGCGCTGTCTGCGGCTACCACCTGACCTACGCCCCGAACGGTGACCGCGATCCGGGCTACACCTGCAGCAACTGCAACACCGTCGCCATCAAGGCGGCGCTGATCGAGGCCGACATCACCGAACGCGTGCTCGCGCGGCTCACCGATGCGACCTATCGCCGCCAGCTCGGCCGCGCCCTGGCCGCGGCGGGCACGGTCGAGGATCAGCAGCGCGTCGTCGCCGAGGTCGGCCAGCGCCTGGAGCAGCTCGGCCAGGACTACGCCGAGGGGCTGATCGACCGGGCCACCCTGCTGGCCGGTACCGACCGTGCCCGCGCCACCACCGCGGCGGCAGAGCGTCTGATCACCGCGCTGTCGACCGCCGGGGATCTGCCGGGCCCGTCGGTCGATGACGTGCTGGCTTGGTGGGAAGACGCGAGTATCGAGCGCCGTCACGCGATCGTGGCGCTGCTGCTCGACCACGTGGTGGTGAGGTCGTCGGAGGGGCGGCAGGTGCGCGGCGCGGATCGCCTCGCACCGGTGTGGCGCACGTTCTAGTTACCGTGCATCGAACCGCCGGGCAGGCACTCGGCCGCGAAACCCCTTGAGCCATCCTCGTAGACGCCGGTCCCCGGCTGGTAGGTCATTTCGTCAGCGCAGCCGACCAGCCGCCCGCCGCTGCCGTTCGGCCGGCCCTCCGAATCCAGTCCGGTCGGCGGCGCCACCGGCATGGCGTTGCCGGTGGCGGTGGTAGTGGTGGGGGCCACGACCGGGGCGCTGCTGGCCGGTGCCGGTGCCGGTGCCGAAGGGCTGGCGCTGGCGGTCTCGGCGGTCAGCTGGGCGGGCAGGCTCAGCATCACGGTCGCCGGGGCGACCGCCAGGATCTTGACGTTGCCCGCGGTCGAGGTCTGGTCACCGACCATCGGGGTGTAGATCAGCTGGGTCGGTGCGACCTTGGTGCGCACCGCGAACCAGCCCTGCGCCTGCTGTCCGGGCGGCGCGGTTTTCACCTGCGGGAAGTCGGACTCGCAGCCGTAGATGCTGGCGGTCTCGACCGGGCTGCTGGTCTCGCCGCCATCGTCGTACAGCAGCTGATAGGTGTCGGGCACCGGCAGCTGCTCGCCGGGCCCGTTGCTGATCGCCACCTCGATGGCGAGGGTGACCCCGGGCCGCGAGGACGCGATGCATTCGGCGGGAAGGGCTTTCACCGCGGTGAATCGGATCTCGCCGACCTTGCCGCCGGTGTCGGTGCGGGTGAACGTCACCGGCTGCCCGACCGCCAGCAGGTTGGACATCGGCGCCGGGGTCTTCGGGGCCGAGATGATGGCGCTCGGCGAGGCTTCGGGGGCAGAGGATTTCGAGCACGCCGATAGCGGCGCAAGGGCGAGCAGAGCCAGAACTGTGGCACGGGTACGGCGAGACAACATGGATACCCCCTTGGTAGCTGAGGTGGTGCTGGGCGGCGCCACGCTCACACCAGCGTGGTGGCGCCCCGCCCCGACCCAGCACCCACAACTCCTTCCCCCCTCTCTGCTGTCCCCCGTCCCCACCATCCCCAATGTGTGGCCACCCCGGGGAATGGGAAGCCCCCG
>NZ_JBHZCS010000067.1:56352-58337 GCF_042755705.1 Nocardia sp. NPDC059154
ACAAAGAGTGGGGAGGGGCGACGCGGAACACCTCTCCCCCCTCTTTTGTGGGTGGGTTTTTTTCCGCCCCCCCCCCCCCCCCCCCTGTTTCCCCCCCCC
The DNA here is from genome assembly GCF_042755705.1 of Nocardia sp. NPDC059154. Taxonomy (NCBI): domain Bacteria; kingdom Bacillati; phylum Actinomycetota; class Actinomycetes; order Mycobacteriales; family Nocardiaceae; genus Nocardia; species Nocardia sp. NPDC059154. Next base: position 56,452 of record NZ_JBHZCS010000067.1, read on the forward strand.
CCCGGCCCGGATCAGGCACCGACAGTTCGTGCCACCTGCTCGGCTGTCACCTGTACCGACCATCCCAGCTGTGCGGCCACCTCGGGCAGTGGCACGCCCGCGCGCAGCAGCTGCGCCCCGCACATCCGGCGCAGATCGTGCACGTGCGTCCGGCGTCCACCGAGATCCTCGTGCGCCGCGACCACCGCGCCACGCCACGCCCGCGAGAAACCGCGCATCAAGCCCGGCCCTAGCGCGCCGTCGATCGAGAACAGCTCCTCATCGCAGCGGGTCAGATCCATCCCGGCCAGGACCTGCTCAGGCACCAGAACCGTGCGCCCACAACGCGATTGCTGCAGCTCCCAGAATCGCCCGGCCGGCACCCACACCCGCGTGACGCGGCAGGTGCCCGCCGCCGCATCGATGTCGGCGGTGGTGAGCGCCGCGGTTTCCCCGATCCGGATCCCGGTCACCCCAAGCCATTCGGCGACCGGATGCCACCGCTGGGGCAGCTCGGCCATGATGCGCTGGAACTGTGCGGGGGTGAGGGCAGGGGAGTAGGCGCGCATCATGCCACCGCCTTCGACCGCAGGGCGACCACCTGCGCGGCCGGTACCGGGATGGCGTGCAGGTGCTCGGTGAGGATCTCGCCGATCGCCGCCGCGGCTGCCTCGCCGGCCTGCCGATCCAGATGCCCATACCGGTCCACGGTGGTGGTGATGCTCTCGTGGCCGAGGGCTGCCTGGATCACCGGCAGCGAGACCCGCTTGCTGATCATCCAACTCGCGCAGGTGTGCCGAAGATCATGTATCCGTGGCGATTTCCCGCGCAGCGGATCCTCAGGGTCGGCAGCCAGGCGCGCCAGCGTCGGCACCCACACCGTTTTGTAGAACGTGCTGATCTGCACCGGATCCCCGTGCGCATTCGTGAACAGCCAGTCACCGTATGCGCGCCCGGTCAGCGGCAGCGCATCGAGCAGCCCGCGATCGATATTGATCGTGCGCTTGGACTTCTTGGTCTTGGGCGGGCCCAGGATCCGCTTGCCGCCGGTGTACTTCCACGCCTGCCGGATCCGGACCGTGCCCGCCTTGCGTGACACATCCCCGACCCGCAGCGCGGTGGCCTCACCCCATCGCACGCCGGAGGTGACCAGGAACCGCACGAATACCTGCCATTCGGCGGGGATCTCGCGGTGCAACGCAGCGAATTCGTCGGCCTCGAGGAAAGTCATCTCGGCCTGGTGGATGTCGGGCAGCTCGGTCTCGACGCACGGGTTCGTGCTGACCGTGCCTTTCTTCGCCAGCCATTTGAACATCCCGCACAGGTACCCGTGTTTGTTCGCAATGGTTTTCGCGCTGTTGCCCTTCGCAGCGAGATGGTTGATCCATTTCGCGACCATCTCGGGCGTGACCGAATCGACAGGCAATGTCGGTGTGAAGAACGGCTCGATGTCGTTGCGCATGAATCGCTCGTAGCGCTGGCGGCTGCCGACACCGGCTTTCGTGCGGGTCTCGATATAGTCCGCGCCCGCCTGTTTGATCCCTGGGCACGTGGCGTCGGCGCTCTCGGCGCGCAGCATTTCCAGCGCCATCGCGGGGCCGCGTTTCTCGAAGATCGCTTTCCACTTCACCGCGTCGGCGCGGTCGTCGAATTCGATGCTGGGCTGCTTGCCGTTGTAGCGGTACTGCAGCTGATAGGTCGTGTTGCCACGGGCATGGACCCGTTCGCGAATGCTGGCCATCTGGTGGTCCTCTGTGTGGTCGGTGATGATGTACCGACTCCTGCAGAGTCACGCTCGCACAGCATGGCATGTTGCCAAGACCGTTGCCAGAAGCCCCTGGCCAGAACCGGAAAAACCGATCCCGACCAGGGTCTTTCCCTGGCGGAGGATAGGGGATTTGAACCCC